>JAABYK010000595.1:678-14255 GCA_011775825.1 Candidatus Zhuqueibacterota bacterium | reverse complement strand
TGGAGTACTGTTTAGGGTTATCTAAAACATTAGCTTCTCACTTGTTTGAAGCAGTAAAAAATTCTGTTATCGAGATGAGAAATGATGGAAAAAGCATTAGTGAGATTACGGAAGATTTTACATCAAAGTTTGCTGGCAAAAATTATGAAGAAATCGCTTTTGAAATATATAACGATATTATTTTGAACAAAAAAATATCCAAGTCAATAATTTCACAACAACTTGCGCATATTATTGATGAGGATTTAAAAAAGAAGCCGCCTGAAATTGCAGTGAATGAAAATGATGAATCTATAAAATATTTGGTTGACGCAATTAAGTATGCCTGCAGTTATTAATATAACCAATAAAGATATCGCTTATGCTGAACATATCCTTTTAAAAGAAGATCAGCATTTCGATACTGAACGAAAAGATTTTATTAAAAACGTTCAAACAATTGATTTACAGGCCGTACCTGGCAGTGGGAAGACAACCGCTTTATTGGCAAAATTATTAATTCTTGAAAAACATCTTCCTTTCGATAATAATTCAGGGATTTTGGTCATTTCCCACACCAATGCAGCCATTGATGAAATCAAAAAGAGGATTGGAAAATATTGCCCCAAGTTATTTAATTATCCAAATTTTGTAGGTACGATACAAAGCTTTGTTGATAATTTTTTAGCAATCCCTTATTACCTTAATCGCTACAAAAAGAAGGTATATAGAATTGATGATGAAATTTATAACGAAAAGGTAGAAAAAATTTTCGGTTGGAGTATTAGTGGATTTACCCATCAGGAACAAAAGAATGCCCGATACTTCTTGATGGGCAAGAATTATAAAACTTCATTCCGGTTTGGTTTGGAAAATGGTATTTTGGTTTTACTCGATGAAATCAATGGCAATAAATTGAAAATACAAAGACCCAAATCTAAAGACTGGTCTGAAAATGAGAAAAGGAAAATAGAAAAGTGGTTGATTGACTTTAAAGTTAGAATATTGAAAGATTTTGCAGTATTGCATTTTGATGATGCATATTTTCTGGCAAACTGCTATCTAAATAAATTTCCGCACATAAAAAAGCTATTGCAAAAAAGATTTCCCTTTGTTTTTGTTGACGAAATGCAGGATATGGATAAACATCAGTACGATTTGCTCGAAGAGATATTTTTTGATGGAGGCAATAGTCTTTCAAACTATCAAAGAATCGGAGACAAAAACCAGGCAATATTTAATGGGAATGCAAAGCTCGATAATATTTGGCAGGCCAGGGATACTATTTTAAAATTAAAAGGAAGTTACCGTCTAACAAACGAAGTCGCAAATATAGTTAAATATTTTGGATTAGAGTTTATAGATATTGAAGGAAGATTTTCAAATCCTGTTGGAACCAATATTAAACCACATGTTTTTGTTTTTGATGATAATACCATAAGAAATGTTATTCCGGAGTTTGCGAAATTAGTTAATAAATTATTAGCAGAAAAAAAATTACAAGACAATCCTCAAAACTCTTATAAAGCTATAGCCTGGAGAAAAGAAAAGCTTGATAATGGAAAAATAGGCCTTCAAAATTATTGGGAGAAATTTAACGACGATAACCATAGACCAAAAGAAGATTATGCCTGCCTCGAAAGTTACCTTTTTCATCATGACAAAAATAAAAAAACATTAGAATCAGTTAGGAAAAACATATTAAATGCTTTAATTCGAATCTTAAGATATGAGGATATACTTGATGACAATAACCGAAATTATACTAAGAAAAAGCTACTGTCTTTCTTGAAAGAGAATAATGAAAAACAATATGAAAAATTGAAACTCTTGCTCTATCAATGGAGCATCAATGTCATCAAAGGCAATAAGAATAATGTTTATCCTGATTTAAAAAGCTATATAACTGAATTCTTGGATATCTTTGGGAAATCAATTCAAAAAAGTCAGTCATTCATCGAGACTCCCGCGAATAATGAACAAATCATAATTAAACCTACAAAATTGAAAAATGATAATATTTATGAAAAAGATGGGACAAAAATAGAAGTTACAACAATTCATGCTGCAAAGGGGCAGACACATACTGGAACATTATATTTAGAAACATTTTATCAGCGAAAGTATGAATCCAACAGATTGCTGGAGCAATTTAAAGGTAATATAATAGTTTTAATAATGCAGGAACATATGATAAGCAATTAACAAAAATGGCCTATGTGGGGCTTTCAAGACCAACTCACTTATTATGTTTGGCAATTCATAAAGACAGATTTAACGAAGATGATTTTAAGGATAAATGGGAAATGATTGATATAACCCAAACCGCTTCCGCCGTTTTGGCTCCAGTTGCAAAAGATCGGTAGGTTTTATAAAATAAGATAATGCCAACACATAACAAATCGTTGTATCGTCAATGACGAAGGAAGCAAAAACCTAAAAGAAGATAAGTCTTCTCTTCAATGATTTTGTATTTTGAAGTAGAATTATCTTACTTAACTGTTTGCTATGTCCTTCCCCCTCTTCGACAAAGCCTCCCAAGCCGGTGTTTTGGACACCGGCAACGCCCTGATCGTGGCGCCCACGGCCACCGGCAAAAGCTACATTGGCCGCCGCATTTTGCGCTCGGCGGTTGAGCGGCGCGAACGTGGCGTGCAGGTCTACCTGGTGCCTTACCGGGCGCTGGCCACCGAGATGGACCATTCTTTCAAGAAGGAACTGGAGAAGTCTGGAATAGAGGCAACCGTTCGGGTTGCGACGGGGGATTACAGCGATCCCGTCTATCCGCAGGAAACCGACATCTTAATCTCCACCTACGAACGGTTTGGGGCGCTGCTGCGGTTGCCAGATTTGAAGCTGGGGCGCGTGGTCATCGACGAAGTCCACCTCATTGCTGACCCCACCCGCGGGCCGCACCTGGAAGGACTGATCGCCCGCTTGAAATTCGGCAAACCGCCCGAATCCCTGTGCGCGCTTTCCGCCGTGGTCTCCAATTCCCAGGAATTGGCCGACTGGCTTAACGTTCCCCTCATCGTCGGAGACGCTTCCGACCGCGCAGTAAAGGTGGAATTGGGTTGTGACGTTACCGCCAGCATCGATGACAAATTGCAAATCGTGTTGCGAGAGGTTCTAACCCAAGGCGAACAAGCCATTGTTTTCTGTCGCTCCAAAGCCGCCACACAGAAGCTGACCCGGGACCTACGGCCAGTTTTTGCGGAATATCTAAGCGAGCATGGGGTCGCGGCGCTTAAGCAAATCGCCCGGGAAATGGCCGAGGATCCCGAAGAGGCCGAGGACTTACTCGAGCTACTGCCGGGCGGCATTGCTTTTCACCATGCCGGGCTGTCCCGCGACTCCCGCCGCGCCGTGGAGACCGCATTTCGAGAAGGGCACTTGAAGGCCATCGCCTGCACACCCACGCTTGCCGCCGGCGTCAACCTGCCGGCGGGTCTGGTGGCGGTGCGAGACGTGTTCCGCACGGAATTTATTCGTGGGTATCCAAAGCGTGTGCTGCTCTCCACGGGCGAGCTTCTCAACATGCTGGGACGCGCCGGCAGGCCGGGTCAGGTAGAGAAGGGACGCGGACTGGCGCTTATTGAAGAGGACGCGCTCAGCCCGGAGGAAATAGAGGATTTGCAGTCGGCTATCCAGGCGGGCAAGGGCAACCCGGTGACAAGCCGTCTGCCCGATTCTTTCGATGCGCTCATGCGCTTACTGCTGGCGGTTATTGCGGACCGCGGGGAAGTGACGTTAGCGGACCTCAGACGCGCGCTGCGGGAAACGCTGTGGTATCATGAAAACCCGTCTGAGATAGAATTTGACCGGCCGTTTCAGGAAGACATCATGGAAGATATTCCTGCCTTTGCCAGGGTTGATTCCAATATCACTCTCGAAGAAGCGCATGCGGTAGCAGATGGGGTGGACGGTGTGATTCACTCCTCCAAAAGGTACAATTTTTCTCTCCGCTTCAGTGGCCTGGACTGCACCTGCCCGGCGCGATCAAAATGGCGCAGGCGTGACGTCTGCAAGCATCTGGCCTTTGTGATCGATTATTTGCTGTTTGAATCCGGTGTGGCGCCCGAGCTGCGCAACCGCGCCATTTATGCCGCCGCGCATTATTTTCGAAAGACCCTCGATCTCGGCACCAAGATTCAGGAAGCGGTAAAACTGTTGCATGTATGGAATCTTATCGAGTCTATCCCGGCAGGCTACCGCGTGACGCCTGTGGGTGGGCTGGCGGCAAACTCCAGCCTGGATTTGCTTTTGATGCGTACGGCACAGGACCGAATCCGCGAGTTTCACGGAGCGCCGGACATTAAAGACATCGCAGAGTGGGTCATCAGCGATTATTTTGCCGACGAGAACAAACGAAACAAATGGCTCAAGGCAATTGTTCCCTGGATTCAGGGAGGGAACATCAAAAAGATTTCTCTGCCGGAAAAATACCGCGGAAACTTCGAACGTGAGTTGGAAAACCTGGGACAGCTTGCCGTTTTGTACGGAGAGATCGCCAGGAGCCTGGGGAAACAGAAAATAGCTGAAATATGCCGCAAGGCGCGCGGGTGTATCCAATATGGCGTCTCCCCCGAGTTGATTCCGTTGATTTCGTTGCGCATCCCCGGACTGGGACGCGCTCGCTGCCGTTTTCTATACCGGGAGCGCAATATCCGAAGCCTCGAGGAACTGGCCCACGCCAGGCCGGAAGAGCTTACAGGCCCCACCTGTCCGCATCGTTTGACCTGGCAATGGGTACAACGGGCGCAAACTATGTGGAAGTCTCGGCATAAGGTTCTCAGGGCACCAATGGAGAAGCGCGACAAAGAGATTGATGATTTTCTTGCACGGTTTCGGATGGATCAGCTCTCTTTATTTGGCAAACATGGTGTCTTGGATCAGGGAACGCCTCCGACCCGGGCGCCATCGGTAGAACCCCAACCGCCAAAACAGGTTGATGCTGCTCATAAGCAGATCCGTGAGGAAATCGCCCCGGAGAGTGGGCGAATTGCTGAAAGCGAATCAGATAGACCTATTAGAGCTCTCCTGCTGATTATTGCTCCAAACAGGGAAGCGTGTGGCAACATATTTAAAGCCGTGTTTGGTGGGCGCGCAGGCCCTTTTTCTTATTCAAAATTGCAAATGTCATGTATCTATTGCGGTCGATTGAAATTTAAAAATGATATGACTATCAATTTGTTGGGACTGCCGGCGGGCCAAAATCTCGCTTGTGCCCTCAAGGCGTTGGCAACCAAAACGAACGGCTTTAGCTTGGTTGTTGATCTGAATGAATCGAGTAGTTGGGGTTATGCAAAATATTTGTTAAAGGAATTACGGAATTTGTTTGGAACCCCTTATTTTCTGACCGCGCTTGGAAATGGGCAACAAACCGACCACTTAATCCCTGAGCTAAAGCGCGCACTTTCACTGCAAGATTCCGAACGGCTTTTTGTATTAAATGACTTCCAGCCGGCAAGCGTGAAGAATATGATAAATCAATTTTGTAGCTTGATAGGCTAACATCATGAAGCCAACTCCAACCCAACTTGAAGCCATCGCATGTTCTAGCGAGGCTTACCAGATCCTGGCCTGTGCTGGCTCGGGCAAAACCGAGGTGCTGGCGCGCCGGGTGGTCAGGTTCCTCAGGCAGGGCGTCGATGCCGAGTCCATCGTTGCGTTTACCTTCACGGAAAAAGCCGCAAAGGAGCTAAGAGATCGGATTGAAAGCCGGGCCGTGGAAGCAGACCCATGCTTTCGCTCGATGCCGCCCTGCTCCGCCGGTTTGTATGTGGGCACCATTCATAGTTATTGCTTACGCCTTTTGCAACAATTTGGGGGTCTCTACGAAGTCTTTGATCCGCTTGCGGAAGAACAGGAATGGGCGCTGCTGCATCGCTTTGCCAGGCGGCTCGGTCTGGTGCAGTTGTTTTCAGAAGCCTGGCCCGGGCAACCGGTTTCCGTCAGGCGGGCGGTGGAGGTCTTTCGCGACAGCCTTGCGGTGGTTTATAATGAGCGCATTCCTCGCGCCGTTTTAGGACAGCGCGCTCCCGCATTCGCTGCCATCGTCGAGCGCTATGAAGACCTGTTGTACAAAATGCGACTGTTGTCGTTCGACCAGATGGTAGAACGGGCGTGTGCGGAACTCTCTCCCGGAACCAGAATCTGGAACAGCTTGAAGGGGCAAATTCGGTGCGTGCTTGTCGATGAATATCAGGATTTAAACCGGGCACAGGCTGAGCTGGTGCAGAAGCTGGTCGCTCTCGGCGCAGGGGTTACCGTGGTCGGCGATGACGATCAGGCGATTTACCAGTGGCGAGGCGGCGATGTGTCCCTGTTTTTGGATTTCCCAAAACAGTACACCGCAGTGCACCGCCACGACCTGGCGGAAAACCACCGCAGTGTTGAACCCATCGTCAACCTTTCCAACTCGTTTACACAAACCATTCGTCAGCGGGTGTCCAAGTCCATGATTCCTCAGCGAAGGTCTCAAGCTTCCGCCATCGAGCTCCTCAACGCCGGCACCGCTGAGCAGGAAGCCGAAGTCATTGTGCAAAGGATTCGAGCGATTTTGCAAAACGGCCACAAGCCCTCGGACATTGCGGTGCTTTACCGTTCGGTGCGCACCTCCTCCGGATCAGTGGTAAAAGCCTTGCGGAAAGCAGGTATTCCCCTGGCGCTTGTGGGAAAACTCTCTCTGTTGGACAAACCGGAAATGGCGTTGTTAGCTCGCGTATTTGTCTGGTGGGCCGGTGGTTGCTGGCGCCCGGATGAAGTGCAAGAAGTTGTCACCGATGAAACATTGGCGCACGATATTTCTGACTTAACGGGTGCGGCTGAGGGAAAGGCGAAGCAGACTGTCGGTCAACTAAGAAAAATAGGGACGCATCTCACCGAAGAAGGTATAAGTGATCTAATTGAGGTCTATATGGAAATGCTCCGGGTTATTGGTTTGCCGGTAGCGGGCCCGGAGTGCAAGAGGCAGGAACAGGGGCTGGGGCAATTTTCCCGCCTCCTGGGTGAGTTTGCGCACGGTCAGCGGCGGGCCGCGCCGGTAGATTTTTTCCAACATCTTGAGCCGGCTTCTGTAGATGAAAAAGAAGAGGACGAGGCCCTCGTGTCTGCGGAATCTGAAACGGCGGACGCCTCGCGCACGCGTCTCGGCAAGAGCCCCGGCGAGATCTTCTTGACCCGGTTGCGAGTCTTCCTGGAAACTTATGCCTCGCACGCGGCCGAGGAATCTCCGGAAAGACCCATACTTGACCGTGATGCCGTCAATATCATGACGATTCACCAGGCGAAAGGGTTGGAGTTTCCGGTCGTGTTTATGCCTTCGCTGGTGCAGCGCCGATTTCCTTCGACGAGAACCGGTATGGAAAAACCGTGGTACCTCCCCGAGGAACTATTTCAAAAGGATCGCTACCAGGGCTCATTAGAGGATGAACGCAGGCTGTTCTATGTGGGCATGACTCGGGCCAGAGATTTGCTCGTGCTAAGCTTTTTTACTCAATATAGCAATTCTCCTGCCCAATATTCTCAATTCATTAAAGATTTAATACAAGGTGAATATAAACATCTCTTAAAGCCTATATTAACTTGTCGTCCCACTATCTGGAGCAAGCTTAATCAGAACGATGAGACACTCGAAACAGATTTCGGTCAACTTCTGACTTTTAGCGAATGCTCCTATAAATATTATTATCGCTATATTTGTGGTTTTGTCTCCCCTATCAATCCAGCCCTGGGTTACGGTAAGATGTTACATCACGTAATTGCAGAACTCGCCCGGCGTTGTAAGGACGGGCGACCGCCGTCCAGTGATGAATTGGATGAAATTCTACGTCGGGACTTTTACTTACCTTTTGCAGGACCAATCCCGTTTAAATCGCTCTACGATGCTGCGCATCGAAGACTGCAAAAATTCGTGCAAGAACATGGAAGCGTGTTGGCCCGCACAATAGAACCAGAGTTTCGCTTTGAAATGTCCTTTGCCAATGCTCGAGTACGAGGCCGTATTGACTTACTGGTTCAGGCAGATGATGGGAGTGCCCGCGACGTCGAAATTCTGGATTTCAAAACTGCTGAAAAGAGGCCGCCGACGGAGCAACATCAAAACCAATTGCGTCTCTATGCTGAGGCGGTCAGATTCCTAGGAATGAATCCCGTCAAACTTATCATTCATGATCTGGATTCTGAGAAAGGAGAGCATTTTCTTGTAGAAGAAAATGAATCCGAGAGAGATGTATTTCGCGAAAAAATGCACTGCTGGTTGAGGGATATCAGAGAAGGGAATTTTGATCGGAAAAGGGAAGACGGCTTCTGTGAAAATTGCGATTTTATGGGTCTTTGTCGATTATACCCACTTTCACGCTAAAACCCTCACGTCACGATATAGAAAAATAAAGCATCCGCCGGGAAAAATGAGCCAACCGCAAAAAGAAAAGCCAGAACCGTAAGCAAAATTCACAAAACCGCCCCTATCAAGCCTAAAACCGCACCAAAAAATTACCCAACCGCTTAGCCCAATCCTCCAACCGCAGTAAAAAACAACCAAACCGCCAAGAAAAATGATATAACCGCATAAAAAAATCCTAAAGACGCGTGCAGGAATGAGGCAACCGCACCGATAAATCATGGAAACGCTCGTTTTAACTAACATCGGAGGTTGTTATGCCAAATTCCATCGACGCGCGGTTGGTGGCAGCACAGGTTGCCATCGATAATGCGCTTTCCAACCCGGATGTGCAATCCTATTTATCGGTGTACGGCTATGATGCCGACAAAATCGGTGCAGGAAAAGCACTGTACGATAACGCTCAGCAGTTGCACCAACAACAGGTGAAAGAATACGGCGATCAATTCGCCGCCAGCGACGCCTTGAAGTCCACCTGGGAACAGGCTAAGGCAGAGTACATGCGCTTTGTCAAGATCGCCAGGGTTGCCTTAAAATCGGAGCGGGCGGCGTTCCAAAAACTGGCTCTGAACGGGGATCGTAAGCAGTCCCTCTCGGGCTGGCTGAGTCAGGCCAAGCAATTCTACATCAACGCACTGGCCGATGCGGACATCCTCACTAAGTTGGGCCAGTTTGGCATTACTCAAGAAAAACTACAAGCGGGTACAAAGCTGGTAGAAGATACGGAAGCGGCCAATGTCGCCCAGGAGAAAGAAAAAGGCGAAGCCCAACAAGCCACCCTGGAACGCGACCAGGCCCTCGACCAACTGGATGAATGGATGAGCGACTTCACCGCCATCGCCCGCATTGCCCTGGAAGAAAAGCCACAACTGCTGGAGAATTTGGGCATTGTGGAGCCGTCCTAGTGGGCCAAACTATTGAGGATAATTGTAAAGCCCCTGGCTTTTTGAAGCCTGGGGCTTTTTTGTTTGTCATTTTTTTCTTGATTTTACAGAATTATAGAGTATTTTGAAATCGTCATTCTTATTAGCCAATCTAAATAGAAGTATCATGGTTAAAGAATTGGACAATGTTGTGTTAGTAGCCGACCTTCCCGAATACGGCTTAAAAGAGGGCGACATCGGTACGGTCGTTCTCGTACACCGCAACGTTGAAGGATACGAGGTCGAATTTATCGCGCTGGACGGAGAAACCGTGGCGGTGGTCTTGCTTCTGGCGTCATCGCACCCAACACTCAGAGCAATCATCCAACCGCAGTAAAAATGAGACCGAGTCCACAAAAACGATGAAATGGACTTGACATTAGCCAGAATTTTGGCTACTTTTACAGCTAACAAAATGAGTATAAGGAGAATGAAGTATGAAATTAAGTAAATCGCTTCTGCCCGTGAGCGAACTGAGACACAATGCCAACAAGGTGGTGAACGAGCTCAAAGGGACACTTGTCATCACCCAGAACGGTAAAGCCAAGGCTGTGCTGCAGGACGTCGAAACCTATGAACAGACACAGGAAGCCTTAGCTTTATTAAAGGTCATGGAACTAGGTCGACGACAGGTGAAAGCGGGTAAGGTGAAGGAGATGGAAGCAGCCTTCGGCGAGCTGGGTCGAAAGATCAAAGTATATAAGGAAAAAGCGGAAAGCAAGGATAATGACCTATGAGGTCGTATTTACCGACGACGCCTGCCAGGATCTGTTTGACATCTACACCTACGTTGCCAATGAAGACTCCATCAGCAATGCCGACAAGCTCATCGAGGTCGTGAAAGATGCTTGCAAGCGATTGTCCCAATTACCCAATCGCGGGCACGTGCCGCATGAATTTGCGCTGCTTAACGTCTCTGATTATCTGGAGATCCATTGCAAGGAATATCGCATAATCTATGAAGTCGTCGGCAAAACCGTGTACATTTACTGCATTGTTCACATGAAAAGAGACATTCTGGATTTGCTCAAACAGAGACTGTTGAGAACGACCGACTAACAAGCTGCGCTTCCAACAACGATAAGACTGAACTCTAATTCCGTCTCCAGCTTCCCCATATGTAAATTAATTCGTTAACGTCACTCATAAATACATGACAGCCATTTCAAATCGCCTGCGGTTTTCATGACTTCCAAAAACATGTTTATCGGTTGTGCCGGTTGGCAGCTTCCCAAGGACATCCAAAATGAGTTTCCCGCTGAGGGAACCCACCTACAACGTTACGCAAAGCGTTTCCCGGCGGTGGAAATCAACTCAACCTTTCGCAAATCGCATCGCCCGTCGACCTATTCAAAATGGGCAGATTCTGTCCCGGATGATTTTAAATTCGCCGTCAAAATCCCCAGGAAGATCTCTCACGACACAGCGCTGTCAGAAATCGAGCCTGTACATGATTTTCTTGCAGAAATCGCTGAACTCGGAGACAAAATGGGACCGCTGTTGCTGCAGCTTCCACCCACTCTGGCATTTGAGAAAACCGTCGCAGACGATTTCTTTGGTGCATTTCGGAAGGCCTTTGATGGTCAGATCGTCTGTGAACCTCGTCACGAGAGCTGGTTCTTCAAAAGCGTCGATCAGATGTTAGCTGCCCATCAGGTGGCGCGAGTCGCTGCCGATCCCGCTCCGGTTGATTCCGGTGACGAACCCGGCGGATGGCAGGGAGTTGTGTATTATCGGCTGCATGGCTCGCCGAGGAAATATTACTCCGCCTATTCCGAGCAAGCACTAAAAAAGTTTGCCGATGCCATTACGAAAAGCGCGGAATCCGCTGAAACCTGGTGTCTTTTTGATAATACGGCTGCGGGGGCCGGAACCGGAAATGCGCTTGCCTTGCTGGAAATGAGTCGGGAGGATTAACCTGTGTTTAGTTTCAGGTAAGAGGACTATTTTACCGTGACGGTCATAAGAAGGATGTCGTCTTTTATTTTGCTGTTATTGGAATTCAGCATGTATTCGATCAGGGTACGGTTGAACTCCGTGCTGCGAAGTGAATAATGACTTTTTGTGAAATTTCTCACTCCCTGTGTTCCTAAAATGCACCCGTTTTTGTCCTCACTTTCTATCAAACCATCCGAGTAAAGAAGGATTTTATCGCCGGAATTTATTTGCATTTGGTCTGTTGAGCACGGCACGGGCAACGGATCCTCGAAGCCAAGAAACGTGGTCTCGGATCTTAGTAGTTCGATTTGTCCGCTCCGATTGTGAAAGAAAATAATAGGAGGTTGAGCCGCACTGGCAAATCTCATCGTGCGATCTTTGAAGTCAAAAATCACGGCGCAAAACGTGGCATACATGCCTGTATCAGCCAATTTTTGAACGAGGAATGTGTTCAGCAGATTTATGGCGTGACACGGCGATTTATACTGCATGGCGTGTGCGAACACAAATGTGTTGATGCGGGAGGCATACAGCGCGGATGCGATATTGTGGCCCGTTACATCACAGGCGCTTACGAAAAGTTTCTTTTTGTTGAGGGGGAGGATACTGCAAAAGTCGCCGCCGATTTTGCCTTTTGGCTTTACGGTGACGGCGATCTCGACGAACTCGTCGGAGTAATCCTCTGGCAGGAAGCTGTAATGCACTTTGGAAGCAACATCTACGACTTCTTGATCCATAAAATTTTTACCGGTAATTCCGAAGGCTTAGCGTGAATAGAATAAGTTCGATGTGTGTTAGTATATAACTATCAACGACATAGCGCGGATAAAGATTCCCATTATTCATACATCAATTTGAATTTTTGGATCAGATGGTGGGAAAAATCAGCCGTGAATACGTGAAACTCGGAGTCGACTGCGACATTGGTGGGGGAAAGATTTTGCCTTGCCATTTGTTGCTTTCATGGTTTAAGCAATCGGAATTTTTGGATTCGGTCATTGCCGAAATCCACCACAAAAATCTCGCCTGCCGAATTGACCGCCACATCGGTGGGGCTATCAAATTGACCTTCACCGGAACCCTTTGAACCAAAATGATGCAGATACTTCCCCTCAGCGTCGAAAATCTGTATTCGGTGATTGTAAAAGTCCGCCGCGTAAATGCGGCCTTCGGCATCCTGCACCACTGCATTGGCCACGTCGAATTGGCCAGGCTTTGAACCTTTGCTGCCCCAGGACTGCAGGGGCTTGCCTGCCGCACTGAATTTCTGGATGCGATGATTGTAGGCGTCCGCGACCAGAATGTTGCCCTTGGCGACCACGTCGACATCAGTGGGATAGTACAGTTGCCCGAAATCGTGGCCCTCACTGCCGAATGGGCGAATGAAAGCGCCGCTGCTGTCGAAGACCTGAATGCGGTGGTTGAAGAAGTCGGCGACCAGGACGTTGCCCTCGCGGTCGAAGCTCACACCCGCGGGCGCATCGAATTGGCCTTGGCCTTTGCCGGTTTTGCCCCAGGCAAATCGGTAATTTCCTTCGAGGTCCAACACCTGCACCCGATCGTTACCGTATTCTGGCACGTAAATCAAATCTTGGCTGTTGATGGCTAAATGCATGGGACGGTCAAATTCCCCCGGTGCACGACCCCGCTTGCCCCATTCCTTTAAAAACGTTCCGTCCGATGTAAATTTTTGCACACGGTTGTTACCGGCGTCGGTGACGTAAATATGTCTTTCCGTATCAAGAGCAACACCAATGGGTTCCTTAAACTGCCCCGGCTCCGAACCCGAACCACCCCACTGGGTCACGAACGCCACTTCAAGGGCAGGGTCCTCTTCGCCGCACCCAAGAAAACTGAGCCCTATAACTAGCAAAGATACTTTCAGCGGCATCCAAATTTGTAATTTCATGGCACCACCGCAAATTCTTCAACGGTTAAGGTGTAGGGATGCGCGTGGTGTCCTTCCGGGGTCTCTTTGCGGAGGCGACCCGTGATGCGAACTGGCGTGTCGGCCCCCGCTAATTTCGATTGCAGTTTCTTCAGTGCTTCATTTTCTTTAAGAATGAATTTGGTTTCAGATTCAGGCACTGTAAGAACAGGCGTGCCGTCGCTTTGATCCACTTGGCCTGAAACCGTTGCGGTGATTTCTCGCGGCGTGAAACCTGCATCCGCAACGACCGCTTCGAGTCTCTCGACCGCAATGGATTTCCCCTGTTTGTTTTGGAGTGCGGCGATCCCTTTGCCTACGTTGATGCGCACGTTTGCCACGCCCTCCACATCTTTAAGCTTCTTCTCCAAACCGTAGGCACAGAAGGGACACGCCAGACCGTCGA
>JAABYK010000595.1:0-663 GCA_011775825.1 Candidatus Zhuqueibacterota bacterium | reverse complement strand
AGCAATGTAAAAATTATGCCGGTGTTTTTCATCGTTTTGGTCCTCCTTTTTAGAGACGGTTACCTGTCTTTTTTTCAAGCATCAGCGTTGGTGCTTAGAAAAGTTTCCCATTCTCAAATTTCTTCTATTGTTAAATGGTTAAATTGTTCAATTGTTAACGATAGATTTCAACAATATAACCATTTAGCAATTTGTTGCCGTTTGTGATAATTTTCTCACTTGGGTGATTTTTAACTTTTTGCGCATAGACTGAATGGTATAGTACCTCATTGTTTTAAAATAACAAAACCCTGGTGCCAAATGACACTGTCCAGTTCGTTCCCAATTGCGTACCATTGGGTTCGTCCACGATGGGAATTTGTAAAGAAGCCTCTAGCAGCCAGCGCCTGCCTCCCACGTACTGAATACCGGGGGACAAAAATATTCTGGTTCCACCCGAATCTTGCACTTCTTGATCGTTTATAGAATTTCTATTGGTCGTGATGCCATTAATTTCTAAAAATCCGTTCAGTTGCGGTGAGGGATAGGTTTCGTACACCGCCGGTAGAAGTCGATAGCCAAAGGCCAAGTTGTAAGCAACACTATTTCCAAAATCTACAGGGTCGTTCGAGGTATTTAGATTATAAATACCTTCCACGTACACCCCAACACGACCTTCAATCC
>JAABYK010000615.1:12439-21883 GCA_011775825.1 Candidatus Zhuqueibacterota bacterium | reverse complement strand
AAAGGCGGCGTTTACCTGGTCACCGGTGGTTTCGGCGGCATCGGTCTGGCGTTGTCTGAGTATCTCGCACAGACCGTGCGAGCCAAACTGATCCTCACCGGACGCAAAGGCCTGCCGCAAAGAACTGAATGGGAACAGTGGTTAGTCGAGCATGACGAGACCGACGACACCAGCCGAAAGATAAGGAAAGTGCGGGAGTTGGAGGCGCTCGGTGCCGAAGTCTTGGTGGCAGGCGCGGACGTTTCCAATTTACAACAGATGAAAGAAGTCATCAAGCGGGCGAATCAAAGATTTGGTCGGATTCATGGCCTCATTCATTCCGCAGGCGTGGCAGGTGGGGGGATGATTCAACTTAAATCTCTGGAGGCTGCTGAGCAGGTGCTTGCACCAAAAGTGAAGGGTACCCAGGTTCTGGAGCTTCTATTCAAAGACACTGAATTGGATTTCATGGTGCTCTGTTCGTCTCTTGCCGCCACGATCGGTGGAATAGGCCAAATAGATTATTGTGGAGCAAATGCTTTTCTGGACGCGTTCGCGTTGCACGCCTCAAGGAATGGCAGAATTATGGTCTCGATTTCCTGGGACACTTGGCAAGAGGTGGGAATGGCAGTCAACACAGAAGTCCCGGACGAGCTGAAAGCGCAGCGCGACGAGGCTCTTAAGAAGGGCATGACAACCAGGGAAGGCATGGACGTGTTTAGCCGCATTTTGCAATCGTCACAGCCACATGTTTTGGTATCCACGAGCGACCTCCGGCGTCGTATTGAGAAACAATCGGATCAGTGGGAAACGCCCGCTGACCAGGAAGGTGCTGAAGACTCCGCGACATCGGAACCTATGCATGCGAGACCTGGTCTGTCGACCGAGTATGTCGCTCCCAGAAGTGAGATTGAAAAAAACGTGGCGAGAATCTGGCAACGGTTGTTTGGAATCGAGCAAATCGGCGTCCATGACGACTTTTTTGAATTGGGCGGACATTCTTTGCTGGCAACACAGCTGCTCAATAAATTGCGCAAGAGTTATGATCAGGCTGAGCTTTCCCTCCGCAACTTCTTTGAAAATGCCACCGTAGCCGGCGTAACCGAATTAATACAGAAGACTGAAACCAAAGGCGGACTTTTGCAAACGTTCCTGAATACCCATTCAACAAAAGAGCGCAAGAACTTAGTTGAAAACTACTTGAAGGAAAAAGTAACTCAAAATCTCAAGATGAGGCCTGACAAGATTTCAGTTAATGATAGTCTGATAGATCACGGTTTAGACTCGATCACACCAGATTTAATCTGGGAGTTGAAACGCGATTTCGGACTGCGCGTCTATCCTTTCGAGATTCTGAAAAATCCTTCGATTAAGAATCTTACCGATTTTGTGTCAACGGAAGTGGACCGGATGGATAAGTTGCAGGAGTTATATGCAACTTCAGCGCCGCCTAATTTTGATACCGGGAAAACTACGAAGCGTCGAGTTAAACGAGCGTCTCAAAAACCAGCAGAAAAGAAGAACAAAGGCATCATTTTCTTACTTTCTGCACCCCGTTCAGGATCGACTTTGCTGCGGCTGATGTTGTCCGGGCATCCGGCCCTTTTTTGCCCTCCGGAATTGGGACTGCTGGCATTCGACACGGTCCAAGCCTGGAGTCACAATCAGCTTGCCACTTTTTCGAAAGAGGGAGCAATTCGTAACTTGATGGTGTGCACCGGGCTTGACTACGACAAGTGCCATGAACTCTTAAACGGAGCTTCTCAAAAGCAGAAATCCATTCAGCAGGTTTATAGTTTGATCCAAGATCACGCTGGCACGCGCATTCTGGTAGACAAAACCCCTGGATACGCCATGAACATCGACACATTAGAACGAGCCGAAGCACTGTTCGAAAAGCCAAAGTACATTTGTCTGATTCGCCACCCATATCCTGTGATTGACTCGTTTGTACGCAACCGTTTTGAAAAACTCTTTGGCGAAGAAGAGGTCGATCCCTTCTGGTTTGCTGAAAAAGTTTGGGCCACTTGTAACCATAACATCAGGGATTTCTTCGAGAGGATAGATGCCAAGTGCTGTTATAAGGTACGTTACGAGACGCTGGTCAGCGAACCCGAAAAAGTTATGCGGAGTGTGTGCGAGTTTTTGAACCTCGAATTTGAGGAGCCGGTTTTGCATCCTTATGAACAGGGAGAGATGCTCGCAGGGCCAGGGGATCCGGATATTCTGCAGCACGATAAAATCGATGCCAGTCTGGGTGACATCTGGAAAAAAATTAAATTACCTCGGCGACTGAGCGATTTCAGTCAGCGTTTAGCTGCTGAGTTTGGTTATGATCTGCCGCAAGAGGACGACGCTTTGACGGCAGAAAGTAAGAAAGTTGATCCGAGCCATGCACGAAAATTGCTGGAAAACCTCGACGGTCTTTCAGATGATGAAGTCAATGCATTGCTTAGCGAGATGTTAACCAGCGAGGAGAAAAGAAATGTATAAGATAGCCTTGATCAATATGCCGTTTGCCGGTATGAACATGCCCTCATTTGCGCTAACCCAGTTAAAATCTGTTTTAGATAGTAGGTTTAAGGATCACGTTTCGGTTGATATATATTATCTGAATCAAGATTTCGCGCGCACCTTGGGGATCGATTTCTATAAATTCATGACCGATTCAATGGAGGCCTACAATGCCGGGCTTGGAGAATGGCTTTTCCGGCAAGTCGCGTTTCCTCAACTCGAAGAAAATAGTGAAGAATATCTGCAACGCTATTTTCCCTATCGCGATGAGCGAAGCGAAATGCTGAAACGCACCATTCTGGACAAATGGCAGGGGATTGATTATCTCTTGGGTGCCCTTATCGATAAGTACAAGTTGGACCACGCAGACATCGTGGGTTTTACTTCCATGTTCTCACAGAACGTGGCCTGTTTTGCGATGGCCCGGAAGCTCAAAGAACGAAATGCGGAGATCATTACGGTCATGGGAGGGGCAAACTGCGAGACGCCCATGGGAGAGGCGATTGCCATGAATGTCGAAGCTATCGATTTCGTTTTTTCAGGTCCCGGCCTGAAGAGCTTTCCTGGGTTTGTGGAACATTGCCTGAACGGAGAAAGCGAGAAATGCCGGAAAATCAAGGGTGTGTTTTCCAGAAATAATCTGTTGCTGAATGGAAACGGAATGAAGGGTTCCATTGGTGACGAGCTTCCCATCGATGTTAAAGTAGAAGTAAACTATGAGAAATTCCTCGATACTTACGAGAAGAACTTCCCAGACCAAGAAAAGCCCATTCTATTTTTCGAAACTTCCCGTGGCTGCTGGTGGGGCGAAAAAGCTCATTGTACTTTTTGTGGCTTAAATGGTATGACCATGCAGTACCGAGCCATGAGTCCAAAAAATGCAATTGAGCTATTTGAATCTCTGTTCAAGTACTACCCCAGAAGCTCTTATTATTTTTGCGTTGATAATATTTTGCCAACCAACTATATCGATGAAGTCTTGCCCCGTTTAGATCCACCTTCGGATGCCACTATTTTTTATGAGGTGAAAGCAGATTTCAGCGAAGAGGATCTAAAAGTACTCTCAAAAGCTAAATTAAACTGTATTCAACCTGGGATTGAATCTTTAGCAACGAGCACCCTCAAGCTGATGAAAAAAGGAACCTCTTCCTTCCAGAATTTAACCCTCATGAAGAATTCTTTGATTCATGACGTTGAGCTTGTGTGGAATATTCTCATCGGCTTTCCAGGGGAAACTGAGGAAGTCTACGAAAAATATGTTCGAGATATCCCTTTCTTAATCCATTTACCGCCACCAACCGGTGTGTATCCGGTGCGCTTTGATCGCTACAGTCCCTACTTCATGAAAGCCGACGAATATGGCCTGGATCTGCACCCATACGATTACTATGAGCTCATTTATCCTTTCAGCAAAGAGGTCCTGGAGAATCTGGCGTATTATTTCATGGATCACAATTCCACGGCAGACTACTTTGTCGCTACAGCCAAATGGGTTCACAAAATCAGAGAACAAGTTGAAATGTGGCGAAGTCATTGGACTCGTGGCTACGGGTCGGTTCCACCCAGGCTTTTCTTTAAAGACAACGGCAAGTCCGATATCGTTTATGATTCCCGTTCGGGCGCAGTTGTTGAACATCAAGTGGGTAAAGACGGCAAGCAAGTGCTGGAACAGCTCGCCAGACCGAAAAGAATCGACAAAGTTGCAGAGGATCTGGACTTCGACCCTCAACAGCAATTAACGTTCTTGGTGGAAAAAGGACTGGTCTTTCAGGATGGCGAGCGTTACATGAGTCTGGTTTTTGAAAAAGAGCCGCCGCCGCTTAGCCCTGATTTCATGACCCGAAGTCGCTAACCTTACTCTCGACATGTTTATTGAATAAAGAGGACACGCAATGAACGACGCCCTAAAGAATATTTCTGAGCTTTCACCAGAACAAAAACGCGCGCGATTGGCTCAGCTTCTTCAGAACAAGGCGAATGAGATGAATTCTTTTCCTCTTTCTTTTGCACAGCAGCGGCTGTGGTTTCTGGATCAGTTAGAACCCAATAATCCCACTTACAACATTCCGGCCGCCTTTCGCCTGAAGGGGCGACTGAATGTTCCCGTACTCGAAAAAAGTCTAACGGAAATCCAGCGTCGTCACAAAGTTTTACACACTAAATTCGTGGCTGTTGAAGGAAAACCGGCTCAGGTGATCATTCCGGAAATGTTTGTGAAACTTTCTGTGCTCGATCTGCAAGAGCTTCTGGAGAGTAAACGAGAGACTGAGATGTGGCGGCTCATTCAGGAGGAAGTCCAGCGCCCCTTCGAGCTGTCCGAAGGGCCGCTTTGGCGCACGACTTTGTTTCGGCTCGCAGACGAGGAGCATGTCCTGCTCCTGACCATGCACCACATTATCTCGGACGGTTGGTCAATCGGGCTGTTTACGCGAGAGATGATTGCACATTATCAAGCTTTTTTGTCTGGCAACGTGCCGATGTTACCTGAGCTGCCCATTCAATATGCGGATTTTGCTCTGCGACAACGGGAGTGGCTAAAAGGACATGAGCTTGAGGCCCACCTTTCATACTGGAGACAGCAGCTTTCTGGCGTCCCCCCGACGTTGGAACTTTCTACCGACCATCCGCGCTCTGCCGTGCAGAATTTTCAGGGCGCAAGACAATCTATAGAGCTAACCAAAGAATTGACTCAGGCGCTAAAGAAGCTAAGCCTGAAAGAAGGCGGCACTCTTTTCATGACGTTACTGGCAGCTTTTGAGGTACTGTTATGCCGCTACACAGGACAGGAGGATCTCAGCGTCGGCACGCCCATTGCCAATCGTGACCAGGAGGACATTGAGAATCTGATCGGATTTTTTGTCAATGCTCTGGTTTTGCGTGTGGATCTAAACGGGAATCCCACTTTTCGCAAACTGTTGGCGCGAGTCCGCGAGGTTGCGCTTGTAGCTTACGATCACCAGGACTTGCCGTTTGAGAAGCTGGTGGAAGAACTGCAGCCACAGCGTGATTTGAGCCGTTCACCGCTTTTTCAAGTGATGTTTAGTCTGCAGAATACGCCGTCCCGCTCTCTGGACCTTCCTGAGCTTACGCTTGAGCATTTAGACGTTTACAACGGCATGGCGAAGTTTGATCTAACCGTTTACATGTGGGAGGAAGCGAATGGGCTCAGGGGGGTGTTTGAGTATAACACCGCTCTGTTGGAAGCTCCTACCATAACCCGAATGATAGCACACTTCAAAAACGTACTACAGGGGGTTGTATCCAACCCTGATCAGCGTCTCTCAGATTTGCCCATGCTGACCAAGGGAGAGCGCGAGCAATTACTTGTAGAGTGGAATAGCACTGAGAGGGAATATCCTAGGGAGCAATGTTTTTATCATCTTTTTGAAGCTCAGGTGGAAAGGAGGCCTGAGGCGACTGCGGTAGTGATGGGAGAGGATGAGCTAAGCTATGGTGAATTGAACCGTCGGGCAAACCGACTGGCTCACTACCTTCGGAAACTGGGCGTTGGTCCGGATGTTCTGGTTGGGATTTATATAGAGCGTTCTCTTGAGATGGTGATTGGACTTTTGGGCATTATGAAGGCTGGTGGTGCTTATGTGCCTTTAGATCCTTCTTATCCCAAGGAGCGAATAGGCTACATGCTGGAGGATGCTCAGCCACGAGTATTGTTGACTCAGCAGCGATTGCGTGAGACCTTATTCGAGAAGCAAGGAGCGAGGAGCGAAGAGCGCGCTCCACGCTCTACGCTCCCCGCTGCTCGGTTGAATGTTATCTCTTTGGACAGCGACTGGGACGAAATTGCCAAAGAGAGCGATTTGAATCCAAAGAGCAACACAAATGCCATGAATCTGGCCTACGTCATTTATACTTCAGGTTCGACCGGAAAACCGAAGGGGGTTACGATTGAGCATCTAACTTTAGTCAATTTTTTGAGAGCCATGTCGGAGCAACCAGGTTTAACCAAGGAGGACCGTCTTCTGGCCGTAACCACGTTGTCTTTTGATATTGCGGGCTTAGAGCTTTACTTGCCGCTGATGGTAGGGGCCCGTGTTATCTTGGCGAGTCGGGAAGTAGTTTCTGATGGGCTTCGTTTGCGTGAGGCATTGGCAAGCTTTGGTGCCACCGTGATGCAAGCGACGCCGGCGACCTGGCGTCTGCTTTTGGACAGTGGCTGGGAGGGGAGTAAGAGATTGAAGATGCTTTGCGGCGGAGAGGCGTTGCCGCGCGAGTTGGCAAATCGGTTATTAGACTGCGGGGGTTCGCTGTGGAATATGTACGGTCCCACCGAGACCACCGTCTGGTCTGCAGTTTGCCAGATTGAATGCAAGGAAGGCATGGTTCCTGTTGGGCCCCCCATTGCTAACACCCAGATTTATCTACTGGATCGAGATTTACGACCCGTCCCCGTTGGAGTTTATGGGGAGGTGCATATCGGCGGTGATGGGTTAGCCCGTGGCTATCTAAAGTGTCCTGAGTTGACCGCTGAAGTGTTTATCCCCGATCCCTTTAGCTCTAATGCAGGGGCGAGGATGTACCGCACAGGAGATTTAGCGCGCTATTTGGCCAACGGCAATATTGAATTTCATGGTCGTATCGACCATCAGGTGAAGATTCGTGGGTTTCGCATTGAGTTGGGGGAAATTGAGGCAGCCCTTGTGCAGCATGAAGCGATTGACGAGGTTGTCGTCGCGTGCAGGGAAGAAGACGTGGATAAGTCGGAGAAGCGCCTGGTGGCGTATTTGGTTTCGAAAGCTGATCCTAAGCCCACAGTAAGTGAGCTGCGGCGTTTCCTACAGGCGAATTTGCCGGACTATATGGTACCAAGTGCGTTTGTGTTTCTGGAGGCTTTTCCTCTGACGCCTAACGGCAAGGTAGACCGCAGGGCGCTTCCGGCACCTGGCGGGATTCGTCCTGAACTGGGGTCCGCTTTTGTCGCACCTCAGAACGAGATTGAGCGCGGCATAGCCGGGGTTTGGCAGGAGGTGCTTGGGGTGGAGAAGGTGGGGATCGATGACAATTTTTTTGATTTGGGAGGGCATTCGTTGCTTCTGGTCCAGGTTCAAAGCAAGTTGCAGAAAAAATTTGAGCGCGAGCTTTCGATCGTTGATTTATTTAAATATCCGACCATAAATGCCCTGGCGAAATATTTCGGTCAGGAGGAGGGGGAATCGGCGGATTTTCAGAAAATCCATGACAAGGCTAAAAAACAAAAAGACGCATTTGCACAGCAAAAGAAACTTAAGGAGGTAAAAAAGAACGATGGGCGATTCGAATACGCATGACTCCGTAGGCAGCATTGCCGTTATCGGTATGGCCGGCCGTTTTCCACAATCCAGGAATTTAGATGAATTTTGGCAGAATTTGAGAAATGGTGTGGAATTGATCACATTTTTGTCTGACGAAGAACTGCAGGCGGAAGGGGTAGATCCTTCCATATATAAAAACCCGAACTATGTTAAATCTGCCGGTAGCGTTCTCGAAGACGTAGAAATGTTTGATGCTTCTTTCTTTGAATATACACCCAGAGAAGCTGAAGCCATGGATCCTCAACATCGCATTTTTTTGGAATGCGCCTGGGAAGTTCTCGAGAACACAGGTTACGATCCGGAAAAGTATCCAGGTGCAATTGGCGTTTATGCTTCTGTTAGTATGAACAGCTACTTGTTGAACAACCTCATTTCAAACCGTGACCTTATTCAATCTCTCGGCGGTTTTAATATCATGGTGGCCAATGATAAAGACTTTTTGACGACCCGCGCATCTTATAAATTTAACTTGACTGGTCCAAGTATGGTCGTCCAAACTGCTTGTTCGGCTTCGTTGGTGGCTCTCTGTCAAGCGGTTCAAAGTCTGCTTAGTTATCAATGCGATATGGCTTTAGCCGGCGGTATTTCGATTGGTGTTCCCCAGAAGGTGGGTTATTTGTACCAGCAAGGCGGGATCGCATCCCCGGATGGTCACTGTCGTACCTTTGATGCCAAATCGGCAGGAACCGTGGGCGGCAACGGCGTGGGAATTGTCGTATTAAAGAGGTTAGCCGATGCTCTTGCCGATGGAGACACCATCCACGCGGTCGTTAAAGGCGCCGCCATGAATAACGATGGGTCTTTGAAAGTGGGTTACACTGCGCCAAGTGTGGATGGCCAAGCCGAAGTCATTGCCATGGCTCAGGCTTTAGCCGGGATTACAGCGGATACCATTGGATATATAGAGGCCCATGGGACCGGCACCGAGCTGGGAGACCCTATCGAAATTGCAGCGCTAACAAAAGCTTTTCGTGCCACCACCGACAAGAAAGGCTTTTGCGGGATCGGGTCCGTTAAAACAAACATGGGGCATTTGGATGCGGCGGCGGGAATTGCGGGGTTCATTAAAGCCGTTTTGACGCTCAAGAATAAGGAAATTCCACCAAGCCTAAATTTCGAAAAGCCCAATCCAAAAATCGATTTTGCGAATAGTCCTTTTTACGTCAACGCTAAACTTTCAGAATTCAAAAAGAGCGACCATGCGCGTCGAGCTGGGGTGAGTTCTTTTGGCATCGGTGGTACCAATGCACATGTGGTTCTGGAAGAGGCGCCTGATGTAGAAACATCCGGTGACTCCAGGCCTGCACAGTTGTTGCTGCTTTCGGCTAGGTCCAGCACAGCGTTGGAGGCCATGACTACAAATCTCGCCAGACACTTTGAACAGCATCCTGAACTTAACTTGGCTGATGCAGCCTATACTTTGCAGGTTGGTCGTAAAGCTTTCAAACATCGCAGGATGCTTGTTTGTCAAGACCTTGAGGATGCGGTGAAAACACTACGGTCTGGCGATCGCAAGCGGGTCTTTACAGCCGCTCAGGAGCCTGGCAATAAAGCGGTGACTTTCATGTTTCCCGGTCAGGGTGCTCAGCATGTTAACATAGGGAAAGATCTTTACGACCATGAACCTGAATTTCGCAAGATT
>JAABYK010000615.1:0-12429 GCA_011775825.1 Candidatus Zhuqueibacterota bacterium | reverse complement strand
ATCAGTGCTGCGAACTGCTCGAGCCTGATTTAGATGTTGACCTGCGCGATATCCTTTATCCAGAGGATGAGGATGCGGAAGCGGCCGCGGAAAGATTGAAGCAGACCGCTGTCACGCAGCCAGCTTTGTTTGTGATCGAGTATGCTTTAGCGAGGTTGTGGATGTCGTGGGGGGTGCGCCCACAAGCGATGATTGGGCACAGTATCGGCGAATATGTAGCGGCGTGTTTGGCGGGGGTATTTTCCCTTGAAGATGCTCTGGCCTTGGTGGCCGAACGAGGCCGGCTGATGCAGTCCATGCCTCCGGGGTCTATGTTGGCTGTTTCGCGGGCGGCATCTGAGGTCGTGCCTTTGCTCAATGGGAGGCTTTCGTTGGCGGCGGTAAACGCGCCTGCGCTCTGTGTGGTTTCCGGCCCCGGTGAAGAAGTGGATGAATTTGCAGAGCAGCTTGCTAACCAAGGGATGGAGTGTCGTCGTCTGCATACGTCTCATGCCTTTCATTCAGAGATGATGGATGCGATTCTGGCACCGTTTGCCGAGCGAGTAGCAGCCGTCGAGCTTTCGCCACCGCGGATTCCTTTTGTATCCAATGTGACCGGCACCTGGATCACGGCTGATCAGGTTACGGATCCAGGCTATTGGGCGCAGCACCTGCGGCAGGCGGTGAATTTTGCCGCCGGGGCGCAGGAGTTGTTGAATGAACCTTCAAGGGTGCTTCTGGAGGTAGGGCCGGGCAGGACGTTAAATACATTATCAGGAATGTGTCAGTTAGAGTTGAGAACGCAGCAAAAAGAACAGTCTTTCAACCAATTGATCGCCTCCTCCATGCGCCATCCCGACGACATGCAATCGGACCTCGTGTTTCTTTTGACCACCATGGGGCGGCTCTGGCTTTCCGGTGTAGAGATCGATTGGTTCAAATTTTATGAGAATGAAAAGCGTCATCGGATACCGTTACCCGCCTATCCGTTTGAGCGTCAACGTTACTGGGTCGAACCACAACGGGATGGCGTCTCCCAGGCGACCCGCCAGCCGGTTTCTTTGAGCAAAAAAGAGGATATCGCTGACTGGTTCTATGTGCCGGTCTGGAAGCAATCTTTTCCATCTTTCAAGCTCGAACCGGACATCCCTGATGACGAAAAAGCGTGCTGGCTTGTCTTTACAGATATCTCTGGACTGGCGGGAGAGATTATACAGGGACTTGGAGAAGAGAAGCAAACTGTCGTGACGGTTTCGGCAGGGAAGAAATTCAATAAGATTGACGAACAGAGTTTCGTAATAAATCCACAGAACCATGAGGACTATGATGCGCTCATCCAGGATCTATGCGCGCAAGAAAAAACGCTGACAAAGATTGTGCACATGTGGGGCATCACATCCCCTGATGATATGGCGGCCCAAAACGGAACGATCGAATCCGCACAGGAGTGCGGTTTCTTCAGTCAGTTGTACGTTGCACAAGCATTAGGAAAACATAAGGTCAGCAATTCCATACAAGTGACTATCATAACCAATAACATGCAGAAGGTGACCGATGACGAAGTTCTCTATCCCGAAAAGGCAACGGTTGTAGGAGCTTGTAAGGTGATTCCGCAGGAATACTTAAATATGACCTGTCGCAGCATTGATATCGTCATTCCGGAGGTGAATGGTCTGCAGAGGGCGAGACTGGTTGAACAGCTCACGCGAGAGATTACCAGGAAGCAGTCGGACCTGGTGGTCGCTTATCGTGGAAACCAGAGGTGGGTGCAGAATTTCGATGCCGTACCTATTGGTGAAGCTGACGGACAACCGTCACTTCTACGTCAAGGAGGTGTCTATCTGATCACCGGTGGACTGGGACGCATCGGGCTTGTGCTTGCCGAGTATCTGGCAAAAAACGTCAAGGCTAAACTGATTCTAACCAGCCGGAACGGTCTCCCACCAAAGGGCGAGTGGGAAAAATGGCTTGCAGATCACGACGAGAGCGAGGTGTCCAGCCAAAAGATCTTCAAGGTGCAGTATCTGGAGAGCTTGGGCGCCGAAGTTGTTGTCGCTAAAGCTGATGCTGCAAATTTTGATGATATGAAAGCGGCTGTTGCCATGGCAACCGAAAGATTTGGCACGATCGATGGTGCCATCCACGCTGCCGGGATTCTTGTCGGCGGGAAGTTTGATTCGATACAAGAGACGAACAAAGACGATTGCCAAACCCAGTTCCGACCAAAGATCGATGGGCTTATCGTCCTGCAAAAGGTTCTGGAAGGACAAAAATTAGATTTTTGTCTGTTATTCTCATCGATATCATCTGTTTTGGGAGGCCTTGGATATCTCGCTTACTCGGCGGCGAATCTTTTCATGGACGCATTTGCTGGTCTGCACAACCACACGAACGGCGTGCCCTGGATCAGTGTCAATTGGGATGCCTGGCGGTTTCATGAGTTGAAACAATCGAATAAAGTTGCAGGCGCAGATTTGGCGGAACTAGCATTGACACCAGATGAAGGGGTTGAGGTCTTCCGACGTGTGATGTCCATTGATCCGTTGAGCCAGATCGTTGTCTCGACAGGAGACTTGCAGGCCAGGATTAGCAAGTGGGTCGAGCTGGAATCCATGCGAAAGAAAGAAGGGACCAAAAAGGTCGAGTCGGAGGCGCGTCATTCAAGGCCGGCCCTGCAATATGACTACGTTGCGCCTACCAACGAGCTTGAACAAACACTCGCAGATATCTGGCAGGAACTATTTGGCATCGACAAAATAGGGATTCAGGATAACTTCTTTGAATTAGGCGGACACTCACTTTTGGCAACAGGGGTCGTTTCCAGAGTACGAGATACATTTCATGTCGAGTTAAACCTCCAAAGCTTCTTTGAAAAACCGACTATTGCAGAATTGGCGAATGTTATTTTGGAAAAAATGGTCGAGGCGGAAGATAGTGCTACGCTTAGTCAAATCCTGGAGGAGATAGAGACTCAATCTTAGGTAGTGATTGACCGAAAAGTCGATTCTTTATGTCATTGCGAGCACTTCTCAGCGAAGCAATCTCCTTATTAGGCATGGCAGGAGATTGCTTCGGCAAAAACGCCTCGCAATGACAGCATTTTACCACTTTTCGGTCAATCACTCGCCGGGGCGTGGCCGAAAAACCCATTTTCTCGACCTTTATCACATCTCAGCATCTGTTATTTGGTTCGAAAATATTGCAAAAAGTGACTTTCTGGCTACGCCGCCAGGACAGCACAGACTCAATTAATTATTCAAAAAAATAAAAATTAGGGATTCACCATATGAACGACATTACGAAACGAATTGCTGCTCTTCCGGCGGAGAAACGTAAGTTGCTTTTGGAGCGACTTAAAAAGAAGAATGGCGGCGGTGCTGCGCACAAAATTAGCCGTCAAAGTCGGGAAACGGATACGTTTCCTCTCTCCTTCGCGCAGCAGAGACTGTGGTTTCTCCACCAAATGGAACCTGACAGCTTCACGTGGAATATATGCTTAAGCTACAAAGTTACAGGCCAAATCAGTGAGAAGGCCCTTAGGTACGCATTTGATGAAATCGTCAAGCGCCACGAAGTTCTGCGAAGCACGTTTGCCATCGTAAATGGCCAACCGGAACAGGTCATTGCCAAAGAAGGTTTCTTACCTCTGTCAGTGGTAGACCTCAGCAACTTACCTGCTTCCGAGCGCGAGGCCGAGTCTCAACGACTGATTGTCGAAGAAACCGAACGTCCGTTCGACTTGGCTAAGGGTCCGCTTGTACGCGGCAGTTTGTTGCGGCTGGATGAAATGGAGTCGGTGCTCATTCTAACCATGCATCATATTGTTTCCGACGCCTGGGCCATTGGGATTTTCTTTAAAGAACTACGAGAATTCTACGAGGCGTTCCGCAACGGACGATCCCACTCCCTTCCTGAACTACCCATCCAATATGCGGATTTCGCGGTCTGGCAAAGGGAATGGCTAAAAGGGGAAGTTCTGGAAACCCAACTTTCCTATTGGAAGCAGCATCTTGGAGGCAGCCTTCCCATACTTCAGTTGCCCACGGACCGCCCGCGCCCGAGCGTGCAGACCTTTCCGGGTGCCGTAGAATCTTTGGAGTTACCCAAGTCTCTAACCGCGGCGCTTACAAAACTATCTAATCAAGAAGGAAAGACTTTGTTCATGACGCTGTTAGCAGCTTTTAAGATACTACTTTACCGCTATAGCGGCCAGGAGGACATCATAGTGGGCTCACCCATTGCAGGTCGCAACCGGGCCGAAATCGAAGGGCTGATTGGTTGCTTTGTCAACACGATGGTCATGCGCACGGACATGAGTGGCAACCCCACTTTCCGTCAGCTGCTTTCACAGGTGCAGGATGTGGCCATGGGTGCCTATGCCCACCAGGAGCTACCTTTTGAAAAGCTGGTGGAGGAAGTGCAACCAGAACGAGATCTGAGTACGTCACCGCTGTTCCAGGTTATGTTTGTTCTACAGAATGCACCACTGCCAGGCTTTGAGCTTTCAGATTTTACCTTGACCCCCTTAGTGAGTACTCAGAAACCATCAAGGTTTGATTTGACATTGTATATGGGGGAACGTGATGAACGGCTCCTGGGAGCGGTGGAGTACAACACAGACCTGTTTGATGGGAGCACTATAAAAAGAATGGTAGGGCACTTCGAGACGCTGTTGGAGAGCATCATCGCTAATCCAGACCTATGCATCGCTGACTTGCCAATACTAAAGAAAGAGGAGCAGCATCAACTGGTTGCTGAATGGAATGCAACTCAACGGCAGTATCCTAAAGATAAATGCTTTCAACAACTGTTTGAAGCTCAGGTGGAAAGGACACCTGAGACGAGTGCAGTCGTGATGGGAAAGGATGAGCTAAGCTATGGTGAACTGAACCGTCGGGCAAACCGACTGGCTCACTACCTTCGGAAGCTTGGCATTGGTCCGGATGTTCTGGTTGGGATTTATGTAGAGCGTTCTCTTGAGATGGTGATTGGACTTTTGGGCATTATGAAGGCGGGTGGTGCTTATGTGCCTTTAGATCCTTCTTATCCCAAGGAGCGAATAGGCTACATACTCAAGGATGCCCAGGTTTCCGTGCTGGTAACGCAGAAACAGCTTGTAAGAGTGTTGCCTGAACATAAGGCGGAGGTTATTTGTTTAGACAGTGACGGGGCGGAAATTTGCAAAGAGAGCGCGTCGAATCCGGTAAGCGGGTCGGATTGTGCTAACCTGGCTTACGTTATTTATACTTCGGGTTCAACCGGAAAGCCCAAGGGAGTTGGGATTCAGCATCAGACCCTGGTGAATTTCTTGTATTCGATGAGCAAAGAACCGGGACTAACGCAGGAGGATGTGCTGCTTGCAGTCACCACGTTGTCTTTTGATATTGCCGGTCTGGAGCTCTACTTGCCACTCATGGTGGGTGGGCGTGTGGTTTTGGCCAGTGGTGAAGTGGCCTCGGACGGCGGTCGCTTGAGTGAGATGTTAACCCTATCCGGGGCAACCGTGATGCAAGCGACGCCGGCGACCTGGCGCCTGCTGTTGGATAGTGGCTGGAGCGGTCATGACAAATTGAAAATACTGTGTGGGGGCGAAGCACTACCACGAGAGTTGGCCAATCGGTTATTAGAATGCGGAGCCTCTCTGTGGAATATGTACGGACCGACGGAGACCACCATCTGGTCTGCGGTTTGCCATATCGAGTCCAAAGGGGGGATAGTTCCTGTTGGGCCTGCCATTGCCAACACGCAAATCTATCTTTTGGATCGGAATTTGCGTTCGGTACCTGTTGGGGTTTATGGGGAACTATACATTGGTGGTGATGGTTTAGCTCGTGGTTATCTGAACCGCCCTGAGTTGACAGCGGAAAAGTTCATCCCCAATCCTTTTAGCAAAGATGGAGCGCGTATGTACCGGACCGGGGATCTGGCGCGCCGCTTACCAAATGGTAATATCGAATTTCAGGGTCGTATAGACCATCAAGTGAAGATTCGCGGTTTCCGCATTGAGTTGGGGGAAATTGAGACAGCGCTTACAAACTACCCAAACATTGACGAAGTTGTGGTTGTAGCCAGAGATGAAGAAGATGAGCTGAAGACAGAAAAACGTCTGGTTGGGTATATGGTTTCGAAAGCAAGATCGGCTCCGACGGTTAGTGAGCTGCGGCGTTATCTCATGGAGTCCCTTCCTGAGTACATGGTACCAAGCACATTTGTGTTTCTCGACGCTTTTCCATTGACCCCCAACGGAAAAGTGGATCGCAAGGCGCTTCCGGCCCCGGAAGGTATTCGTCCTGAGCTGGAGTCAGCTTATGTGGCGCCTCAGAATGAGGTCGAGAGGGCAATTGCCGGTATCTGGCAGGAAGTGCTTGGGGTAAAAAAGGTCGGTGTTGATGACAATTTCTTTGATCTGGGCGGACACTCCTTGCTTTTGGTTCAAGTTCAAAATAAATTACAGGCTGTCTTTAATCGCGACTTATCAATAATCGAATTGTTTAAATATCCTACCATAAAAGCGCAGGCGAGATATTTTAGCCTGGAGTCCGATGACGGTAAAGATCAGCGTGATTTGAGCAAAGCACAGGATTTGGCAAGAAAACAAAGGGAGGCCCTTTCTCGACCGAGGCAAGTGTCCAAGAGGGATGGAGCGACATTCAAATACGAATAAGTCAATGAAGAAACCTTTCAGGTTCGTCAGGAGATTGACGATAGTAGTTGTATTTCATGGTTGTTATCGTCTTTCTCTTTGTTTTGCCACTTGCGCTGACAGCACAGGCTTTGTAGATTTCGTCCCAAACTACAACCGCGGTAGTAGAGAATGCCTCCAACCAACCCAGAAATATTCTAATAGGTCATCTTGATGTTACTTTGTATATAGAATCGGAGTTAGTACATCACAGCCGACTACAAAAAGCTTCATTGTCTATTTCGGCGACGGTACATTGGATTCGCAATTTGTCGTGGTTAACGCAGCCTTTGTCAGCGCTATTGAAGTGCTGTCCAATAGCAGTGGTTTGGGTAAGAAAAGACCCTCTATCAGAGTACTGGATTTTCTTTCGAAGCGAGGAAGAAAGTCGACACGTGAACCTGATACGAAATCGTGCCGCTGGAAGCATTCCAAACGACTACGGTGGTGGATGAGAGCGGGACTCACGCCCACGTCTTTGGAGGTGAGGGGTTTAGCCATCGCGACGACTTATTTTTGGCGAGCGAATGCGACCAATGACGGGGGGACGAGTGATTGGTCCACTATCTGGCGGTTTACTACTGAGCAGGTCACATCGGTGGGGAGAGGCCATGAAATTCCGGATAGATTCAGTCTGGGTCAGAACTATCCGAATTCGTTTAATCCGAGTATGCATATTGTTTTTGAAATGCCCAGGGCGGAGTATGTGACGCTTAAGATCTATAGCGTGTTAGGCGAGGAAATGGCAACGGTTGTTTCTGGCAGGCTTCCTGCGGGGCGACATATTGTCACGTTTGATGCACGTGGTCTGGCTAGTTGGGTCTATTTGTATGGACTTCAGACGCGTTCTTTTGTGCAAACCAGGAAGATGTTGCTGATGAGATGGGGACAAATGTAGTTCTGGAACAAATCACCATACAAATGAAGACTTCGGTCAACACGGACTCTGTTGAAGTTACCGTAGTTATCCCTTGCTTGAATGAAGAAGAAACCATTGGGCGCTGTATAGAAAAAGCACTTCGCGCATTCGATCGGTTAAACATTTCAGGCGAAGTCGTCGTGGCCGATAATGGCTCCAAAGACCGATCGTTAGACATTGCGCAAAATAAAGGTGCCAGAGTGATACATCAGCCGCTCAAAGGTTATGGCAATGCATTGAGGGCAGGAATTGAAGCAGCCGAGGGCGATTTCATAATTATGGGAGATGCGGACGACAGCTATGATTTTAGCGATATTGGAAAATTCGTAGAAAAATATCGCAAAGGGTATGAATTGGTAATGGGATGCAGGTTACCTTGCGGAGGAGGTACAATCATGCCAGGTGCCATGCCTTGGATGCATCGATGGCTTGGCAATCCTGTCCTATCGAAGATTGGCAGGCTGTTCTTTAAAAGCAAAATCACCGATTTTCATTGTGGCTTGCGAGGCTTGACTAAACACGCCTATAAAAAAATGCGACTTAATACGACCGGAATGGAATTTGCTTCTGAGATGGTGATAAAATCCACACTCGGTAGCACACAAATGACGGAGGTGCCGATCACGTTATTCAAAGATGGCCGTTCCGGGCCGCCTCACTTGAGGAGTTGGCGAGATGGTTGGCGGCATCTCCGGTTTATGCTTCTCTACTGCCCGAGGTGGTTGTTTCTTTACCCGAGTCTATTTCTAATATTTTTTGGTCTCACAGCCATAAGCTTAACACTACCCGGCCCATTGACCATCAAAGGGATTAATTTTTCCACCAACACTATGATGATTGGCGCCTTGGCCACTATCCTAGGCGTTCAAATTCTCAGTTTCGCCATTTCCTCAAGGCTGTTTGCTTACAACGAAGGGTTCCTTTCACGAGATTCAAAACTCGTAAGGCTGCTACGAAATTTCAAATTGGAAATTGGGTTGGCGATCGGTATACTTCTAACCATCCTTGGATTAGGGGCCGTTGTCTTCATTTTATTCTACTGGAAACAGTTGAATTTTGGTGATTTACCCAGAGAGTTAGTTTTAAGAATCATTATCCCTGGTGTAACGGCCATTGTTACTGGAGTTCAGATTGTGTTTTCCAGCTTTTTTATCAGTTTTTTGAATTTGGAACGAAGGCGTTGATTCGCAAGCGAATAATATCATGCAAGTAAACCGTTTTGTATCCAAATCAACCTCTTTTTTCCCCTTAGCGCTGGTCATCTATTTGGCCACGGGCCTCTTTTTGCTTCAGTACTATCAATATCAGTTAAATGGTGATGGGATTTCCTATATATCGATAGCTCGCAAGTACTTAAATGGTCATTTTTCTGATGCAATCAACGGATATTGGGGACCATTACTTTCCTGGCTATTAATCCCTTTTCTTTCTCTGAAACTGCCCCCTGTGTTCGCTGTAAAGCTCATGTTACTCCTTGTTGGGTTGCCGACCCTAATCGGCATACGCTCTTTATCCCAGAGGTTTGACATGAGCAATGCCATGAGGACGATACTCCTCTTTTCTTTGATTCCTATTCTATTACGTTTTGCCCTTCTTGGGATTACACCCGATTCGATCATGCTATGCGTGCTTGTTTATTACCTGGCGATCATATTTGACACTAATTATAATGAGAGCAAAAACAAAGGCGCAGTTTGTGGAACACTTGGTGCTTTAGCGTATTTGACCAAGGGTTATGGCTTCCCATTCTTTCTTTGTCATTTCTTGGTATTCAATGTGCTTCATTATGTCAGGAGTGAAACGACTAAAGTAAGAAAGACTGTACTCATGAACTTCTTGTTTGGGTTGGGTGTATTTTTGACGATCAGCGGAAGCTGGATTTTTTTAATGAGCAATAAATATGGGAACATAACTATCTCAAAGGCAGGAAGCTACAACTTTGCGCTCATGGGGCCAAAAACAGGTGGTTTGCATGGTCATCCAATGTTTCATCGATTGTTGGAACCGCCCAACAATACGGCAATTAGTGCATGGGAGGATCCTTCTTATATAAAGCTTGAGGCGTGGAACCCGGTGCAGTCGGTCGATGCTTTCAGGTATTTCACGAAGCTTGTCAAATCTAATTTAGGCACAGCCTCTGCTAGACAAAATCCACATGGAGGCCGCGGACTATTATGGGTCCTTAATTCTTTTTCTGTGCTTTCAATTCCCATTCTCTTGACGAGTCTTGTCATTTGTTTGCCGTTCAAAAGAATGAAATTGCCGACGGAAATATGGTATTCTTTGGTCACACTAACAATATACATCTCTGGCTACATTTTCGTTTTTGTGGTAGAGAGATATATATGGATTGCATGCATATTAGTCATTCTAATGGGGTTTTGTCTCTTTAATTATATAATCGTTAAGACTTCGTTCTCTAATACAACCAAAAGACTTATCTTTATCACCTTCTTGACATTTTTCGTGGCATCTGTTTGGATCACGCCCATTAAGACTCTGGCTAATGGTGCCTACGTTGGGAAAAATGATGATGAGTTAAGCCGGAAATTACAAAAGTACAATATACGGGATAATATCGCAGCCAATTGGCGCTACCGTAAAACACTAATCCTATCATTTCACAATAATTACACATACTATGGGGTCACGGGTCCTATAACGGATGAAAAATTAGAGACAGAACTTCGGCAATATGAGATTGATTATTACTTCCTCTGGCAACCTCCGGACAAATTAAGAATAGATAAATATGATGAATACATGCATGGCGTTAGTTTTTTGTCCAAATATAAGGAGATAGTTAGATTAGATAATTTGACTGTTTATTCTCTCAAAGAATTACAATATAGTATTAATTATATGTGATGGTTGGAAAGGCAGCTTTTCGCCAAAAGTGACCTTCGAAATGAAGCGAAACAAACATAATCCAGTTTGCAAAATTTTAACTAATGGCTTAAATTAGTCGATAAGGTGGGTAGCATACTATCAATCCTTATGTATGGCAAGATGGAGTTTTTTCATGTCGATATCAAACCTTGATTGCTGGAAGAAATCTTTAGCTTTTGTTATCGCTTTTTCTGTTTTACCGTTTGCGCTCACGGCACAGGATTCAAAGCTTGCGTCCACAGCGTTGGCAGACGATGCCTCCAGCCAGCCTGGAAATATTCTAATGAGGCCCACCTTGACCGGTAACCTGAAAATTCTATTCATTCTGGTTAAATATCCCGGCAATTCAAGTGGAATTGTGTCTTTAAACCAGGCTCAGCAGCATGCCAACGATCTTGAAAATGCCATTAATATTAACAGTTATAATGCGTTATCTGTGGATATCGATATAACACCCACCACGCTAACCATGCCTAATTCGGAATCTTATTACCAAAACCAACCTCTGGTCAGATTGCGAGCTGATGCCGTCAAAGCAGCAGAACAAGCCGGTTTTGATGTAGATTCCTATGACCGAGAGGTCATTTTTAGCAAAAAGGTATGGCGCGGTTCGGCTGCTCTGGGTACTATCAACAGACGAACAATATTCATGAGCCATAACTTGACACGCGTATCCGTCCACGAGGTTGGGCATAGCAACGGTTGGCGTCACGCCAACTTTTGGGAGGTGAATGGTGGCTCTCCAATATCACCGAATGGAACAGAGATCGAGTATGGAGATGTGTTTGATATGATGGGCAATCTTCAAGCGGTTGCCGGCTCCTATCATCATTTCAATCCCTGGAGTAAATACCGCGTTGGCTGGCTTCCACAGGCAAATATACTAAATATAACCAGTTCCGGAACGTATACGATTTTGGCAATAGAGAGCGATCCGATGACCGTACCGATAAATAAATACACAGCCTTGAAAATAAGAAAAGACCCTCTATCAGATTACTGGATTTTCTTTCGGAGCAAGGAAGAATATGTCAAAAACGGACCTGTTATTACCCAAATATTCAATGACAATATCCAGCCGACGCGTCTTTTAGACATGACTCCCGGATCCCAAACCGATGATTGGAAAGATGCGGCGTTGGCAGTTAACTCGACGTTTTCGGATACGCAAGCTGGAATCACCGTGAAGACAGTCTCTGTTTCCTCAAGTGAAGTTGAGGTTGAAGTTACTGTAGATGCGAACGCCCTGGCCAATATAGATAACCTGCCGGTTATAGATGTGACCAGTCCTTCTTTCGGAGTGACTATCAATGGCGTTATCGACTATGCAGTTACTGTCTTCGATCCGGATTTTGGCAATACAGATGGCGCCGGAATTGACAAGGTGAAACTCTACCTTCACCGTTTAAGTGACCCATTGATTCAAAATCTGCGGCAAGGGTTTGATCCACCGGATCCTTTTGCCACTATAGAATTGTCTGCTCCACCATATCGGTGGCAATTTGATACGAGTAGCTTACCACGGGAAGGGGTTTATTTTCTCATTCCGCAAGCAACGAGCATGGATGGTGGGACCCAGACCGTTTGGTTCGAGCATATTATCGACAATTCTGGATTGCCTGCCACACCTGTTTTGTTTTCTCCCTCGGATAACGCGACAAATGTCTCGACGGATCCGGCTTTAGATTGGAGTGCTGCCAGCGGAGCGACAAGTTACCGGTTGCAAGTTTCCACGGATTCTAATTTTTCCACAACGGTCGCAGATCAGAGCGGACTCACTTCTACTTCGTTTCAGGCTTCTGGTCTGGAAAACAGCACGACGTATTATTGGCGCGTTAATGCAGCCAACGCGAATGGCACCAGTCCCTGGTCAAGCGTTTGGCAGTTCACGACGATCGTCGCGCCGCCGGCGGCGCCTGTTCTATCTTCGCCTTCGGACAATGCATCTGGGGTATCCACG
>JAABYK010000509.1:937-1133 GCA_011775825.1 Candidatus Zhuqueibacterota bacterium | reverse complement strand
TCGTGTTGGCCTTCCCGCTTCTAAATGCACTGGCATAAGGACCCTGGATAGAATGATGCGGTCAGCACCAATTGCTTTTGCCAATTCAATATCGATGATATTGGGGAAATTCATCTCTCGTGCATTTCGCAGAAGGGCAAATTTGTTTAGATTGACGCTAAGTTTTGTCATCGTTTTTTGTACCTAAAAACAAGTA
>JAABYK010000509.1:646-826 GCA_011775825.1 Candidatus Zhuqueibacterota bacterium | reverse complement strand
TCGAGACGGTGACGCTGTATCAACACCAGCACATTGCCAATGAGCACCAACGCTACCCCAAGGATGGCCGACGATTGCCATCGATAGCCTTCAAAGAACGTGGACAATAGCAGGGCTATAATCGGAAACAGAACCGTCACATAAGCGGCGCGGTCGGCACCAATGCGTCCTAACAAAGTC
>JAABYK010000509.1:344-615 GCA_011775825.1 Candidatus Zhuqueibacterota bacterium | reverse complement strand
GTGAAATAACATAAGACCAGGAAAGGTCGAAGTTTATGGGAGCGCCTCTCGACAATATCAGCAGCAAAAGAAATCCGGTGCCATAGCCCATACTAATTGCGTTCGTCTGAACCACCGGCAGTCCTTTGCTTTGATTCCAGGCAGAAGCCATGTTTCCCATGGAAGAAATAGCGGTTCCTGCAATGGCCAGGATCAGTCCTTTTGAGCCAGCCCTGTTCCAATCAAATGCGAGAATCTCGGGCCAGAATACCAATGTGATGCCACCCAGTCC
>JAABYK010000509.1:0-257 GCA_011775825.1 Candidatus Zhuqueibacterota bacterium | reverse complement strand
GTCGCAAGATAGACCAAATAGTAATTGCTAGAAAACAGCAGCAACCCTTGCAGCGCCATCAGTCCATGCTCTCTATGCGTAAATCTAAGTCGAACCTTTCTCAGCAAGCAGTACGTTGTTAACAGTATTGAGGCTAACCCAAAACGATAAACAACGGAAAGCTCGGGTGCGACCACGCCTAATTGAAACTTAATGGCCAACCAGGTCGTGCCCCAGATGAGCACGGTAATGAAATAGAGTGCAAACTTCATGGTTTT
>JAABYK010000508.1:22903-23051 GCA_011775825.1 Candidatus Zhuqueibacterota bacterium | reverse complement strand
CCACCACAACGTCCCCACGAATCACCGCCGTCGGCGCGATGTAAGCACTCTCTGCAATCCTGGGTCGCTTATCCCGGAAGCTTAAAATCATACTTTGACCTCTTCCATATTGTTGTACTAATTAGGCGCTTAGTTCCGCTTTTCTCAG
>JAABYK010000508.1:20730-22893 GCA_011775825.1 Candidatus Zhuqueibacterota bacterium | reverse complement strand
GTTTTTTCGAACTCACCCCCTAAATCCCCTTCTCTTCTCAAGAGAAGGGGGGTGGGGGATGAGTTCCATGATGCTGCCCGTACTGCATGAGCGTACCCCCAAATTTGACTGTAATTGAAAACCCTCGCTATTAGCATTAGTGAATGTCTGAACGAAAACGGTTTGTAGCGGTCACTCCAGAGTGGTTTATTCGGGGAATCTCCTGGCTAATTCAAGGAGATTCCGGCCCCTGCCTTCGCAGGGACAAGCTTAACACCAGGCCGAGATGACATGCTCGGTCGAGTTTTCGTTCAGGCACTGATTACGCAACACACGGAAATTTAAAAAGAAACCGGTACACTGTCGCAAGCTACTCGTCACGATGTACCGTTGCCGGTGAGAAAGCCGGGATGCAAACTGCGACGTACTCCGCGCCCTCCGGACCTGGCGTACTGTAACGCACCCACTCGCCCGGCTTGGTCACCACAGCTTGTCCTGCGTTCACTTCAAGTTCGCCCCCTTCGAACTCAACACGCAGAGTGCCTGAAAGTACGACCGTTATCTCTTCAAACTCGGGCCGTTGCCCGGGCTCTTGCCAGCCGGCCGGAGAGACCATGCGCGCGACACTGACAGAAGAGTGTCCCGTTTTCACACTGCCGGCAAATTCCTCGATTCGCTTTGGCTTGTTACCTGCGGCTTCAATGACCGCCGGTGAAGTTATCAGTTGTGGCATGTTCCGTTCTCCATCGTTGTGCATCTATCTGCCGATTCGTTGGACACTAATCGGCTAAAGGGAACTTGCGATAACGGCTCCCACCAATATCGAATGACAAATCCGGTGCATGTTCAATTGCCTTGCCTTGTCGGCGTGCTCGGAGGAATCGGTGTTGGCACTTCGTTTTCAATTGCAGGCAATGTTTGCAGATAAGCCCAAATCGCTTTAACCTCGTTATCCGTTAAGTGCTTATAGGCATAGTAGGGCATCGGCGGCAGAATGTACCGACCATTGGGCTGGCCTTGATGTTTTCCTGTTCGCATGGCTTGTACGAATGCCTCTTCGGTCCATTCGCCGAGACCGGTGGCTTTGTCCGGCGTCAGATTGGTGGCGAAACTCACACCCCAGGGACCGGCCCATGCTGTCAGCAATCGACTGGCCAGTGTGACGCTGCCCCGCTGCGCATCTTCCGGAGACCAGGTGGGATAGATTGCTTCGGCCGGGTGACCCGAAAGTCGACGAGTGGTATCCGGGACCAGAATCCCACCTTGAGCCAGAACGGGCATGCCATTAGCATTCAGCATTTTGGGCGAATGGCAGGTATCGCAATCGAGAATGTTGACCAGGTGCTCACCTTTTTCGACCGGATCGGCTTGTTTCTGACAGCCTAAAGCAGTTGCTACCAAAAAAGTAAAAACCGTGATACCAAGAGACTTTTTCATGCTCCTCCTCCAAATGATAAAGATGAAATTTTTCGCTCCCTCGCATGTTAGCTAGCTAGGTTTAAGATCAGCTCTAAGCGGCCACGAATTCGCAGACCGACTTCTCTCAAACTATTACATTTTATTGAAAAATGCTACAACAAAATCGGACTGGACCGGGCAAAATGTGAAAAGGGAAAGGGTTGGAAACGTTACAAGAAAATCTCCACCGGAGAGATTAGAAGTGGACTGAACCACCAGAGTCTTCAGTCCTTTTTGCTAGCTTAAATTAATCAGCATAGGGTGCCATGCAATCAGTCGCAAGCGGCTGGCCCCGTTGGATAATGTATCCCACGGGGCTGGCAATGGCGTATGACAGGCCTCCCGGGGTAAGGCCTGCCCCTGGCTTTGACCAGGGGGCACGTAATTTTCAATTCCCGAAGCATCGGGACGGATTTATAAAGCACACCCCAAGTGCGGATGGAGGACTTTGTGGTCACGTGCCCACTCGCCCCGTGGGATAGTAAGCATCCAACGGGGCTCGTCCCGAATGTGCCACACCTCATATCCGGTTCCTGGGAGCCTGCCCCGCACTTGGATGCGGGGTCGCCCCGCATCTTTGGATTGGGCTTCCTTCAGACCCCACCTCGCGGTGACGCCCTTGCCCTTCTCCTAACCTTAGGCTCCGCGAACACCTGGTTCGGGGACTCCCACCCCGATAGCTACGGGCCATGCCCGGCACACACGCTCCAAGCTCAGTTGCGCGAG
>JAABYK010000508.1:15084-20670 GCA_011775825.1 Candidatus Zhuqueibacterota bacterium | reverse complement strand
TATTACGTTAAAGGTTCTCCTGGATTTGATAAATTTTGTATATTGTGACAATAAACTAAATTATTCACCAAACCCAGGAGGTGTATTATGAGATTCGCCAAAGTAGATGCCCGGTACTATTGTGGGACAGACCTGCATTCCTAATTGTTTTTTGGCGGCATAGAGAACTGCTTGATAGTCCAGAGCGCTTCTCCATCGTATCCAATGACGTCAAGCGTTTCCACACGTCCCCGAATCTCGAAGTTCCGGGCGTTCAGTTCATCCGCAATGATTTTGCAATCCTCTGGCCTCGGCGTGTTAGCGATACCCACATGCGGAATGAACGGGAGGTCCAAACGCAGCTCATTGGCAAGCGGTCCCGTGTATAGGCGGTCATGAAGTCGCACGATGTCGCTGAATCCCTCATCAGGCGTCAGAAATGCATGTGCGTGGTCCAGAAAATCAGGATCACCGAGGATTGCACACCGGAAAACGACCTCGAAGGAGTAAGACAAGGAAATATGCCGACGCACATGCTCGATGAGTGTCGACTCACTGACACCATCCGTGGGAAAAACGAGTGGGAAATGCGGACCGATGAGGTCGACAAAGAACGAGTCGTGCTCACGTCGGACCGACTGAATCCAGTCAAACTCCTCGTCGGAGAAAACCGGGTAATTTACGACAGCAAGGGCCATCACTTTTTAGTATTTGGTTCAGTAGCCATAACAACGGCGTCATCAGTTGAAACCGCATAAGATATTGAAAACGCATCGTACACCCATATTCACCTCAGAACTTTGAAGAAGATTTGGCGGTTTCAGTCTGACTGAATGCACAAGTTAGGCATTTACTCCCTTTAGCATCCCGAACGGTTATCTGATTATAGTTGAAGTCGAGGTCCTGAACGTGCAACCGAAGTGCTTCCAAATAACGCAGACCGGCCCCGTAAAGCAACTGTCCGATGATCCATTTCACACCAGCAAAAGAATTCAGAACGGCTTTGACTTCATCGCGCGTGAAGACGACCGGCAGACGTTTTGGCCGCTTTGCCCAGATGAGATCGTCAAGGGAACCGATTTTCTTTTGGAGGACTTCCTTATACAGAAACAGAAGGGCACACAGAGCCTGGTTTTGGGTAGACGAGGCAACGTTTCTGCGTACGGCCAGATGGGTCAAAAATGCATTGATCTCCGCTTCCCCCATCTCCACGGGGTGCCGTTTGTTGTGAAAGAGGACAAAGCGCTTGACCCATTGCACGTAGGCTTCCTCGGTAAGGATGCTGTAGTGTTTGGTGCGAATGACGTTCCGCACCTGATCCAGCAGTTTCACTTTAGGTGGAGTTGTCGTAGAATCGCGCATTGCTGCTGCCCTATATTATAAAGGATTAAGGCAACTTAGCTATGTCAAATAGTAACGTCTCGGCTTCGGAACCAGAGCCCCCTGTCGTTAGCGAATTCACGGCCAGAGTCGGTTGGGAGATCGGGGCGTGGTGGAGTTAATCTTGCAAATGGTAAATAAAATCGTCTTAAATGTCAAGAAAAATCTAAACCTCGGGTACCTCAGAATACAGTGAGGGTTTGTGTGGTGATTTCGAACGCAGTGAGAAAGCTGAAACTGCACAATACCAGATTTCTCACCTGATTTTCTTCACTTTATTAATTCTATTCTTAAGGAAGAAAATCAGATTCGAAATGACAGACCTCATCGTAACTCACCTGACCTCGGAACTTACCGTATGAACAATTCCATATTCAATATCGATGATTTACAGGCAGGTTAACGCCAGGGATCACATCATCACACTCAGCCCGATCCTGCCGCGCTCGGCATCGACGTTCAGGATTTTTACATCGATGACATCGCCGACGGAAAACAGGTCCAGGGGATTTTTGACAAACTTGTTCGACATCTGGCTTTTGTGAAGCAGGCCGTCCATTTTGACGCCAATATCCACAAATGCGCCAAAATCAACCACGTTTCGCACCGTGCCCTTCAAAATCATGCCCTCTTTTAGGTCCTCCATTTTCAAGATATCGCTGCGGAAGATGGGTTTGGGCATTTCATCGCGCGGGTCGCGATTAGGCTTTTCCAGACTGGAAATGATGTCTTCCAGCGTCGGGATGCCAACGCCGCACTCTCTGGCCAGATCACTTATTTGAATCTCAGACTCCTGGATCTTATGCCGCAGAATCTGTCCATTGCCTTTGATGTCCTGAGCGTCCAAGTTGAAACGCTTCAAAAGCGTCTCGGCCGCCGGGTAGGATTCCGGGTGCACAGCCGTGGAGTCGAAGAAGATGTCCCCATCGGAGATGCGCAGAAATCCGGCGGCTTGGGTGAACGCCATCTCGCCGAGTCCTTTCACCTCGTTCAGCTCCTGCCGAGTCTTAAAGCGACCGTGCGCTTCCCGGTACTTCACGATGTTTTCTGCGATGCGATTGTTAATCCCGGCAACGTATTTCAGCAACGACTTCGAAGCGGTGTTCAAATCCACCCCCACATAATTGACCGCGGACTCGACCACGCGATCCAGAGATTCGGCCAGTCGATTTTGGTTGACATCATGTTGATACAAGCCCACACCGATGGACTTGGGATCGATTTTCACGAGTTCGGACAGGGGATCCATCAGACGCCTGGCAATGGAAATGTTGCCGCGCATGTCGGCAGACAAATCGGGAAACTCTTCTTTGGCCACCTCAGAGGCCGAATAGACCGAGGCGCCAGCCTCGCTCACGATGACGTAATACACCTCTCTTTCAAGCTCACCGATGAGTTCGGCCACGAGCTGTTCGGTCTCGCGCGATGCGGTGCCATTGCCGATGGCGATGACGTCGACATGATGCTTTTCGACCAATTCCTTCAGTTGCGCCCTGGCGTAGTCCCACCGTTTCTTTGGTTCATGCGGATAGATGGTGCGTCCCTCCAAATACTTGCCCGTTTGGTCGATAACCGCTACTTTGCAGCCGGTGCGATAACCGGGGTCAATGCCCATGATGATTTTGTCGTGCACCGGGGGCGCCAGCAGCAGATTCTTGACGTTTTGAGCAAACACTTGAATGGCATGCTCGTCCGCTTTCTCCGTGATCTGATTGCGAATGTCTCGTTCGATGGCCGGTGCGATCAAACGTTGATAGCTGTCGGCCAGGACCTCTTTGATCTGCTCCACAAAAATCGACTTTGGATTTTTCAAATATTTTTGTTGTAATTTTCTCCGGACGTCCTCTATCTCGACCTCGAGACCGACCCGCAAAACCCCTTCGCGTTCGCCACGATTGATGGCCAAAATGCGGTGGGGTGGAATGCGTTTTACCAGCTCTTTGTAATCGGCGTACATTTCATACACCGACAGGTCTTTGTCGCCCCTGGCTTTTGAAGTCAAAAGACCGGTGTGATACGAAAATCGCCGGATGTCCTTTCGCACCTCGGCATCTTCCGAAACAATCTCAGCAATGATGTCGCGAGCTCCGGCCAGGGCGTCTTCGACCGTGTTGACCTCTTTTTCAGGGTTCACATAAGGCTGAGCCACCGCCTCTGGTGTGCCCTCCTGCAATTCTTGAGCGAGCATCAACTCTGCCAGAGGTTCAAGGCCTTTTTCTTTGGCCACCGTGGCGCGGGTTCGTTTTTTGGGTCGGTACGGCAAGTAGAGGTCTTCCACTTCCTGCAACCGGGTGGCCTTCTCAATTTTCTCTTTGAGTTCAGGGGTGAGCTTGCCCTGACTTTCGATGGATTCCAAAACCGTGGCCTTGCGTTCTTCCAGGTTGCGCAAGTACCGGATCCGATCTTCTACCAACCGGATTTGCTCCTCGTTCAAGCCGCCGGTCACTTCTTTCCGATAGCGGGCAATAAAAGGAACCGTATTTCCGGCATCGAGCAGTTCAACCGTTTGCTGAACCTGCCGGGGTTGGAGGTTTGTCTCGCCGGCGATTAACTCATAAAAACGTTCTTCTTGCAACTCGGCTGTCTCCTGAAAATTGATTTGATTTGTACAAATTATATTGTATATTTTTTCTCGATATAAAACAAAAATTACGAATATTCACAAAAAAAGCAAGTTTTAAAGGCCGATGGCTGAATTCGATCAAATAGCCAGTTATTACGATGCGATGTATTCCGACCGCAAGGACGATGTTGTTTTTTATGTGAATCTGGTGCAGGAACTTGGCGGACCCGTGCTGGAGTGTGGTTGCGGCACCGGCCGGATTCTCTTCCCCATCGCTGAGAGCGGAATCGAAATCTGTGGCATCGACCAATCGGAGGCGATGTTAAACATTGCCAGGCAAAAGCTGCAAGACTTTGGTTCAGACGCGCGTGGCCGGGTTCAATTACTCCATCAAGATATGCGCGACTTTGCTTTGAAAAGATCGTTCAAAGTGTGTATTGTCCCTTTCCGGGCATTTCTGCACCTGCTAACCGTTGCGGATCAAGATAAGGCCCTGCGTCGAATTCACCAACATTTGCAAAGCAAGGGACACTTGATTGTGGACATTTTCGCACCCTCACACCAGTTGCTCTCCCAGGACACGGCAACCATGCGCGTTGAGCAAAGACACAATGAGGAAACCGGCCGCAACTTTGCTATTTTGGACCACGTTCGCTACGACCACGCCAATCAGCTTCTGCACGTGGAACGTTATTTTGAGGAGTTAGAAGACGATGGCGTGGTTCGTCGAAAGGTTATGCCGTTTAGCATGCGCTATATTTTTCGCTACGAAATGCAGGCGCGATTGGAAAAAAACGGATTTCAGTTGCAGGATGTGTACGGCTACTTCGATCGAAGGCCCTACGACTACAAAAGCGGAGAGATGATTTTTGTGGCTGAGAAATTTGAATAGCGGGTTGCCACAGTAACTAAGTGTTCCATTTCAGATTAAGCGGTAGGGTTTGAGCTCTGGGTTGCAGCTCGACTATGTGTCGGTGTTTAGCGTGAAGCGTAGGGTGGGGAGCGCCGAAATCCGCTTCCCGCTCTACGTTGGATTTTTTCCAAGAATCTCATACTTAATTTTGAAATGTGGCACTAAGTTGAATAGAAATTTCGAAAAAAGGATAAACGTATGGCCTGGATAAAAGTGCTCAAAGAAGACGAGGCAGAAGGCGCACTAAAGGAGTTTTACGAGCAGCACATGACCCCCGCTGGAATTGTGGACAACATCATGAAGATTCACAGCTTGAATCCACCGTCTTTGGAGGGCCACTATCAATTTTACCGAACGCTGATGTACGGCAAATCGCAACTGAGTCGGATACAAAGGGAAATGATCGCTGTAGTGGTTTCCGCGGTGAACCGGTGTCACTACTGAGTGGTGCATCACGGAGCGGGTCTCCGTCGGTTGACAAAAGATGAGGAGTTGGTCGAACAGTTGAAACAAGACTATCGCAACGCGCCTATCTCTGACGCAGATCGCGCCATGCTGGATTACGCCATCAAGCTCACTCTAGAACCCTGGAATATGGACAAACGCGAGGTCGAGAACTTGCGCGGTTACAATTTCGACGATGCCGCCATTCTGGATATTAATCAGATCACCGGCTATTACAATTTCGTAAATCGCCTCGCAGACGGCCTGGGAGTCGAATTAGAAGATTACTGGGATGAATAGATGAGTT
>JAABYK010000508.1:7701-15023 GCA_011775825.1 Candidatus Zhuqueibacterota bacterium | reverse complement strand
GGCTGGCTTCTCAAGCAGATCGGAGTGGAACCCGTGGTCGATGATCCATGCTCAGATGTGCTCGACGAGATTGAAGCTGCGATGACTGCCTTGCAAAATCAGATTCGAAATTTGTTTGATGAACTCAAAAGCGACGAAGAACTGAAGACTGAACGGCGTGCACCGGAATCGGAGAAACCCCATTCCATCGCTCACATTGTGAAGCACATAAGCCAACATTATTTATATCATACTTCCCAAATCATCTACCTGCGTCGTGCCCAGGATCGAAACTGGGAAGCTCCTACAAAGATCTGGGAATCGGCGGTGAATACGATTTCTGACTTCACCTGGAAAGGGCGAATCGGTTAATGTCCAGAGGGCCACGACTGATCTTAACATTGTTTCCGGTCATTTTAGTCGCCTACCTGTATTGTGGCTGGAAGCTATATCATGCCATCATTCAAAACTTCTGGTTTCCGCCCGGACAAGTAAAATTGTATCTCGTCGGAGCGATTGCGTATCTGAATCTTCATCCTGTCCTTCTGTTGATATTTAGTGTGACTGGATTACACAAAATAGCAAGCTTTGCCGTCCGAGGTCACAAGTTGTGGGACATTCCGTTTGGGTATCCGTTTTGGTTCGGAGTTATTTTGGTAGTGGAGATGTTGCCGTGGCTTTTGGCGATTGACCTGATCAAACTGCCTTTTTTCCCGTTTTACAAGAGTTTTAAGGCCAGTTGGCTGCAGATCCAATTTCGTGTTATTTTAGCGCTGTTTGTCTTGATCGGTCTTTATGTCTTTTTCAAGGCGATTATCGATACCACTCGAATCCGCCGGAGTGAAACCATGCTCAGTTACCCGAACCTACCCATTTCATGGGATGGGCTTAAAATTGTACACATAAGCGACATGCAGGCCGATTCCCGCGCCGGAAAAAGAAAACTCAAACGTTACGTGAAGAAGGTCAACCGGTTGCAGCCGGATATCGTCTTTTTTACCGGGGACCTGGTGACGGCCAGCAAATACATCGATCTTGGCGCTCGCATGTTAGGAAGTATTCGGAGCAAATACGGCACCTACGCCTGTTTGGGAGATCACGATATCTGGTCGGACGAAAAGGAGATAAAGCAAAGTCTGAAATATCACGGCGTGACCATGCTCGAGGATTCGAACCAGTTTATTCGTGTTGGAAACGACAGTCTGATGGCAACGTTCGTGACCAACACGTATGACAGACGTCCACCGCTCGACAAGCTGAATATGCTGATGGGACAGCAACCTCGAGGAGTCCTCGATATTCTTCTCACCCATCAACCAACCGAATCACTCATCGAACTGGCTGCGGAACGGGGATACCATATTGTCTTGGCAGGTCACACACATGGGGGCCAAATCCTGTTTCGTTTTTTCGGTTTGACGATTGCAGCACCTCGAATGGAATCCCCCTATTACAAAGGCATGTCCCACATTGAGCAGATGATGTTGAGCATTAATAACGGCCTTGGTTTTACGTTTGCACCAATTCGCTACAATGCATCCGCTGAGATTACGCTCATCAAAATCGTGAGGCAGCCAGGTTAATGGGAAGATTAGCCTTCCCAATTCTGCGCCAGGATCTTTTTGTTTTCCTCAAATACAACTTCAATCTTGTTCTCGGCCAGGACTTTTGTGATAACGCCTACACCAAATGTTTTGTGACGAATGGCAGACGTTTCGCTAAAGTCGCCGTTTATGTCGTAATCAACGATTTCGCTTTCCTCGACCTTAGCCATCAGGCTGGGCCAATCTTTTTTCCGACTACGCCTTTTTCTGGGTTTTTGGGTAGTTGAGGAAGCCGTGGTTTTGCGGGGTCTTCCACGTCCGCGTTTGGCGGGCTCTTGCTTTGATGCTTTTGGCATGATAATTTGATCCTTTCAGTTGGTTAATTAAACAATCAGAAAAATGCCTAAATCTGCGAACCTACTTCATCAAGATCATTTTACGAGTCTGCACCAATTCCTCCGATTTCAGTTGGTACAGATACACACCGCTTGAAACGGTCTCCCCGGAGTCGTTTGTGCCGTCCCACTGGATTTGAAATTCCCCGGACTCGTGAAGCTTGTTCAGCAACGTTTTGACTTTCTGGCCCAGAGTATTGTAGATGGACAGCTCGACCCGAGTTAATGTTTCGAGTCGATAACGAATCGTCGTTGAGGGATTAAAGGGGTTGGGGTAATTTTGGTTCAACGCAAATTCCGTCGGAGAGGTTGGTTCGCTTACACTCGTGGTTGGATTCTCGGAGAACCGAAAGACGACGCCGTCAAAATAATCCAGAATGTAAAGCTCGTCGTTAGCGTCGAGTCCGAAAGAGGAAATACCTAACTCGGTATTAATCAAGAGAGAATCTGAGGTCAGTTGTGCGTTTTCATACCGTAACATCCAGATGTCGCCACTGGTAAAATCTCCATAGATGTACGCCCCATCCAGTTCCGGCCGTAGTGCACCGCGGTAGATATAGCCCCCCGTCACCGATCGCCGGTTAAAGTCATGCGAATATTCCACAATTGGCAAAGTGAGGTCGGTGTCATCGCAATTGGATCCGGGTGGGAAACAGTGAAACCCTTCCATGATGTTCCAGCCGTAATTGTTGCCCTTCTCGCCCAAATCGATCTCTTCCCATGAGCCCTGGCCCACGTCCCCTATCCACATTTCGCCCGTTTCAGCATCGATGCTGAAACGCCAGGGATTGCGTAGACCGTAGATCCAGATTTCTTCCCTAAAACCGCGCAAATTTCCTACGAGCGGATTATCCGGCGGAATGCCGTAATTGAGATCCCCGGTGGGATTATCCACATCGATGCGCAATATCGAGCCCAGGAGTGTGGTGCGATCTTGACCATTTTCTCTAGGATCACCTCCACCGCCGCCGTCTCCTAAAGAAATGTAAAGGAATCCGTCCGCCGGGCCAAATTGCAGCATACCGCCGTTATGGTTGCTCTGAAATTGGGGTACCTCCAGCAAGATAAACTCTGAGTCGGCATCACCTCGATTGGGATCATTTTGTGAAACCTGAAACCTCGAAACGACGGTTCGACGTGTGTCTCGGTCGCCTGTCGTATAGTCGACGTAGAAGAAGCCATTATCATTGAAGTCAGGATGAAAGGCAAGTCCGAGTAGGCCCATCTCACCGCCGCTGTCGTTCACTCTGTCTCGAATGTCCAGAAATGTCTCCGCGGTGGTTATATTTGGATCGTTTGGGAAGACTTTGATCAGACCGGCCTGTTCAAGCACAAAAAGCCGATTGCTGCCGTCATTGCTGTGGGTTATAAAAACCGGGGATGTAAATCTGAGATTGGGAAAAGCTTCCACAACATCGAGGTCTTGAGGCTGACCTCTTGAAGTAAAAAGCAGTGCCACGAAGCACATAAAGACGAAATATTTGATTTTCAGCATGCGACAACTCCTAAATTCGCGCGATTCCGGAGGACAGAAATTGCAAACAGTCGTTTTCAGAGACAAGGGCAAAGAGGACCGCCTCAAAAGTCAGCGTGCGATGATGAACATCAATGTGCGGAATTGTGCTTAAGATCATGAAGATAATTGGACATATTTAGTGACTGAACGAACACTCGTTAGCGCACGTCATTCCGGTATTGTTTTGTGCCGGAATCTCCCGGAATTAGGCAGGAGATTCCCGAATAAAAGACCTCGGGAATGACAGCAACAGCCCGTTTTCGTTGAGTCACTATTTAGTTAATTTCAAATATATGAAAAATTTATGAAAGGGTCAATGTTTTTGTTGTGACTGAACGTTCCATTCTGAAACGGTTCTAAAAGCTGGTTGTATTAATTAACGGGCGTAGTTTCAGCGAACAAGATCCAAGGTGCTGTCCAAAAAGTCTATGAGCTTCACCTTGAACGGAGTCGAAGGGTGACCGAAGCTCGGAAGAAAAATTCATGCTTCGAGTCTGCTCAGAGTGAAGGAATTGATCGAGGTCGACTTTTTGGACAGCCCTCTTGAAAAGCTGTTGGCACGGTTCTCCTCAAATAGAATCGTTAGCGGACTCTAATTATTCCTAAGTCGACTCGAGTTCCCAGGTCTTGAATTTAGCAAGTCATCTTCCTATATTCCCTTTCAATCGCCTAAGCGTTCAGATCGGACTTAGTAGATGACCGAATACATCGACCCCGAATTTTTTACCGGAGACACGCTCACCGTAGCCCGAAATTTGTTGGGCACGAAGCTCACCTTTCGAGACTGTGAAGGCATCATCGTTGAAACGGAAGCTTACAAGGATGATCCTGCCTCTCATGCGGTGACCAAGCCTCAGAAAGGCCTCATGTTGAAAGAGACCTACGGCCACATCTACGTTTTCTTTGTCTACGGCATGTATTATTGTCTGAACTTTACGACGGAAAAACACGGCACCGGTGCCGTGCTGATACGTGCGATAGAACCGACCGCCGGCCTTGGGCACATGAAGAAACGCAGATGCACGGACAAGATTCACAATTTGACCAACGGGCCGGGCAAGCTCTTTCAGGCATTTGGACTGGATCCAAAACTTCATGGGGAAATCGTTGGCAGGAGCGTTAAACTGATGCCCAATCGAAACGTGAGCGAATCCGAAATCGTCACCGGGCCGCGCATCGGGGTTTCAAAAGCGGCGGACTTGCCGTGGCGATTCTCGATCAAAGACAATCCGTTTGTGAGTCATTCAAAACATCGCACCTCGACGACATCAAGATGATTTGGAGGTTATTGCATTATGCAGTCCCGTTTTAAAAGATTCTTTTTAATTGCACTTTTCTTTTTCGCTTACAGCGGTGCGTTTGGCCAAAATGGCCGAGTTATCAGTGTCAAGGAGGCGATAGAGATTGCATTGGAAAACAATGCGACTCTGAATGCAACTCGCGAAGCTCTCCGGGCATCTCAGCACGGTACTCAAAAAGCGCGGTCAAATCTGTTCCCGAAGGCGGATTTGGAGTTCGGGTATTCGAGATTGGACCCCGGAACGGTTCGGCGCGGAAACGTTTTTGTAGATGTTGCCAGAACCCTGGTGGATACGTTTAATGCGGGCGATCCGAACGACATTCGTCCTGGCGCCTATGATAACAATTTCTCTACGGTATTTCAGGTCGTGCAGCCGATTTATAACGGCGGCGCCAATTGGGCCGCAGTGAATCTGGCAAAATCTCGGGAAGCCGGGACCGTTCATGAACTCGAGGATACACGCCAGCAGACGATCCTGGAAGTCAAAAGCCGCTATTTTCGAACTTTGCAGGCTCAGGAGTTGCTTGCGGTGTCAAAAAAGAGCCTGGAGTTGTCGGAAGAACATTTGAGCAGTTCCAGAAAGATGTTTGAGGTCGGCATGCGCAGTCGCACCGAAGTGCTGCGTTGGGAAGTCCAGAAAGCGAGCAATGAGGGAGCTCTAATTGAAGCCAGGAACAATCTGAAGATCGCTTTCGCGGCTTTAAAACAAATCATGGGCTTGCCACAGGAGGAGCAATTCGGATTGGCACCGGTTGCTTTTGAGCCGGATTCTTTGATGAACAGTTTGGAAGACCAAATACATCAGTCTGTCGCGAAACATCCCCGGTTAAAAACCGTGAATGCTTCGGTCAACGCACAGCATGCCGGAGTTAGAGCGGCCTGGTCTGCCTTCCAACCGAAGGTCAATTTCATTTATCGCCTCGGTTGGGAACAAAATAACACTCTCGCGTTGGATAGTTTCTCTTTTTGGAGCGCGGGCGTTTCCGTGAGCTTTCCGCTATTCCACAGCCTCGGCAACTGGTCCAATTTGCAAGAATCCAAAGCCAAGTTGAATCGACTGGAACACTTGCAAACTGAATCAAAACGGACTCTGACGTTTGAAGTGATTCGGGCCCGACTGAATGTGGAGTCGGCGTACAAACGAATTCAAATCGCCAAGAAGGCCGCGGAACAAGCGGAAGAAAATCTGCGTGTACTCAACAATACGTTCGAGGTGGGTTTGGCGGCAAATATCGATGTTGTGGATGCCGAAGTCATTCACAGGCGGGCTCAGACAGATTTGATTAATGCGCGTTATGACTTTCTTATCGCCCGGGCTCAGTTGGATCGCGCCACGGGTCAAATTAGCGAATGATGTTTATGATCAAGAGTTTATTTCAAATAGCCGCGTACGTCCTAATTTTGGCGCTGGCCCTTTCGTCCTGTGGGGGAAACCAGAATGAAGGCGCCGGAACCAACGGCATTTCGAACGAAGACAGCCGTGGAATAGCCGTTGAAACGCACCTCGTGAAAGAGGGTGAGGTTGTAGAGAAGGTTACTGCAACCGGGACGATTTTCCCTTTACACGACGTACTGGTATCTTCACAAACCAGCGGAACCGTCACAAAGGTGTTTGTGCAGGTGGGCGATCGGGTTCAAAAAGGAGCGCCTTTGGTGCAGGTGGATCCGGAATTGAAGAAGCTCGCACTCGAGCAAGCCGAGGCAAAATTGGCTGAAGCCAAATCAGCGTTTGAAAAAGCGAAGAAAGATTTTGAACGCAATCGGATGCTCTTCGAAACAAAGGATATTTCGGAGTTTGTGTTTGAAAATGCCCGGCTGCAGAAAGAATCCGCCGAAGCTGCTTTTTTGATGGCACAGGCAAATGTGAAAATGGCCGGGCGCCAGTTGCGCGACGCCAGGATCGAGAGTTCTGTCGATGGTTTTGTTGCTGCCAGAATGGTCGAATTGGGCGCGACTGTTGCGCCAGGGGCTCCCATCGCAAAAGTGGTGGACATCGCCAAAGTGAAGGTGAAATTCGGGGTTCCTGAAAAGGACATCGTCAAACTCAGCAAAGGGCAACCCGCCACGATTACTGTGGACGCTTACCCGGCTGAACGATTTACAGGCGAGGTCATCGCCGTTGGGCCGCAGGCAAACCTGTCAAGCCGGTCATTTCCAGTGGAAGTTTTGGTAAACAATTCAGACTTTCGCTTGAAGGCCGGGATGATTGCGAGTGTCGAAGTCGAGACCAATCGTGTTCAAAACCGTCCACTCTTGCCGAAAAGTGCGCTATTGGAGCGGTCCGGTGAGACCGTCTGCTTTGTGGTGGTAAATGATAAGGCAGTGCAGCGAATCCCCGAACTCGGACTCGAGGTGGGTGAAAAAATCGCCGTTGTGGATGGGCTTCAGGCCGGAGAGGAAGTGGTGATTTTGGGTCAGGAGAATTTAGGGCCGGGTGCGAAAGTCGAAGTAAAAAAACGTCATCGGTAAACTACGATTCTGGGCTATGTACAAAGTTTAATGAATATGTGCCGATTACTGTGCGTTTGAGTGTTGGCCATTTAAATGAAATTCAAATAAGCAAGTGAGGGAACTCAATTAAGCAGCCA
>JAABYK010000508.1:0-7568 GCA_011775825.1 Candidatus Zhuqueibacterota bacterium | reverse complement strand
AATCCCAGCAAATGCAGTGTTGTCAGGAAGAATTTCCCTCTCGCATGGTGTGTTGTATTTCTGAGGCCGACGAGCCTCTAGATGATTCGGCCCCAACCCAGGGTCTGACTTCCAAAATCCAAACGGTTTCAGAAGACACCATTCTTACTGCATCCACAAGCGCATTTAACTCACCTGCTTCATTTGCAGAAAACTTGGAGTCTTCACCTATCTTAAAATTCATCTCAACAGATCAACAACTCTACAAAAAATTCTCCACATTTCTCATTTGATACACGCCTTCGAGGGATAAGTACGCCCTCACCAACTTCCGTTACATTTACTCAACTAATATAAGCAGTTCGTCAGTCTTCTTTTAAGTGAACGAATTGCTTCGTGTATTATCTCAAAAAGAAAGGCCTGGTATGTTCAAACTGGCAAAATTCTTCATATTCGTTTGCTCATATAATTTTCTACTTGCAAGTTCCTCCCGTGCTCAGATACAGATGAAGTCGGTTAGCTCCCCGGATTTAGATGAGCTCGTTCAGGAAGCGCTGCAAAATAATCCACAGATCGAAGCTGCTCAACGGCGGTGGCGGGCAGCGCTGAGGCGGGTACCGCAAGTGTCCTCTTTGGACGATCCGATGTTGAGCCACACCCGTTGGCTTTCCAGCGTCGAAACACGGGTGGGCCCGCAGGAGAACGTTTTCATGCTGTCGCAGCGGTTTCCGTTTTTTGGAAAACACATTTTGAAGGGCAATATGGCAAATCCGAACACGCCATAAGCCTCTGCAAGCGCAAACTATTGGCCGGACTTAAATCTCAGTTTTGGTTACATCACCGTCTCAGGAGGAAAAACATCGGCGCCGAATAATGGCCAAGAAGCCTGGTCGATCAACGCGGGCATCAATTTACCTATCTGGCTGGGACGCCGAAATGCCGCTGTCCATGAAGCGCAGCGATGCTGGTGTCCCATCGCGAGAATTATGAAAACTTGAAAAATGAAGTGGAGGCCGAAATCGCCGACTTGTATGCACGCTTGAAAACGGCTGAGCGGATGGTGAATCTCTACGCTCAACAGCTCATCCCGGACGCAGAACGCACATTGCAGTCGGTGTTGGCCAGTTATCAAACCGGCACCCTGGATTTTCTCAGCTTGCTCGACAGCGAGCGCCTCCTGCTTAACTTTCGACTGGCTTATGCAAAGGAACTGGCTAACTATCGCCAGCAAGTTGCCGCCCTCAAGAGAGCGACGGGCAGCAAAAACTAAAAAAACTTACAACTCATGGGAGTCAGAGAAATGAGAAAAAAAATCCCAACTATGCTGATTTTGATATTGGGGCTGAGTTTTTCAATCACAACAATATTGATGTTACAGGGCTGTTCGAGTGGTGAAAAGACAGCTCAAGAGGCTGAAGAAGAAAATTTGTCTGAAATCGATTACTACACGTGTACAATGCATCCCTCTGTGAAGCAGAAAGAGCCCGGGAAATGTCCTATTTGCTCCATGAACCTGGTTCCGGTTTATGAAGCGGAGCAGCCCGTTTCTCGGGAAGAAAGTGAACCGGAAAATCATGAGCATGCCGGTGAGATCGATTATTACACCTGCACGATGCATCCATCCGTAAAACAGAAAGAACCCGGAAAGTGTCCCATCTGCGCCATGGATCTGGTGCCCATCTACAAAAAAGGCAGTGCGCCGCAAACGGAGAGCGGGGACAAGCAGGTACGCACAGTGAATGTTCCGTTGTACCAGCAGCAGCTCATCGGCGTACAGCGAGATACGGTGAAATCACGACCCGTGGCCAAGACCATCCGCACGGTCGGGCATGTGGCCTACAACGAAACCAGAGTCGCCACCATCAACCTGAAATTCTCCGGCTGGATTGAAGAGTTGTATGTGGACTACATAGGACAGCTCGTCAAGAAGGGGCAGCCGCTTTTTGATATTTACAGCCCGGAACTGGTGGCGACGCAAGAAGAATATCTCCAGACTCTCAGACGCGTTTCACAACAGGGTTGGGTTAAACGGCGGAACAATGGCGAGAATGCTAATCAAGAAAACACCTTACTCAAAGCCTCCCGCAATCGCCTGCGGCTCTGGGGCATTTCAGACAAGCAGATTCGTGAAATTGAAGACGCGAGGGCGCCGAAACTAACGATGACTATTGACTCTCCCATGAGTGGGTATGTGGTCCAAAAAAACGCCCTGGAAGGACGGCGGGCCAACGAGGGAACCGACCTCTACATGATTGCTGACCTGTCGACGGTCTGGGTACACGCCGATATTTATGAGTATGAGCTGCCGTTCATCAAAGTCGGACAAACAGCCGAAATCCGCCTGGCGTACGACCCAAACGTGAATTATGTGGGCAACGTGGATTACATCTACCCGACGCTGAAGTCCAAAACCCGGACAGCCAAAATCCGCCTGGTTTTTTCAAACCCTGAGTTAAAGTTGAAGCCGGAGATGTATGCGGATATCCAAATCAAAGTGGATCAGGGAGCACAATTAACGGTTCCCGAAACCGCGGTCTTGAACACCGGTACCCGGCAGTTGGTGTTTGTGGACCGCGGTAATGGCCGCTTTGAACCGAGAGAGATCAAACTGGGAACAAAGGTGGATCGCTACTACGTGGTTTTGGAGGGCCTTGAGGAAGGTGAAACCATTGTAAAATCAGGAAACTTTCTGATCGATGCAGAAGCGCATGTGCAGGGTGTGCTGCAAACGATGTAGAAACCTGAAATTGTTTGGAGATTTGAATTATGATAGAAAAACTGATTGAAGCCAGTGCCAGAAATAAACTGATGGTACTCCTGCTGGTCGTCATGGCCACCGCCTGGGGTGTCTGGGCTTTGTTCAACACTCCACTGGATGCCATCCCGGACTTGTCCGACGTACAGGTCATCGTGTTTACCGAATGGCCCGGTCGCAGCCCGGATATCATCGAGGACCAGATCACCTACCCCATTGTCACCAGCCTCCTGGCCGCGCCGAAAGTGCAATTCGTCCGAGGCCAGTCATTCTTCGGGCTATCGTTTGTGTATGCTATCTTTGAAGACGGCACCGACATGTACTGGGCGCGCAGCCGCGTGCTGGAGTACATGAACGAAATCGAAGCGCAACTGCCGGAGGGCGTGACGCCAACTCTTGGCCCGGATGCCACCGGCGTCGGCTGGGTTTTTGAGTATGCCCTGGTCGATACCACCGGACGCCGGAATCTCGCCAACCTGCGATCGTTTCAGGACTGGAATCTCAAATACTGGCTGGAGGCCGTACCAGGCGTGGCTGAGGTTGCCTCAGTCGGCGGCTTTGTCAAGCAATATCAAATCGATGTCGATCCCAATAAACTGCTGGCTTACAACATCCCTTTGGAACGCGTCATTCAGGCGGTGCGGGACAGCAACAACGACGTCGGCGGACGTGTCATCGAAATGGCCTCGACAGAATTTATGCTGCGTGGACGAGGATATATCCAATCTTTGGAGGACATTGAAACCACGGCGCTCGGAACCGACAGCACCGGCACGCCCATCTATATTCGCAATGTGGCACACGTGCATCTGGGGCCAGATATGCGCAGAGGCATCGCCGAATTGGACGGCAAAGGCGAAGTGGTGGGCGGCATTGTAGTGATGCGCTATGGCGAAAATTCCCTGAAAGTCATCGAGCGGGTCAAAGAAAAGATCGAGCAAATCAAACCCTCCCTTCCACCCGGAATGGAGATCGTCACCACCTATGACCGTTCCGATCTGATTTCAAGGGCAATTCAGACCCTGAGCGAAAAACTCACCGAGGAAATGCTCATCGTCAGTATAGTGATCATTCTCTTTCTGTTTCATTTTCGAAGCGCTTTGATAGCTATCATCACGCTACCGATTGCTGTGGTTCTCGCGTTCATTCCCATGAAATATATGGGACTGAACGCCAACATCATGTCCCTGGGCGGTATTGCCATCGCGATTGGTGCCATGGTAGATGCGGCGATTGTCCTGGTGGAAAACACGCACAAATCTCTTGAGAGATGGGAGCACGAAGGCCGGAAAGAGCCACGTTCTGCTGTGCTCATCAAATCTCTGCAAGCTGTCGGAAAACCGATTTTCTTTTCACTATTGGTTATTACCGTCTCCTTTCTGCCTATTTTCACACTCGAGGCCCAGGAGGGTCGTTTGTTCAAGCCACTGGCCTACACCAAAACCTTCTCCATGCTTTTTGCTGCCATACTGGCGGTGACGCTGGGCCCGGCTTTGATCCCGATCTTTGTCAAAGGCAAAATTCGCTCGGAGAAAAAGAATCCCATCAGTCGCGTTCTTATCTGGCTCTATGAACCCGTGGCCAATTTCGTGCTGCGCTTTCGCAAGTGGGTGGTGTTGGCTGCGGTCGGGATTCTCATTGTGACCGTCCCAATTTTTATGCTGCTCGGCACCGAATTCATGCCGCCGCTGAACGAAGGGTCGATTCTTTATATGCCGACTTCCATTCCCGGGATGCCGGCTTCCGAAGCGAAAAAAATTCTGCACATCCAGGATAAGGTACTGGCAACTTTCCCGGAAGTGGAGCGCGTGTTCGGCAAAATCGGTCGCGCGCGAACTGCCACGGATCCGGCGCCTCTGAGCATGGTGGAAACCACCATTTCTCTGAAACCGAAAGAACAGTGGCGGCCGGGCATGACCTGGGACGGCCTCATTGCGGAAATGGACAAAAAACTCAAATTCCCGGGCATGGCCAACATCTGGTGGATGCCGATTCAAACCCGCACGGAGATGCTGACCACCGGCATTCGCAGCAATCTCGGCATTAAAGTTTTTGGTGATGACCTGCGCGAGATCGAGCGCGTTGCCGTGGACATCGAGCAGGCACTGCAGAACTTTCCCGGCACCCGCAGCGCCTTTGCCGAACGCACCACCGGCGGCTATTTTATCGATTTCAAAATTCATCGTCAGGCGGCGGCTCGCTATGGTCTGACTGTTGGTGATGTGCAAGATATCATTCAGACCGCAATCGGCGGCATGAACATTACCCAAACCGTTGAAGGCCGGGAACGCTATCCGGTCAACGTCCGGTATCCCAGAGAGCTGCGTGACGATTTGGACAAACTGAAACGGGTATTGGTGCCGACACCCACGGGCGCGCAAGTTCCCATCGTTCAACTGGCCGATATTTTTCCCACCACCGGCCCGCCGATGATCCGCAACGAAGACGGCTCCAAAGTCGGATTTGTCTTTGTGGATGTCGCTGAAAAAGATTACGGAAGCTATGTCCGCGAAGCACAGCAGCACATCTTGCAAAATGTGGATATCCCGCCCGGTTACACGCTTGCGTGGGCGGGACAGTACAAATATCTGCAGCGCCTTCAGGAAAAGCTGAAGCTGGTGATTCCGGTAACGATTCTGCTCATATTTATGCTGCTCTATTTCAATTTCAAGTCGATCAGCAAAACTATGATTGTTCTCCTCTCGGTGCCGTTTTCGGTGGTTGGCGCCGTCTGGCTGTTATGGATTTTGGGCTACAACACGAGTGTGGCCGTGTGGGTGGGCATCATTGCGCTGGCCGGCGTGGCCGCCGAAACAGGCGTTGTCATGATCGTCTATCTCGATGAATATTTTGACCGCCACCAGAATGAGGGTCGCATGAATTCCTTAACCGATTTGAGAGAAGCGATAATCGGCGGCGCCGTGCAACGTGTGCGCCCCAAGATGATGACCGTCGGCACCACCATTCTCGGACTGTTGCCCATCATGTGGAGCGCAGGCACTGGAGCGGATGTCATGAAACGAATCGCTGCGCCCATGGTGGGAGGGCTCATCACTTCCACTATTTTGACGCTGGTGGTGATTCCGGCGATTTATGCACTCTGGCGGGAGAGACACCTTCCAAACCAGGAATAGTTCAGGGCAGGAATTCGGTCTGCGCGTTCGTGGGTGGATACCCAAAAAAAACCAAGGGTTGCTTTTGTGTTCAATTCTTAGATTTGCGCCAGTGCGGATTCACCCCTGGTTGAAGCAGACTTAACCGAAAGGCGTCTCGGTAAAGCTTCTGAGGCCGCCCAGTTAATTAACAATTGTATTTCTGACGTTGCTACAACCCCACCGTAATCTGCAGGGTAAAAATCCCCTGGCTGGCTTGGTCATCCGCCTGGTCTACATGCGTATAATCCAGACTGATCTTACCGTTGTGGCCCTGGAGGTAGTAATTGAGTCCACCCGTCCAGAAGTTGGTGTCGTCCTTCTGCGAGACCTGCGCGGTTTCAAAGCGCAGGTAGGGTTGCAATCGTCCGCGAGCAAGCGGGGTTGGCAACAGATAGCCACCCTGCAGATAGAAGAAATCGGCGTCATCGCCTGCCGCCAATGAGGAAAGGTTGTGGGCTTGCGCCGCATTCTGAATATGGATATAAGCCGATTCAACCGTAACCGCACCGCTGTTCACCGGATGATCCACGAAAACGTCCACAGTCCAGACGAGGTTGTCCTCCCGAGCCTCGTCGTTGACCGCCAGGTCGTGTTGGGTGTCGAAGGCCGCACCAATTGCGAGGATCTTTTTCTCTCCGAGATACGTTCCTTTGTTGAACCACGTGGTTTCCGGTTCCAGTAAATTAACCGTTACCCGTCCAACAACTCGTGGGTTGTCTTCCGGGTTGAGCTCACCTTCCGCGCCCTCCGAAACCATGAGCCGGTATTGCAACCGGCCTTCAAGCGGCGTGCCCCACAGGACAATGCCGTCATCGCGCCCTACTTTGCTGGTATAAAAGATGCTGCCACGCACGCCTCCCTGCAGGGAAGAGAGATCGGTGGTCAGCAGCACTTTGGTGGAGGTCACCCCGTAGTTGCGGGTCAACGGCACATACATCCGACCAACCTGAACATTGATGTTGTCGTGTAAATGCAGAGCGACCCACAGGTCCCGAAAGGCCAAACCGCTGCCAAGACCTAGCGCCGGATTATCCAATCCTTCCTGTCCGATGCGATCTACGGCAATGTGCGTGAAAAAACTGAAACGGTCAGAGGGCTGGCCCCTGATGGAAAAATAAGCCCTGCGTGCGATGAAGTCGTTTAGCCCTGTGTTGCCATTCTTGCCATCTTCAACGTGCTGAAACCAGAGCTGCGTCCAGAAACCAAACTTCACTTTTTCTTGCGAAAACCCAGTTTGAGAAAAAAGCATGACCAACACAAAACTGGTCAGGATGGCCGCTTTAGTTTTCATGACTAAAAACTCCTCCCTCGGAGAGGGTTTAACTCTCGCGATCAAGTTTTGTCAAAAAGTGAGAACTTTGTTGGATTCCGCCACCCACGCGGCGAGATCGTCCATGCTCCCTCGCTGCACACCTTCGATGAGGTTATTCTCCGATACCCCACGGGCATCGCAGCAACTGCCTCAGGTGTAGACTGCATTTCGGCGGCGCACCAGGCTCCGGGTCATGCGCGCGATGTTGTGGTAACCGTCGGGCGTCTGTTGATTCTGCATGGCACAAATGATCGCATCCGCCAACAGAAACACACGCACATCTTCGCCAGCTTTTGCCGGCCAGAGCCAATCGTAACCCGTTGTAGGGGCGTTCCTCGCCGTAAGGGGCATCGTTAAGAATCAAGGT
>JAABYK010000382.1 GCA_011775825.1 Candidatus Zhuqueibacterota bacterium | reverse complement strand
CCTTGCTGGCGTTGTGCACGTAGCCATAAATCCTGCCAACTTTGCTTTCCCCCTTTTGGGCAAAGCTGGCTCCAGAAACCACAAAAATTAGGAATACGACAACTGGTTGCAATTTCATTTCTACTCCTTCAATTTTGGTCTCGCTGGCATCTCCCCTCTTTTGAAAAGTCTGCTTTGACCATTACAACCGTTTTCCACACTGACAACAAAAGCGATCCCCGGCCCTGACCGACTGACCACAATGCGCACAGAATGACACACCTGTTTGCTTTCGGTGCGAACGCAAGCGTCGCAGTTCTTCCTCCAGTTTTTGAGATCTGCCGCCGTTGGCTCCCAGCGCATCAATACGCTTCATCATTGAAATCGCCTGCGAACGGTACTGTGCATTTATCTCGGCAAAGTCTTGTTCGGAAATCTTGCCTGTCTGGTGGTCGAATTCAAGCTCTTTGATGGCAGTCAGCAAATTGTCCCGCTGTGTCTTCAGCTCCGCGAGGTGACCGTTACCTGCCTCTAAAACAACGACAGAGGTTCGGCGCCAGTAAGGCTTTGCCACGTAAGCCATGGTAGCCAGTATAATGATCATAAGAATGATTTCGCTCATGGTATTCACCCTTTCTTAATCGAGATCATGAAGAACCTGATCCAGTGTTCTCTCATAAGTTGGATCGATTGCCCCACTTTGATCCAAAGTTATGCTGTCTTCTGATACAGAGTTCTGCTGTGCGCGAACCCATCTTCGCAATGAGGCTATGACGACAACTGCCGCCAAAAAAATTCCCAGGAACGGCAGAATCCAGGCGGTTAAATTGAAACCCCGTTTGGTTGGCGCAGCCAGGATATGTTCACCGTACTTTCCAACGAAAGTCGCCAAAACCGCCCCTTTGCTAAGTCCTTGTTGAATGTATTGGGTCGCTTCAGCCGTCAATTGTTCTGCCGACTGACATTTCATCGATCCCTCACACGCTTCCACGGTCATGTTGCAATCGCACAAGCAAACCAGACTTTTTTTGATTTCACCCACGGTAACTTGCTGCGGCTGGGCAAGCAATCGAGGCGACGTGAACCCGACCATCAAAAAGCAGGTCGCTATGAGTGGGAGTCTATATCGCATGTTCCACCTCCTTAACCCGGCGTGCAGGTTTCCGTTCAGGCAGATTTGCCGTCTTTTTCTTGAAACGATCCGGCCCCATGGCGATCAAGGTACCCACGATCATCACAACGCCACCGATCCAGATCCATGAAACCAGTGGAATGACCAGCACTTTGAATTGCGCCCGCTGGTTGGCATCGAAGTCCACGAGGATCACGTACAAATCTTCCTTCGGCGTCTGCCGAATGGCGACTTCGCTGACCACGTCGTGGCCGCGATGTTTCTGACGTTCGGGATACATGGTTAGCAGCGCTTTGCCACTTCTTTCAACCTGCATCCCCGCAGCCATGATTTGAGCATGATTAGTCGAACGGTTCTCTAGTCCCTGGTAATGCAGAGTGTATCCCGCAATCTGAAGCGAGTCCCCGGGAGCAAGGAACGCCGCCTTTTCCTTTTGAAAGGCGCTGGAACCCGTAATGCCGACAAAGATCATCACAATGCCAATGTGCACAATGTAGCCGCCGTAGCGCCGTTTGTTGCGCATCAGCAAATCCCAAAAGGCACGTACGAAATCTAACTGCGCACTGTGCGCCCGCGCTTTAGCGCCGCGGTAGAATTCCAGAATGATGGTCACCATCACAAAGACGGCGAGACTGAAAGCGATCAACGGATAAAGCGACCGCATGCCCAGCACGAAAAGAACGATTGCCGCCAAGACCCCCGCCGACAGAGGAATCGTAAAGCTCCTGCGTAGATTACGTTCGGATGCTTTGCGCCACGCGATGAGAGGACAGATTCCTGTGAGCGCCAACAATGCCATCCCAATCGGGACATTCACCTGATTGAAAAATGGCGCACCGACCGTGATTTTTACCCCACGCACGGCTTCGGAAATAATAGGGAAAATGGTGCCCCAAAACACTGCGAACGTCATGCCTACCAGAAACAGATTATTGAACAAAAAGCTCGACTCGCGGGAAAGTACGGCGTCTAATTTGTTTTCGCTCCTAAGATATGGCCAGCGCAGCCAGAGCAGGCCAAAAGAACCCACAAGCGTGATTCCCAGAAAAACAAGAAAAAGCGGGCCAAGATTCGA
>JAABYK010000390.1 GCA_011775825.1 Candidatus Zhuqueibacterota bacterium | reverse complement strand
TTTAGCAGCGGGTATTGGCACGCCCTTGATTGCCATATTTGGAGAAAGCGAGCCATATCAGATAAAACCGATCGGCCAACAGTTTAAGGCAATCAAAAGCGAGGATGATGTTCGTTCAAGTATCACGGCGGAGCAAATCATTCGGACCGCGGTTGGACTTTTTGAAAACTCGTCGAAGTCTTTGCGCCTCAAAACCGATGATTTTGATATCTCCGAGCACGTGATGGAAAGTTATCTCGATACGTTGGATAGCAGTGTTTAGATTAAGATGCAAATTGGGTTGTGCAAAACGTGCGTTTTTGCAACGAGGATTCACAATGCCAGGGGCAGCATGTTTATATTCTGTGAGTATTCCAAAATCGATGCCAATTTCCCTAAATATCCGCGCTTGCCCGTATATTCTTGCAACGCTTATGAGAAGAAATAACCTTAAGCAACTGGCCTAAAGGAAGGAGGTTGCCACCATGAAGCTCAGTGATGTCCTTCGTCAAAAGAGCCCTGAGGTGATTACGATCCATCAGGACAAATCGATTCACGACGCGATTAAGGTATTGGTGGAGCATAATATCGGCGCGCTCCTGGTTTTAGATGGTAAAGAGAAATTGGTTGGCATCATATCGGAGCGCGACATTCTGAGGGAAAGTGCCGAACGCGACCATTTGCTCCGGAAAACGAAGGTTAAGGATGTTATGACCAAAGATCTGATCATCGGCCTGCAAGATGATAAGATTGGCTATACGCTGAGCGTGATGACAAAGAATCGGATTCGGCATTTGCCAATTATGGACGCTGAAGAAAAGGACAAAATCGTCGGCATCATTTCACTGGGAGACGCCGTTAAGGCTCAACTGGATGAGCAGGAGACCGACAATCGTTATTTGAAGCAGTACATGTTTGGAAGTGTGGGTGGAAAAATCACTTGACTCTCACTAAATAATTCAATAAACTTACACGATTTCAGGACATCAAGACGCTTTAATAGATTGCCAGCTTGAGGGGAAGGTAGGAGTTTGAAGGCATTTTCGTTTGCCACGGATAAGGGCAAAGTTCAGATCGGTCTCGAACTTGATGATACACTGTACAATTTCTCAGAGATTTGGGAAACGTATAAGCAGGTAAAAAGTAAAGGACGAGGCCCACGCCTCGACTTTTTGCAAATTATGGTCGAGGCCGATTTCTTCCATTTAGAAACCTTCCAGGAAGTATTAGAAACACTGCAGAAAATCAGACCCATAAGTCATCTAAAACTTCGCGACCCAATTACTTATTTACCGCCCGTAGGCCGACCGCAAAAAGTCCTCTGTGTGGGAAGAAATTATCAAGCCCATGCCGAGGAACTTGGCAACACAGTTCCTGACGAGCCTGTTTTTTTTTCGAAAGCTCCATCGGCGCTTATTGCCCATCAGGAGAAGATTAACCTTCCGAAAGAAGTCGGGCGGGTGGATTTTGAGGGAGAGTTGGCCATCGTCATTAGGAAACAGGCTCACAACGTCTCTGCAAAAAACGCCTTCGAGTATATTGCCGGCTACAGCATCCTTAATGATGTCACCGCCAGAGATTTGCAAAGGGCGGACATCGAAGCAGGACGTCCCTGGTTTCGTTCGAAGAGTTTCGACACATTTTGCCCGTTCGGACCGTTCCTTGTCCCCGGCGAGGCCATAAAGAATTATCGGAATTTGGAGTTGGAGGTTAAAGTCAATGACGAGCGCAAACAACACACTTCGCTGTCTCAAATGATCTTTGGGATAGAAGAGATTGTTGCCTACATTTCCAAACATTGCACGCTTCAGCCCGGCGATGTCATTGCAACAGGAACACCTTCAGGCGTCGATCAACTTAACTCCGGAGATGTGGTCAAGTGTCACTTGTCTGAAATCGGCGTGTTAAGAAATCCGGTCGGGCAGTAACGAAAAAGCATAGCATTTGAATATATTTCATAAGTAACTTTTGAATTTGAATAATTTGAGGAGGGTAGCATGGAAGTATGGTTGAAACGAGTATCGTTTAGTTTGTTCCTGAGTATGTTGTTTGCAACTCTGGTCTTTGGGACGAACGAAACCGAACCAGAGAAAAAAGTGGTCATCAAGTTTGATCCGGAAGCATCAGTGGCCCAGGTAGATTCATTGACAAATTCGCTTGGGTTGACGAGAGTAAAGTCGATCGAAGAAATCGGTGTGGACGTATTCGAAATTTTGTCCCATTATTCCGTCAACGAAGTGGTTCAAGTGTGCAGCAACATGCCCTATGTTGTTTATGCGGAACCTACCGCCGCCGCCCGAGCCTTTTACATTGAAGAACCGACGCCCGAAAGCAATCCCGAACCTCGTCCGCAGGCGCCAGCGGAGGTAGCAGAGCATGTGCCTGGCGAAGTCATCGTCAAATTTAAAAGCACCGTTTCCCAGCAGACAGCCACAAACATTCTTTCTCGGGTCGGAATTCAAATCGCTAAAAGATTCGATGAGATTGGGGTGTTGAAATGTGACTTTGGCGGACCGGAATCGGTGCTGAAAATCGTGGAGGAATGCAACGCGGACCCGAACATCGAATATGCTGAACCGAATTATATTTACCGCAGATTCGTGATCCCCAATGATTCCCGCTTTTCCTCACTATTCGGAATGACAATCACCGACGCCCCCGAAGCCTGGGATAAGCAAACCGGTAGCAAATCGGTGATAGTGGGAGTCATCGATACCGGTATCGATACCGACCATGAGGACCTCGTGGCCAATCTTTGGAGCAACCCCGGCGAAACCGGCGACGGCAAAGAAAACAACGAGATTGACGATGACAACAACGGGTTCGTAGACGATTTTCGCGGCTGGGATTTCATCAACAACGACAACGACCCGTTCGATGATAACCAACACGGCACACATGTTTCCGGCACGATTGGAGCTGAGGGCAACAATGAAATCGGCGTAGTTGGCGTCAATTGGTCTGTGTCCATCATGCCCCTGAAATTCCTTGGCCGCGACGGCAGCGGGACAACCGACGATGCCGTGGAAGCCATTGTTTACGGCACAAATAACGGGGCGAAAGTCTTAAGCAACAGTTGGGGAGGCGGTGGACGCTCGCAGGCCCTTGAGGATGCCATTCAATTTGCAAACGATAACGGCGTTTTGTTTGTCGCAGCAGCCGGAAATGAATTTAGCAACAACGATCAATTCCCCACGTTTCCGGCAAATTACGAAGTTCCCAATGTCGTTTCCGTTGCCGCAAGCACGAGCGGAGATGACCTGGCGGGCTTTTCTAATTTCGGCAAAAGGACAGTGCATTTAGCCGCGCCCGGAAGCAACATCGTGAGTACGGTTCCGCGAGATCTTTATGCCTCCTTGAGCGGCACCTCCATGGCCACGCCGCACGTGAGCGGTGCAGCGGCTCTGGTCTGGGCGGAGTATCCGAATCTAACCATGAGGCAGGTGAAGACTCGCTTGCTTGGCTCTGTAGACAGGAATCCCGATTTTGCGGACGAAGTTATCACCGGCGGTCGATTGAATGTGAATAACGCCATCTCAACGAATCCGGTCATCAACACCACGCGGCTGGAAAACACCCTGGATGAAACCGGACCGTACGTTGTGGAAGCGGATATCGTGGACGACGGAAGCGTCCAGAATGCGACCCTGACATATCAAATAATGGGGCAGGAGGCAGTGAGCGCGGCCATGTCTTCTCAAGGAGATGACCGCTACACGGGAGATATTCCCGGGCAGCCACTGGGCACCACGATTGTGTATTTTGTTTCCGCGGAAGACAACCAAGGCAATGAAACACGCGACAGCAATTTCACGTTTGCCATCGCCGAACCCGAGGATGACGGCTGTGGCTGTGGCCGACCCGCTATTGACGTAGCTATTGAGGATGCAAATTTGAAAAGCACGGTCAACACTGTAGCGAATGCGTGCTTTTTCTTGCTTCCGTTTGTTGCTATAAAATTTCATGCGGCCCGCAGAAGAAAGAAAAATGGGTAAAAGATAATTCCAATGTTCTTCTGCTTAAGCCTTCAGTCGGATTTGGATCAGGCTGAGGGCTTTTTGATTTTTAGGTTGCGTTTTTTTGTGAAAGATGTAATTTAATAACATGAGAATTCAGCTTGTAAAAGGAGTCGGAAAGATGTCTGAGAACAATGACCCAAAGCCATATTTGCATCGGATAAAAGATTGGAAAATCCGCAACATGGTAAACCGTTATTTGGAAGCGCGGGAGCAGTTTGTCGCCTGCCGAAGAATGCTTCGAAATGATTTGTTTATTTCATTCGAAAAAATGCGTGAAATATGTGATATTTTATATACCATCAAGGAAGATCACCACCTCCTTTTCAAACGCCTCATCGATCCCCAGAAACATAAATTTGAGAAAGCGCACAAGTTCATGCCAGACAAGGTTGAAACGGAATTCATGAACAACATTGGGTTGCTATTCCATAAAGTGATGGTGACACGGGAACTTAAATATGTGATGGAGCATTACGTCGAGCAGAGTGATGTCTTTCAAAAGAACATGGATAATTTGCAATTTCATTTGCGCAAAATCGACGAGCTTTTTGATGAAGGAATTGACATCCTGAAATGCTTGACCGGGCGATACAAAGATAACATCCTGCTGCTCACGCTTTTGCTCGAAGATCCGGCGAGAACCAAGAAACATTTTGGCCAGAATGCGGTTGAGCTGCTCGAGCAGTTCGTCGATGGCCGGGGGCTAGATGAGGTGTACTATTCCGTGGGCAAGTTCTACGCAAGAAACGGGTGGAACGAGAAAGCCAAGAACACGTTAGAAGAGGCGCTCAAGAGAAATCCACAGCACAAAAAGGCGCAGAAACAGCTCGCAGAGATTTCGTAGTCAGGTAAACCCGGATTCGGAAAACTTGAACGGTTGCGGGAGTTACTCATCATAGGTTTCATCTCTCTAGGTTACAAGGGAATAAGGAGATAAGGAAATACCACGGCACACGAACCTCTATACCCTATCCCTCACAAGGTATCATTCGGTCTTTTTAGAAATCATTGCAACAAATATATCGGACAAAAACGTTTATGTATCTCCATTGCTTTTAGGGTATTCTTTAAATAATTTTGAAATAGTGCTTCGGAATTCAGACGGCAAGAGATTCCCGTATATGGGCGTCCGTGATTTTGCCTATATTGGGGAAGGCTACAAAGGTGATTTGGTGAGACCTACCGATAAAATCATCTTGGTAAAGGATCTCTTAGAAATATTTGAGGAATGGGACGATCCTTATCATACCGTCAGACTTTATCTCCCCGTGGGGAGTTTCCGTAGAAGCAATTTATCATACGAACGTAAAAGCCTTTGTTGGAAAAAACAGCTCGCTTGAAGATGAGAAGACGGTTCGTTCTGACATGTTGAAATTTTCAGTCGTAGAGCCTTCCGGGATAGAATTACAAGGTCATAAAGAGTTACTGGAATTAAGAGCAAAGTATAGAGAAGCATACAATCCGCAATACCATAATGAATTTCAGAATTACATCAGACGATATCCCACTAGTGTGTACCTACCTGTTGTTTATAATGATCTTACTTATATATATACAACGAACGTCGGATTTTCTGAACAGAGAAAAAAGTTAATCGACGATGGCGTAAATCGTTTTAAAGATTCGATGTACGCTTATGAGTTCGTCCACGTTTTCGCACATACAAAATATCACCATCGCAAGGAGTCTAAAAGTCATGAAACATGTTTAGCCAAAGAAGTGAGAAGAAAGTACCCGCAAAGTAAAATAGATTTTTATCTGCAAGCTCAGATTAAGAAATAAGCAAACATAGGGAGGCGTGAATACGAATGAAACGAATATTAAATTGCGGCATGTTGATTTTTTTAATGGGGTCCATTTTGATTTCTGCACGGTTACAAGCACAAGTTCCCAGTCTCCGTGATCTCAGAGACCACCGTACCCCCGAGAATGAGGCCGTCTCCATAGCCATGATCCTCGATGAAATGAGCTCTGACCATCAGTCGATTAGATAATTACTTCTCCCTTGCGATTCACCTTTTCACCAAATCAGCCCGCCTGCTGTGTTTCCTGCTCTTTTGTTGGTATTAAAAGTATCTCTTGTCTAAGCCTTCAAAGATAGATGGTGACTTGATTTTTAAGCATAATATTGATACTATGCAAATATGAACTTTAAATGTGTCGTCATCCACTACGGCGAAATTGCCCTCAAAGGTAAGAATCGCAACTATTTTGAAAAGAAGCTGAAGGACAATATCAAGAAGGCCTTGCATGGAATCCCTATTGAAAGATTGGAGCGCTTGCGAGGCCGATTTGTCCTCCATCTCGACAACGAGGCCAATGAGGAAACCATCAAGTCGAGACTGGCCCATGTGTTTGGTATCACTTATTTCAGTTTTGGTCGTGCGGTTCCCAAGGAATTGGAGACAATCAAAGCTACGGCCTGGTCAACTTTAAAAGACCAGGAATTCGATTCTTTCAAGATCGACAGTCGCCGCGCGCAGAAAGAATTTCCTCTGAGTTCAATGGAGCTGAATAAGCAGGTCGGGGCGTATGTTCAAGAGAAGTGCGGCAAGCGAGTCGATCTTACGAATCCGGGCGCAACCTGTGTTATTGAAATTGCCGGACCGTATGCTCTGGTGTATGGGGAGCGAAATCCGGGACTACGAGGTCTGCCGGTCGGGGTCAGCGAACAAGCCGTGAGTCTGCTCTCGTCTGGAATCGATTCTCCCGTCGCCTCCTATTTAATGCTGAAACGGGGCGTGAATTTGAGCTACGTCCATTTTCACAGTCAGCCTTTTACAAACAAGGCATCCCAGGAAAATGCGGAAAAGTTGATCCGGGTATTGAATAGATACCAAATCCGGTCGAAAGTGTATTTCTTGCCATTTATTGACATTCAAAAAGAAATCATGGCCAACGCCCCGGTGGAGTTACGCGTGCTTTTGTATCGGCGTTACATGGTCCGTTTGGCCGAACGCGTTGCGAGGGCGGAAGAAGCGACGGCGTTGGTGACGGGTGAGAATGTCGGCCAGGTAGCGTCACAAACACTGAGCAATATTCGTGTGGTGGCCGAGGTGACCAACCTGCCCGTCCTCCGACCGCTGGCCGGGTTTGATAAAGAAGAGATCGTACACAAAGCTAGGGAGATCGGGACGTTCGAGATTTCGACAGAACCGTACGAGGATTGCTGTTCGCTGTTTGTGCCGCCAAACCCGGAGACCCGGTCGCACCCAAAAGCGTTACGTGAGGCCGAAGACCTGCTTGAGGTAGACGAATTGATGGAGAAAACGTTTGCAGAGGCTGAAATCAAAATTTTCGATTATCGGAAAGAACAGACGACGTGATGACTAAACACTTGAGAACCTGACTTTCACAAAATGGAGGGAAACATGCTCATTATTTCAATCAATCTCATTATCTTCGGAGTGGCCGGACTTGCGCTTTCGATTTATTTATTTTTAAATGTCGAGTCTCCCATTTTCAAGACCCAGGATGAAAAGCCGATCATCGGCACCGGATTGAGTTTTCAAACCATCCTGAACCTGATTTTCATCTATTTTATGGTGTTGCATTTTATGTTCATTCTGGTCGGGGTGAATTTTTTATTGACGTAATTCGTCCGATGGGTCTGATTTGCATCCTCTGACATGAACGGCTTTCGACTTCGCATTTTAATTTCTTTGTTTATCATCACCCCGTTGGGTTTTGCCAGCAAATTCTATTATGGCCCCCTGGCCTGGTGGGTGAACGATCATTTTGGTGGAATGCTGTACGAAGCGTTTTGGATTCTATTGATCGTACTCATTTGGCCGCATCTTTCGCCCTTTAAAGTCGCACTCGGCGTGTTTCTAACCACTTCTGTTCTCGAGTTTCTGCAATTGTGGCATCCGCCGCCATTAGAACTCATCCGAACGACATTTGTCGGCCAGACGCTCATCGGCACGACCTTTACCTGGTACGATTTTCCTTACTATTTTTTGGGGTCAGCTTTGTGTTGCTGGTGGATTCGATGGCTGGATCAAAGAATCGGTTAAGCGTCACCGTGAGATTCGGAGATTTTCTTAACGAAGCCCGTCACCGTCTGCACGAATTCGTCTATGGCGTCCACGTGCACCCAGTGGCCGGCATTGGCAATCGTCCTGCGTTCGGAATTTGGCAAATGTCGAGAGATCACGTTTTGGTGTTCGTCGATCCGGTGCTCAGATCGTTCGCCCCCCACGAACAGCGTCGGGCCTGTAAATTTTTCGTTTGCCGCTGGCTCAAAGCGTTCCTCGGCTTGCACGAAACGGTGCAGTTCCGGTAAATTACACTGCCAATCATACGTGCCATCTTTTTGACGTTTCAAATTTTGCAGCAGAAATTGTCGAACCGAGGGCTCCTTCACTCTTTCGAGCAACTGGTCGTCGGCGTCTTCTCTTCTTTTGACCTTTGCCAGTTCGACTGACTTCATCGCATCGAAGACGTCATCCATGGTATTCAAAAAAGCAACCGGCGCGATGTCCTCAACAATGAGTGCGTTTAGGCGCTTGGGGTGGTGAAAGGCGAATTTCATCGCTACCAGCCCACCCATCGAATGGCCTAACAGGAAGGTTGGTTTGAGCTCGAGTCGGTCGAGCAGCTCCAGGACATCGGCTTGCATCAATTGGATGCTATGCTTTGTGTGTGGTGATCGTCCGTGATTTCTGAGATCGGGAACGATGACATGAAAATGTTGACTCAATTCGCCTGCGACGGTATGCCAATTTCGGGATGAGCCTAGTATCCCGTGCAAAATCACGAGCTTTGTTTGGCCGTGTCCGTATTCACGATGATATAATTTCATTGTAATTCTATTCTTTCCTCTCGGGCTCTATGTTGACCAGAGTGGGTAAAGTAGCATGCACGAGAGTCGTGCACCAATGATTCACACTTCATGGATTTCGTAATGAAATGTATCTATTACTACAACGAAACTTTGATTTTTTTGCCACTTGATGCGTGATGATGGACTCGAATCCATTATTTTAATGGCAAAATAATTTAGGGCAAAATGATTACAAAAACTTATCAAAAGGTTTCGACTGTTGCAATCAGATACTTTCATCTATTTTTCGGCAGAATGATTTTCGGTCAAGATTCCAAGTGAAAGTTGGTCAAAATCATCAAAGTAAACATGACATTCAATCATTTTGACTCTAATCATTTTGACATATAAGCCTTTTTCTGAAAATACCTTTTCGAACCTTTCGCTGTAGTGATAATTCATTCCGGGAAAATGAGATATTGTGGCTTCACGCAATCAGTAAGCCAGATTCCATTTTCAGACAAATAAAACGTATGGCCGGCTCGATACATTTCTCCGGACAACACGGTCAGCACGACCGGCCGACCATGACGCTGGCCGACTTTCATCGCGGTGTCCACATCCTTCGACAAATGAACGTGACGGCGATTGCCTTTCAAAAGTCCTTTTTGCTTGATGGACTTCACAAACCTTTGCGTCGTTCCGTGGTAAAGTTGCTCCGGTGGCTTTCTCGGGCGTAACCCCAAATCCACGTCGATGGAATGGCCCTGATTTGCCCGAATCCAGCGTCCATTCTCGCTGAAAGAGAAACGCTTTTTGTCGTTGCGTTCCACAACTTCTTGAAGCAAGCATCGATTCAGCGGAACACCGGCTTTATTGGCAGCGGATAGGAGATCTTCTACCGAAACCCAGCCCTGAGGGTTCATCTCAAGGCCGATCGCCTTCGGGCGGTGTCTGAGGACGTAACTCAAAAACTTGCTAATCTTAACGATTTTTCTATCCATGTTCGGAATTTTTATTGTTCGATCTCAGTATGTGGATTCACTCCTGAACGTCGTAAATGTCCGGGGGTTGAATTCCTATCAAACGGAGCAACGTGTGCACCTGTCCGCGATGATGCAGCAGCTCCATATACGCGTAATTCAATGCGTCAATACCATAAGCCTGGGCTTCAAAATCCCCAAAATGAAAGGTCACTTGCTGGCTTACCTGCTCCTCGCCAAGTCCTGCGGCCGTCTCCCGAATCCACGCCCGAACTGACCTGGCGTGGGACAAAAGAGCATCTTTGGAACGAAGGGTTTTGATAGAGTCCGGCAGATCCTTACCATCCTCTTCATGGTATTTTCCAAATTTGACTCCGAGGATGGTGACTTGAAGCACGTTGTAAATGTGATGAATGAGTTCGCCAATCGTGCGTGCATCGGCAACCGGACGTTCTTGAAGACGATCGGCGGGAATCATGCCAATGGCCCGTTCCAGGGGAATGAGTGCCTGGTCTAAGCGCTCCATCTCGTATCGAGCAATCGGTAAGTATTCCAAAATGAGTTGCTCCTTTCTCCAGTAGCAGTCGTGAAGAACAGAATGTCCAATCCATTCTCACCAAAAGCCTTCGTGGACCTGCCTCGCCTCGTCTTCGAGAACAGGCCCGACGATTTCGACGAGGTGCTCTCCCTTTGAAAGAATCTCTCGAGACGTGAGGAAAAGTTTAGAGCCCTCCGGAGCGTCTCCCAGCATCTCGTACAATCGTTCTGCGCTGAGGCCGAACACGACCCGTTGGATGTTTCCCCAGTAGATGGCGCCACAGCACATCGGGCAAGGCTCCGTGCTGGTGTAAAGGGAGCATTCTGCGAGAAACTCGCGGTCGTATTGTTTGGAAGCCTGCCGCATGAGATTGGTTTCCGCGTGGCCCGTACAGTCGCTTTCGGTGACGACCGTGTTTTCGGCCTCGCACAAAATCTTATCATTTTCATCTACCAGCAAAGCGCCAAAGGGATGATTTCCTCTAACTCGTGATTTCCTGGCGAGTTCAAAGGCCTTTCGAAGAAATGTTTGGTCTCGTTCGTTCATTGTGCTAGCTCTTAACTTTCAGGTTGAGGCCCGTAAAGTAAATATGCGAGTCCAATTTTTCAAGAAAAACCGAAGAAGGGCCGTAAAACCTCGGTTATTGGTGGGTAAGAAGCAAGTGGTTTGCTTGTTTATTAAAAACCCCCTCTTAATCGCCCCTGCGACCGAGTTTCTTAAGAGCCCCCGCAACAAAAAATTGTTGCTTTACATGTCGGAAACGAGTGTTTATGGATGCACCGATTGTGTCAGTGCCACGGCGACACAGTCGCCGTACTCCAAAACAAAGCCAAATCGCTACGTTTTGGTAGATACAAAAATGCTCTTCACTGATCAGGTTAGCCGATTTTATCAATGATGGATTCGATTTCCGAACGCGTGAATGCTCGCAGCGTGTGTGATCGCACATTTCCTTGCTTTGCGAGTGACAGCAACGACGCTGAAACCGTTTCATCATCCGGTGCTTCCAGAATCAATACTCCGTCATGTTCACCGGATGTCCAATAAACATCCTTGACGGTGATGCCTGCCTTTTTTGCCGCTTCAGCAAAAGCATCGGCACGTTTTGTGGTGTCTTTGATTTTCTGAACACCCTGCTCAGTAAAATCAAGGAGTATAATATAAGTTGGCATGGTTTCCTCCTTTCGCCAATTTAACAATCACGCCTATTTATTTAAGCAAAAGCATGCGTTTTGTGTCTTTAAATTCGCCCGCTGTGACTTGATAGAAATAAATGCCCGACGACATCGCTCTCCCGGCATCGTCTTTTCCATCCCATTTTATTCGATGCAAGCCGGCCGTTTGCGAGGCGTTTAGCAACGTCCGAACGATTTTGCCAATCTGGTTGTAAATGGTGATCTTGACAGGGCTTTGCTCGGCAAGCTGATATGAAATGGTCGTCTCGGGATTGAATGGATTCGGATAATTTCCCAGGAGGGCAAAACCGGCGGAAATGCCTGCAGCACCGGAACTTACACTGGTCGGATTTGAGTCGAATGCAAACACAAATAGACCCAAATCCTGGTCGCTGACAAACACGTGTCCGGAGCGGGTAAACGGATAGGCCCCAAACGCACCTCCAAACGATTCTCCTGAGATATTCGAAGTGTCGTACTCGTCAACTAACCGCGGTCTGCGAGGATTAGAAATATCGAATACTCGAAATCCGGCCGTATAGTAAGAGGTGAACGCAAAATCTCCCACGATGAACAGGTTGTGAACAATGGCCATCGGATCGGCGATTTCGGCCACCTTTTCGGGGTTTTCAAGATCGCGGATATCCCACACCGTAATGTCCGGAGTCGGATGACGGGCGCCTTCATCGCAAATAAATAAGAAGTTGCCGCCTTCGGTTGGCCAACCGCTGTGATGAACGCGTATCGCCAGATCATCTATCGAGCCCTTGATTTCAGGAGTGGTTGGATCGCTTACGTCAAAGATGACGGTTCCTTGATTACCATGAAAGGCATACAGTCGAGTGCCGACCACGGTCGCATCATGGCAACCGCTAAAGGGGTCTTCCCAGAGGAGTTCCGGCTGAGCAGGGTTGCGTCGCAGGTCATAAATCCGCAAGCCAGGACATTCCAAATACATGATCCCTCTTGCATCGATAAAGATGTTATGAGCTGACGGCATGGAGCCAACGACTTTCGGGTGGCTTAGGTCAGAGATGTCCACAATGCTCCCCATGCCTGGGCCAGTGCCACTAACTGTATAGAGATAATTTCTCCAGACTTTCACGTCGAAGCCAGGCACCGAGTTGAAGCGGATGAGCTCTTCGGGTGCCGACGGGTCGCTTACGTCCACAATGACGACGCCGGAGTTGGGTGGCTGCGTAAATAATCCGAATCCAATAATGGCGTATTCCTTTTCCGTATCCGGATCGAAATATCCCCAAATATCCGTGACGCCACCCACCACCGGAACCCGACCGACCAGAGCAATGGAACCCTCGTTCTCAACGGGATTTTGCCCGATTTCCAACCTATAAATTGGCTCTGAATTTTGGGCAAATGTTGGCTTCAACAGCAGTGCCGTGACTGCAAACGCTAAGACACATTTGGTAAGCTTCATCTTAAATCCTGAATTCACTATTCGTTTCCTGTCTGAACGGAGAGCGATTTAATGTAGCAATTTTAGCGAGGACTTCCAACGATTTAGTTACAATATTTAAGAATTTGCTATTCCAATTGCTTGCTATTCGCACGAATGTTTACTAAATTGGTCATTCACTATGGACATATCTTTTGGACACAGATTGACGCTGAAGAACGCAGATTTTAAGGGTATTATTGTAATAATTATGATCTTGAATCCACAATGTTTTAATGTCAAAATGATTAGAAAAACTTACCAAAAGGTCTCAACTATTGAACCCCCCTCGCCTTATCTAATCTTCGTCAAAATGACATCCAATCATTTTGACCTGAATCATTTTGACATATAAGATTCTTTCTGTCAATACCCTGTCAAAACTTTCGTGTTAGAATCAGCGAAAAAGCCGAAAATCAGAGTAAATCAGTTTAAAACTGCGTCCAAAAAACCGTTGCTTTAAAAACTGTCGAGCAGTGGAACGTTGTTAATTCGAAACATCTGAGGAAATATGGAAATCCCTCTTCTAAAAGACATTGTCATCATCTTCGGACTTTCGATTGTGGTGC
>JAABYK010000288.1:2078-2341 GCA_011775825.1 Candidatus Zhuqueibacterota bacterium | reverse complement strand
GTAGAGAATACCAAATCGGTTATGAGGATTAAAGGAAGCCGTTTGTTTAAACACCGTTTTCCGGTTGTCAGTTTGCTCAACTTTAAATTCTAACCAGGCGGTGCCAGGGACTTTCATTTCGGCACGGAGCTTTAAATACTCCCCGGGACTAAATGCTTCTACCCGCCAGAAATCCAGCGCATCCCCAACTCGCAATTCGGAGGGATGACGACGCCCCCGGCGCATGCCAACACCGCCAATTAAGCGATCCAGCATGCCACGGA
>JAABYK010000288.1:1234-1983 GCA_011775825.1 Candidatus Zhuqueibacterota bacterium | reverse complement strand
ACATTTTCTGGCATGGAAGCTTCCGTCCAGCGCGATTCCACCTTCAACTGTCCTTCCTCATCCAGCGCCTGCTGAACGGCTTCCCGAAACGGCGTCATCTGAAAATTGATGAGGTCCCGAATGCGATTATCAGCGCAAATCGTATCATTTCTTAAGCCATCGATTAAGGGATAGGCAACACTCATCGGCACGGTGGTGACCAGATTCAGCCAGTAAGCGGACAACCGCGGCGTCAGCACCGGAACATTGATAAGGTATAATCGCTTTCCCATTACTTCGGCAACTTCGCGCATCATCTGGCTGTAAGTTAAAATCTCCTCTCCCCCGATGTCAAAAACCCGACCGGGAGTGCGGGGGGCTTCTAGCAAACCAATCAGGTATTTCAATACATCCCCAATACCGATGGGCTGGCAACGGGAGTTGACCCAACGCGGAGTGATCATTAGCGGCAGCTTTTTCACTAAATCGCGGATAATTTCGAATGAAGCGCCGCCGGAACCAATAATGATTGAAGCACGTAATTCCGTTACCGGAATGCCCGTTTCTCCCAAAATTTGACCGACTTCATTGCGGCTTTTCAGATGTTCGGACAACTGTTGATTTTCATTCCCCAGACCACCCAGATAAATGATGCGCTTGACGCCAGCCTTCGCAGCCGCCGCGGCAAAATTTCTTGCCGACTGTGCATCGCGATGGGCAAAGTCACCACGGTCTCCCATGCCATGGATCAAATAATAAGTCACCTCAAT
>JAABYK010000288.1:915-1215 GCA_011775825.1 Candidatus Zhuqueibacterota bacterium | reverse complement strand
AAGAATTTTTTCCATCACTTTCCTTAATTGTTTAACAAAATGTTTTGACAGGATAAACAACCTGCCTGACTGCAAGGCAGGCAGGGATTAACCAGATAATGACTCTTCATTTAAACCCTGTATGCCGTACACTTAGTAGTTTGTCAAAAAAGTTTTTACCTTTACAGATTTCTCACTGCGCTTTCCCAAGGGGAGCACTTCGTGCCGCTTCGTTCGGCACGAAGTGCTCCCTTCGGGAAAATGACTCCTATGACTGTCATTTCGAGCGAAAGCGAGAAATCTCTTTTGTCTCGAAACTTA
>JAABYK010000288.1:616-853 GCA_011775825.1 Candidatus Zhuqueibacterota bacterium | reverse complement strand
CGGAGCACTTAATCATTATCAAAAATTTCTTCAGTCTCTCCGTCCTCAGCGACCTCTGCGGTTAATGGAAAAATCAAAAAGTCAGTTTCTCGGCCTGTGTTGTGGAAGGAAAAATTTCCCGGATCTTCTTTTGCCGATAGTCAAATATTTCTTTAACACTTTGGCGGACAAACAATCGGTTTATTATTGATGCAAACACACCGCCGGGTAAGGCATACTCAACCCGATCGTACATTT
>JAABYK010000288.1:348-521 GCA_011775825.1 Candidatus Zhuqueibacterota bacterium | reverse complement strand
CATCTCATGGGAATGCCTTTCAAGCGCAATTTATAATCGATCAATGCCCCTTTCTTCATCACGATTGGCGAAGGCGTTAAAATTTCAAAACTCAAAGACGGAGGCGTAATTTGTTGCAAATTTTCCGCCTTGTTAAAAAAATCAAATACGGTCTCACGTGGATAAGGCAGCCA
>JAABYK010000288.1:0-223 GCA_011775825.1 Candidatus Zhuqueibacterota bacterium | reverse complement strand
ATCCAGGGAATGGTGTGTCGTGGCAAATGATGTTTCATCAATGTCAACGGTACGACCAGGGGGACATATCCGGTTCGGTATCGGGAGATAAGTTCCACCAATTCATGGCGATCCCGGGCGTCCAATCTCTTTTTGAAATAGCCAAGCACATGAAAGAGCACGTTGGTATGTTTGCAGGTGGTGGCTCTCTGGTTTAACACTTCCATAAACTTTTGAATGTACT
>JAABYK010000289.1:354-12851 GCA_011775825.1 Candidatus Zhuqueibacterota bacterium | reverse complement strand
CCCGGTCTCGAAGCTCTGGTGGCACTTTGGTGCCACCGTGAGGAATCACCGGGAGCTTCGTCATGACAGACCCGCAGCCATTCCATCCCGACGAATTTCAGCCACCCCCTGAAACCCGTCGCGCGTCTTACATCTCAGGGCAGCCTGGATCGCGCCGAGATAAAACGAATATGGCCTCCGCCTATCAATCTTGTAGCCCATGTCAGCCAAGTAGTGGATGATCTCCGGATCAAAACGATCGGCTTCAAGGCTGATCGTGCCGCCGATCGAACAGTGAAAGCGGGGTCGCCGCATGGCCTCACAGATCGGTTGACGACCGTCGATGACATGCACTAGAAATTGACTGACCGCCGAATAGATTCGACTGCTGCCGGGGCTGCCCACGACCATCCACGGAGTATCTTTATGAAACACGATAGCGGGAGCTACCGACGTCCAGGGAATCGCATTGGGACGCAAGTAAAATGGATGACCAGGTTTTTTGTTTTCTAGAGCGTTCATATAATTATTATAAAGAAAGCCGAGTCCGTTGGCGGCGGCCTTCGAGCCATAAGCTAACTCGATGGATTGCGTGATACCGATGGCGTTCCCTTGTGCGTCCATCACGGAGAGATGCGTGGTGTCTCCCGCGCCCATGGGCGGTTCCAACCACGGCAATTCGGCATCGATGGTATCGCGAATTGTCTTGGCCAACTCTTCAGCAAAAGCCCGATTGATCATTTTCTTCTCGGGAATCTGAGGATATGTGTTCGGGTCGTATGGGCGTTCTCTGCGTTGCAAGAAAGCTTTTCGAAACGTCTCGGCGATAAAATGGTAGGATTCCGGCGAGCCGCTGCGTAAAAATCGCGAAGGAAGATGGTTCAACATCAGGAGCACCAACAGCAACGTGCGCCCCGCAGCCGGCGGCGGCATGGTGTGCACGATGATGTCCCGATAACGTCGCTTCAAAGGAATTCTCTCAATGGGCCGGGGAATCAGAGCCAGGTCATCCTTCCGCAAAAATCCATCGTTGGCTCTCATGTCTTCGTCGATTTGCCTGGCGATCTTCCCACGATAGAATGAATGGGGACCGTGCTCGGCCAGATGCTGCAGCAGATTTGCCAGGTCACTTTGGACAAATCTCTCCCCGACTTCATAAGGACGATTTCCTTTTTTTAAAAAATAGCGGGCTCCGGAGCGCGATGGGATTTCGAAAAACTTCTCGAGTTCACGCATCTGCAAGTCATGTTGCAGGCGGGTGATCAGGTAACCCTCCTTGGCGATTCGAATGGCTGGTTGCAGAATCTCGGGCCATTCTAATTCGCCGTAATGAAAATTCAAATAGCCAAGAACCGTCACCGTACTCGGGACGGTGGTTGCTCTATAACCGAGCAAGCGATCTCCGTTCATAAAATGGCTGATATGTGCCAAAGAAGGCACTCGAGTAGAGCCATCGATGGCGATGGTTTTTCCTTGAGTATGAAGAATGGCCATGCTTTGTCCGCCGACACCGCTTGCTTGAGGCTCACATACGCCCAATACCAGCGCTGCTGCGCAAGCGGCATCTATGGCATTGCCGCCTTTCCGCAGCATCTCCACGCCTGCTTGTGTGGCCTCCGGAAATGCTGTCGCAACCATCCCGCCTTCAGCAAATGCACACTTGCCGTCGGAAGTGGCCTCAAAGCGATTTTCAATGTTCTCAAGCTTCATGTCTACAACTCATCCGTACTCAAACGGATGACCATGGCCAGGATCGTGGCTCGATCGATCAAGCTGTCACGCAAAATGTATTCACTTGGAGAATGGGTTTCTTTTCCCAGCGGGCCAAGTCCTTCTAACACCGGAATGCCTTCGGGAACGTAACAGATATCCGATGAGGTTAATCGGTGGACAGACTTAACTTTGATTTCCTGCCGCTTGGCGACTTTTTGTACGTGTTCAAAGAATTTTTTCGACTGTTCACCTTCTACAACAGGAGGACGATAGACTCCTTTTTTTATCCGGACCTGCAATTTGGAATTTAGACCCTTTTGGGCAATTTGTCTAATCTTTTTTTCTAAATCTTTGCCCTGGTTGGCCTCTTTGAATTGAACAAACAGCGATGTCGTGGCATAGTCCGGAGCCAAGCCATAGAGGATGCGCGCCTCCAACGCGTTGGGCTGAACCAGAATGCCCTTTTCCTCTGAAGTGAGCTTCTGCCACGAGATGACCTTTTGAGAAATCGTTTTGATGACATTCGGAACGTGTGTCAGATGCACGCTTTTTATGTTTGTCAATTCAATTTGAAAATCCAGTCTTCCGGCACACGAGGTCACGATGCCGCCATCGAGGTCACCATGCTTGAGGCCCACCACGCAGCCGGAACGAGCAGCCAGCTCCGAGACTAATTCTTTGCTAAAGCGTCCACCCAGCGCGTTGTCGGAAGTCAGAAGGATGCCACAACGGACTTTTTTAAAACGTCGAGTAAACCGCAACGCCCGCAAGGCAGCGAGCATCGTTGCCAGGCCTCCCTTGCTTTCCGCAACGCCTGATCCGTAAAACCGCCCGCGTTCCTCGCGAAACGGGATGTAATCCTGATAGCTGTAGAACGTGTCTAAATGTCCTAACAGAAGAATATGATTCTGCTCCGCGTCATGATTGCTAAAATAGAGAACGTTGCCGACTTCACTCTGTGGATAGATTTGGCGGTGAAAACCAACTTGCCGCAAACGACTCGAAATCCATCTTCCGAGTTGGTTAACTCCTTCGGTGTTATGAACAAAAGAGTTGATGCCTACCATTCGGCACAGATTGTCTGAGAGGGTCGTCAGATTGCTGCGCACATGGGAGCGCACCTGAACGCGCAGCGGCTTTGCTTCGGCGCTTTCGTTATCTTCAGGTTCGGATACTTCAAGATGGGATTTGCCGAAATAGCGCATGGCCGCCACTTCCAACATGCGATTCACCAGCGATGTGTAGGTGTAACCGGCGACCTGGGCGGCATGAACGTAGGAGCCGGTTGCTCCGAGACTTGCCATCGAGTTCAATTCCAGGATGTACAGGTTACCATCGGCGTCCATACGCAAGTCAATGCGGGCGAAGTCCTGAATGCCGAGTGCGCCAAGCGCCCCGCAAGCCAATTCCCGCATCTGGTCAGCCAATTCATCAGAGATTTTGGCCGGACAGATCTTCTCCAGTGGCTTCGCCATCTTATCTTCCTGAGTCTGGATGGTGTTCGGATCGCCGCGCAGGTCAAACTCAACGATTGGCAGCACTTCGAGAGCGGTGCCATTGCCTAACAAGCCCACTGCAAATTCGCGACCGGAGATAAAGGCTTCCGCCAAAGCTTGCTGCTGAAAATTCTCAATCACAAACTGTACAGCTTGCCGTAAATCCTTTTGATTGTCGACGATTTCAAGCCCCATCGAGACCGCCTCCATCTTCGGTTTGACGATCACCGGATAGGTCACGTCATCCATATTTTCATTGGAATTGGAGAAGACCCAAAATTGCGGCGTCGGGAGTCCGTGCTGACGAAAGATGATTTTGGACATGACTTTGTCGAGTGCAATGGCGTGAGCTTCCGGCCCCGAACCTACGTACGGCAGGCCGAGCATTTCCAGAAGCGCCGGAATGTGCGTATACCGGCTCTGGCCCTGAATGCCATAAGCCATGTTGAAGATCATACCAGGACGTTCCCCGGCGATGACCCTTGGCATAAAATTGCCCAACTCCTCCGCCACATTGATATTTCCTTCGACGACGCGAACGTTGTGGCCGTCGTGCTCCAGGGCAGCGGCAACCTTCTCCACGGTCTTGGGGTTGTAGCGTTCTTTCGTTTGCGGTCCGAAAACGTCGATCACATCCGACGTTTCAACGTGCCTCTTGTTGTAAATAACGGCAACTTTCATAAAGCTTGACTCGGGATAGAATATTTTAGTGCGCTATGTCGATCAAAGTGTGTAAAGGTGCACTTATGAGGGCTCATTAGCCACAGATTGACACCGATAAAACACGGATACCCAATCGAATTCGTACAGGTTTGTTAATAATGAAGCGTTGAATTTTATTCTTTCTTTTCCGAAACTGTTCCTGAGGAGCCTGACCCTGACTCAATTCAGGGGTTCAGGAATTGATGAGTAAATCCTACTTTCCTTTCCATTGCTTTTAAATCATTGAGTAATTGTGGTTCATCTTTCGGATTGTTATTCTTGTGCAGCTTTGAATTCCATCTTATCTGTGTTGAATCAGTGTAAATCCGTACTTTAGGGTGACACTTTCCTGAAGTAATTTGCGCTGATGATTCCGCCGTCGTAGCCCAACCGCAATTCATATCGAGAATCACCTATCTGCATCTCCACAGTATCCCAGTTTTGCAGAACGTGCTTATCGCCACCACGACTGGTATTTGAGTAATTTTCAATTGGTCCACATTGGGCATCAACGATCGATTCAATCTTAAATATTTTGTTATTGAGAATAAAGGAGAATTTGATGGCGCCAATGGGACGATTGAGTTCGCTAAATATAATCGCAATCTTTTCATCTTTGGATTGTTGTGGTCCGATAATATCAAAATCCGCAGTGCCTGACTCTAATGTTTGAATTCTCTCCGATGGAATTGTATCGAGATATGCGTCAAAACAACCCGCAAGATTTGTCCCATTTCCGTTGGAGTCCTCTTCGTTAAATGGCCAAAAATCTGTGTAACTATTTCCGCTGTAAACAAGAATGCAGATCACTCCCAAGAAAATTAAGGGCAGGCCAGCTCCCACAGATGAGACCGCAACCGTCCCGAAAGTGATCTTACCGCCCGGTCTGCCGGGGAACTTGAGTAAGACAAACGCTCCAAAAAGCAAAAGACCGATTCCAACAATGAGAAGGATAGGCATAATCTACTCAAAGCATTGTATTTCTTAGCTATCTGAACGAGTGGAGCGCAAAAATCAGTGAGCGAAGCGAAGGTATTTTTGCGATGCGCAGTGTATATACGGCAAAAGTACGCTTCGCTGACTTTTGCGCTCCAAACCCTGCCTTCGGAGGCTCCTGTTCAGACAGCCAAAGTGTTACAAAGCATCAAAATTAAACAAACACTCCGAAATCGCTTTTCACTTTGACAAACTCAGATACTTAACTTCCTCCGCCCCTTTCTTTTCGTCTACGAAGTAAAGCAAGACGCCACCTGCCAGAAATAGAACCGCAATGGAGGCGATTCCCACACGCGAACTTTTGGATATTAATCCTGTCATGCCGATCAAAATTGGCCCGAGAATGACCGCAAATTTGCCAAGCAAGTTGTAGAAACCATAGAACTCACCGGATTGGTCGTGCGGGATGATCCGAGAATAGTAAGATCGGCTCAGGGCCTGGATGCCTCCTTGCACCAAACCAACCGTAAACGCCAAACCATAGAATTCAAGTTTATGGTCCATCATGGTGGCCCAGCCTACCACAAACAAGTAAATCCCGATTGCGATAAAGATGCCTCTTTTCGGGCCATACTTTTCACCGAGACGACCGAAAAAGATAGCACATGGAAACCCAACAAACTGCGTGATGAGCAGGGCGACAATCAAGTCGTTTCGCTCAAAACCGATGGACAACCCGTAATCGACGGCCATGCGCACAATGGTATCCACGCCATCAATGTAAAGCCAGTAGGCGACCAGGAAGAGAAATACCGTCTTTAGATGGCGAATCTTTCGAAATGTCTGCAGGAGTTGTTGCAGGCCACCAAATACGACGCCGGTTTCAAACTGACTGACAGCACGCTTCGGCTCTTTGACAAAAAGAATAATCGGCAACGAGAAGAGTCCCCACCAAATGGCGACGGTGAGGAATGAAATTTTCACCGCCTGTCCGGAGTCGTTGAGGGCGAAGGTTTCCGGACTGAGGGTCATCCAAACATTCAACGCCAACAGGATGCCGCCACCAAGATACCCCAATCCGTAGCCGAGTCCCGAAACATAATCGATTTTGCTCTTATCCGTAATCGAGGGCAGAAGGGAATCATAGAAAACCAGGCTGCCTGAAAACCCCACCGAACCGAGGACATAAATTATGGCCGCCAGAAGCCATTCTCCCTGGTGCACAAGAAAAAGAGCGGCGGTGCACAGCACACCGAGATAGGCAAAAAAAATCAGAAATTTCTTTTTCTGACTCCCGACGTCGGCAATGGCGCCAATGACCGGTGCCATGACAGCCACCAGCAGTCCGGCAATCGAATTTGCAACGCCTAACACAGCCGTGCTCTGAGTGGTCTCAATTCCCTGACTCCAGTATTGCTTAAAATAGATCGGGAAAAAAGCGGCTATGACTGTCGTGGAAAAGGCAGAGTTCGCCCAATCATACATACTCCATCCAAATTCCTGCTTGTTTTTGAAGAGTGGCAATCTGTCTCCAACTGTTTGGTTTGATTTCTAAGAAAGGGTTGACAAAAATACATAATTTGTAATGAAATGTCAAGCTTGGGGAAGTGAGTTTCTATGGATGTGAATCTATCACAAAAAGCAATGAATGTTTGCAGGGGTAGACTCTCTATGCGGCAAGCATATCTTCGATATTGACCTTTTTGGGGGCAGATTCAATCCTGATTGGGAAAACCCTGATTCGATTCTTGCTATCCTTTTTAGGAATTGACTGAGCGGTTTTGACTTGAGAAGCTTCGATACAAAACTCAGTAGATTCGGTTCCGAGTTCGTTCAAGCCGTATAACTCAAGTTGGGAGCGTTGGCAGGTAGTTTTATAATCAAATATGGTGAGGCCAAGAAGTTCTTTCTTCTCCCAATCAATTCGAAGAAGGACGGAATCATTTATTGGGACCTCAGTGGCAGGACGGTTGTCTCCAAAATAGATATAAAGTGTATCTGCAAAATCGTCGTAGGAAAATGTAATGCTATCCATGTTATTTGACATACTTTTGGAATGAAGTGATGACAAAATTATTTGGGACTTCCATGTTTTTAACTTTTTTTCGCTACCGAACTTTTTGTTTTGGACTCAGATTGACGCTGATGACGCAGATTTTGATTATTCACTCAAATCACTTAAGTTCAGAAGAATCAGCGCGAATCAGTCAAAATCTGTGTCCTGAGAATCTTTGGGTTCTCTGTTTTGAAATGTTTCCGGTAGTGAGAACCTCTTAACTTTTCTTGATGAATACTAGCTAGAAAGGTATCATAATAGAATTGAAATTGTCAATTGTGAAAACTGGGTTAATCAAGAACTTAACTTAATCCACCTACCTCGAAAACGTCTCCTGCCCGAACAGATCCACCTGCTGGCCGTTCAAGTGGCTGTTCACCACCTCATCGGGAGAGGGCCATTTCACCACGTGTTCTGCGATGAGATTGGCTTCGCCTTTGATGCGCGACTGGATTTTTCCGGTGACCGTAAAAGGCCCGTTGCCACGGAGCAGATCGGCATATTTTTCGTAGGCCTCGGGAAAGAAGATGATTTCACACACTCCCTGCCTGTCTTCGAGGGAAAGAAACTTCATGTACTTTCCCGATACCGTTTCCTGTAAACGTGAGGTCACGTACCAGCCGGTAAATCGGACGTGCCGGTTTTTGTGAGCCTCCAAATCCAGGGAGGAGACCATGTTTTCCCAGGGAATGTGGCTGTCGTACAGGGTGAGTGGATGGTCCGTGACGCCAAAACTGAGAATCTTCAACTCTGCCAGGATACGTTGTTTTTTGGAATAGGGTGAAAGATTGAGTCCCTGCGTCAAATACTCCGCCCGGGTTTTACTGCAGTCGTTTTTGAAATAGGTCTGAGTTTTGAGCAGCAATACCGGTTCGCTTGCATGCAGCGAACGCAGCGCACCGCAGCGAATGAGATGTTCGGTTTCTTTTTGCCCGGCGTGAGCTCTTTTGAGAAAATCGTACAGATCTCCAAACGGCCGTTTTTTGCGTTCTTCGACGATCTTGTTCTTCGTTTTGTCCGAAAGTTCAAACACCGGATAGAGCCCCACCCGGATGGCTTCGCCTTCTTTCGTGAAATCAATTTCCGAACGATTCACATCCGGTGGCAGCAGGGGAATGCCCCGTTTGCCATTCGCTAAGCGAATGCGGCGGCATTCCTCGATGTACACCGCCTTGGCGTAAAACCCGCCGTGATTGTTCAACACGGCGGTCATGTATTCGATTGGAAAGTAACACTTCAAATAGGCTGTCTGGTAAGCCAAAATGCCGTAGGTGGCCGCGTGTGCCTTGTTGAACCCAAACCCGATGAAATTCAACATGAACTGCCAGACCTCTTCGGCTTTTTGAGGCGTGAAGGCCTTCGCCTGTGCTCCCGTGATGAACTTTTCCCGCATGGAATGCATGAGCTGTTTGTCGTCCCGTTTTTTGGTCATGGCCCGGCGCAGGGTGTCGGCTTCCGCAAGACTAAAGCCGGCGACGGCTTGCGCGATTAACAGCACCTGCTCCTGATAAACCGTCAGCCCGTACGTTTCTTTTAGCACCGGCTCCAGGATCGGATGTGCGTAGTGTGGCTGATGCACCCCGGCCCGGCGCAGGATGTACTCGTCTTTCATGGCACTGTCGCCCACACCCGGACGGATCACAGCGACCGCCGCCACCGTATCTTCGATGCTGTCGGTTTGCATTTTACGCAAAACGCCTCGCACCAGCGGACTTTCCAGTTGGAAACACCCCAGGGTTTTTCCCGATTTAATCATTCGAATGGTCTGCGGATCGTCTTCCGGAATGCCCCGCATGTCTAAGGGAGAAAGTTTCTGGTTGCTAGTTTCGAGTTTCTTGTTGCTGGTTTCTAGTTTCTGGTTGCCACTCGCTGTCTCGCCTTCCTCCAGTCGCGCGTCACGCTCCACGCTCAACGCTCCACGCCTTTGCACCCACTGCAAACACTCCGTAATGATGCTTAATGAACGCACGCCCAGCAGGTCCATCTTAACCAGTCCCAAACGCTCAATGGAGTACATGTCATACTGGGAAATGACGATGCCTTTGCCCGCGACTTCCAGCGGTGTGTAATGTGTGATACGGTCAGGCGCAATGATCACCCCGCCGGCATGGATGGAAAGATGCCGAGGGAACCCGGCCAGCCGTTTACACAGATCAAGGATTTCTTCGTAGATGCGACTGCTCCCTCTTTGGCGCTTCAATTGCGGGAGCTTGTCCATGGTCTCATCTAAATTGGCCATTTTTGCCATGTATGGAAAATGCCGGGTGAGGTCGCTGATTTCTTCTTCCGGAAGGCCAAACGTTTTGGCGACCTCCCGGATGGCGGCGCGACTTTGAAACGTATTAAAGGTGCAAATCATGGCAGTTTTATCTTCGCCATATTTTTTGTACACGTAGTCTAACACCCGGTCGCGACTTTTCCAGCAGATGTCCAGGTCGATGTCCGGTGCGTCGGTACGTTCCGGGTTGAGGAAGCGTTCAAAATAGAGATCAAATCGGATGGGGTCGGCAAAGGTGATGCCCAAGACGTAGGCAACAATGCTGTCTGCGGCTGAACCGCGTCCGACGCACGGAATGGATTCGTGGCGACAAAAATCCACGATGTCTTTGACGATGAGAAAGTAATCGGTGAATCCCAATTTGTTGATCACACCCAGCTCGTAATTGACGCGATCGACGACCGTTTCTGTCATGGGTCGATAAAGTTCCTCGGCTCCCTGAAAGCAGAGTTTGCGCAGATGGGACTCACTTGTCTCGCCCGACGGCACTTCCATGACAGGGAAGATCGGCTTCCCCAACGAAAGTTCGAATTCACACGCTTCCGCAATGCGCCTGGTATTTTGAATCGCTTGCGGAAATTTCGCAAAGAGTTTGTGCATTTGTACCGGCGATTTCAAATACTGCTCTTTGTGTCCGGCGGTGCGCACCCGATCATGGAGCGTATTCTGATCGATGGCATGCAAAATCTGACGCAGGGGCAAATCATCCGGGGAGAGCAGATGCACATCGTTGGTCGCGACCATGGGCACGTCGCACGCCTCGGCAATGCGCCGCAGGTGTTCGTTGAGAAAATCATCCCAGGGCGCCAGGCGTTGGATTTCGAGATAAAACTGTTCGCCAAGCTGCTCTTTCATCCAGCGACAATGGGCTTCCGCCTCTTCAAAATTTCGGCTCATGACCAGTTGTGAAATCAATCCCTTTTTCCCACCAGAGAGCACAAACAGGCCGGCGTTGTTCGCCAGAATATCTTTGATGTCACATGTGAAGTTTAAATGTCCGCCCCGCAACTGACCAGTTGTGATGATCTCACAAAGGTTTTGATACCCCTGAGTATTTTTCACTAAAAGCACCAGCGACGACCCATCCGAAAGGGAGAGTTGCGACCCGATAATCGGGTGGATGCCGACTTCCCGGCAAAGCTGATAAAATTCCACGGCGCCGTAAAGTCCGTTGTGGTCGGTGAGGGCCAGGGCCGACATGCCGAGCTCTTTTGTGCGTTCTACCAGAGTCCGCAGGGGAATCGTGCCGTCTAAAAGACTGAAATTGCTGTGCGTATGCAGATGGACGAATTCTTTTGTCATGTGAAAACAACCCGGTTCATCTGAAGGGTGAAAATATGGTTAGTGACTGAACGAAAACTCGTTTGGAGCCGTCATTCCGGCAGTGTTTTTTGCCGGAATCTCCTGGCATTAAGTGGGAGATTCCCGAACAAAAGACCTCGGGAATGACAGCAACAGCCCATTTTCGTTCAGCCACTAAATAGTGTTTATAAGTTCACCTACAATATAAAAAACCGGACGTTTCGGTGCAAGTAAAATTTGGGGGATTTTTGTCAGGCAGGGATTTTTCGCGGGCTGTTTACACGTTGCTCAAGCACGCGGATACATGCTCTAACTGCTGAGCTAAACTATCATTGAAGCTAAGCCACACCTTGATAAGTTTGAATTTCCTTATCCAAACGCTCGGCTAACTCATCTTCAGCAACATCTAAGTCATAATCCATCTGAAGCCCTAACCAGAATTGGGGAGACATATTGAAATATTTTGCCAATCTTAAGGTGGTATCTGCGGTGATTCCACGCTTACCTTGCACAATTTCGTTTATCCGACGTTGTGGAACTCTAATATCGAGGGCTACGCGATTCTGACTGAGATGGCTCGATTTAACATTCGCAATTTTCTCANNCTCCTGGGTGAACGGGGGCCATTTTCTTGGAACGCATACTGCAATCATCTCCTTAATGGTAATCAACTATTTCGACCTTATAGGCATCGTTCTGATGCCACTCAAAACAAATTCTCCATTGGTCGTCTATTCGTATGCTCTGTTGTCCCTTCCGGGCAGCTTTTAAAGCTTCCAAACGATTACCTGGTGGCACAAGCAAATCCCTTAGAGTTCTGGCTCGATTTAACATTCGTAATTTTCTTAGTGCCACGCGTTGGATATCGGCAGGAAACTTTTTGGAGAACTGCCTTTTGAATATTTCTCGGTTTCTTTGCATTTAAACGACCTTATCACAAAAAGAATATATAACGCATGGCGTTAAATGTCAAGGGAGAAACAGGAATCAAAGAAGCAAACACTATCGCAATCGTAGATTTTTGTTGACATTTCGATTTATTTTATTTACCAAATATACTTAATTCAACCACTAGGGAGCTATTGATTTCAGTTGTAAGCCGGACAGTTTGAAGTTATGTATTTCATTCAATGATCCTGGTAACGATGGGGGTCAATTATGTTGAATAAACGTCGTTTTTCTGCAGAGACTTGGGTTGAGAATATGCTGTATTGGAAGCCTTCAGCTACCACATAACTCAACCCATTCCACATTGAATACGGTTCCAGGTAGAACATCTTGTTATGGTGCTAAAGAAATTAGTTGCAATCCATTTCTCTACTTATACTTACCTTGACAATGTGGTCTCGACTAAAAAGCAATCTTAGTTTTCAGGCAATTCTGAGAGCAACGGATCCCAGCACACCATGGAGAATCAAGTATGCATTGTATAGAGCTATTGAGAACCCTTACGCCTGTAAGCACCGTTAGCCGTGCCAAGACACCTCCGAAAAAATCACAACGGAAAGCTCAATCTTCACCCAAATACAACCGCCCATCAAATGTCAAATCTTTGGGTACCTTTGCCGCAAATTCCTGTTCATCGAGCGCGTACAGCGGACTGATCTCGATGGCGCCTTCGACATTACCATCCGCATCTCTCGGAACGTCAATTCCGGCTTTTTCCAGCCAGGTGCCGTAAAAATTGACCAAATCACGCCTCGCGGTTTGAGGAGAGGCCTTGCCTTCGGCATTTTTGACCGGACTGAATTCTCTCTCCCTTTTGACTTCTAAAATGGCCGCACTTGTGGTATCCTGCAGCGCATCAAACACAAACATTTCGAACTTGTAGCCATTGGGTTCATCCGGCTCAACCCGTTTCCCTTCTTGATCCAAGTATGGAATTTTCTTGTGCGCCAAATGCCACGGCAGACTTTGTTTTTTGCGGTTTTCCTGTTCGATAAATTCGACATCAAACACATGCGTGGCGATGTTTCCCGCTCTAAATTTCAAGCTGCCGTCGGGATTGCGGGCGTTTTGCTCCTTCTCAGGGAGA
>JAABYK010000289.1:0-322 GCA_011775825.1 Candidatus Zhuqueibacterota bacterium | reverse complement strand
CTGACAATCTTGGCGGACATTTGCGCGTCTTCCTGAATATGGAATCCCAGGAATACCGGATCGCAAATTTTCGCCAACACGTTGTCCACCTGGAAATAGAACATCAGGTCCACGCCGCGGCGCTTCATGTCGTCCAAGGCGCCGCTTTTTTTGAGGGCAGTCAGCGACCCGCCGTGACCGTTGGGGTTGGAAAAAATATGATCCTTGGCGTCCAAAATCAGCCGTCCCTTCGGATCCAACGCCGGGATCATCTCTTGTTGAAAGAAGAACACATCCCCCGGATTTAGATTGAAATGATTCTGACTCTCAAAGAAATCGACCG
>JAABYK010000700.1:6362-8050 GCA_011775825.1 Candidatus Zhuqueibacterota bacterium | reverse complement strand
CTGCTTCCTCCAGCGTTCCCCAAATCGGTTCGCCGCAAGCAATGCATTTGATGCCCTTTTCCATCAAATACCTCACGGACTCAGGATGCGCTCGAACGAGCTCTTCGATGGTTGTGTCTTTTCGAATCATGGGATTCTCCCCAACGTTTCTGCAAAACATCCGACACATATCTCTTGAAGGAATTCTTAATGATCTCGCTTTTGCATTGCGAGTCAAAGGATTGGTAAATCTTCTCGGCAAATTCTTCGGCCTTTTCGCGAGAGTCGGCTAACTGCATTTTCCGTTCAATCAGCTTGCCGTATCGAACGATCAATTCGTATGCTGACGAATCGCGCTTAATCATGTCCATTCTCCGAGTTCGCGGTTCCGTTGTTCTCAGACGTTCTCACCACCGGCTCCATCATTACCTCAGCTTTTATGGAATTTGAAACAAGACAGCGCTTATGGGCATCATGCAGCGTTTTGCGGGTCTGTTCGATAGCGCCCTCATTCTCAACTACGATTGTGGGCCGAAGAATGATTTTGGTGAATTGATACCCGCCATCCACAAACTCGAGCACCCCTTCGGCTCGGCTGGAATAGGAAACAATCGGCAACTTCAACTTTTGCGAAAAAGCTAAAAACGTGGTCATGGTGCAGACTTCCACAGAAGCCACGAACAGATCCTCCGGCGTCCAAACGCCTTCCTCTCCCTTGAATTCCGGCGGACTGGCGACTCGAAACTCGGGCTTGCCCTCCGATTGCAGCATCCCGGCTCGATTGCCAAGCCACTTCAATCGCGTATGGTATCGAAAGGTCTTGTACTTGACTTTGGGCTTTGCTTGTGCAGTCGATTCCATGTTCTCCTCCTTCAGTTAGCAATTGATTAACTCTTGTAAATGGGCGAACTCTGTGCCAGTAAATAGAGTGCCTGTTAAAACACCATCTACCTGTTTTTTAAAGGATTATTGAACACTCGATTTTGGCAACTTCCTTCATCGATTCTTATTGTTAAGAAACTTTCTGAATCTCTTCCAAACTTTAGGAATGTCGCTGGTTGCTCAATTCCTTCTAATGGTATGATGCAGTCACTCGCAAATGGATACACAAGGTTTTTGAAAATGAGGGGATGGTATCTTCACAATGAACAATCGGCAAAATGATACTCCAGGGAACCGACGGGATTGGAGCGCAAAAATCAGCGAGCACAGCGAGCGTATTTTTGCATTGCGTGCGGGTTTCACCCGTGTTCTTAACCTGTGATTGGATTGCTGAAGCCTTGCTTCTGCCTTTCAGCAGTACCGGCGGGCCAGGTGTTTTTGTATTCTACCAGGGACCGGGCAAGTCCTGCTTACGCCGCGGAAGGCGCAAGCAAGGCTTGCGCACTTCAAGGACATTGCGTTACTTTAACGGGAACGTTTCCTAAAATAGAAATTGTTTCGCCCTAAATGGTTTTGCCTACTAAAATCCCGGTCACGTTGATTGGATTCCATTCACTGACAACTCGATGGTAAAGGTCGTCCCTTTGCCAGGCTGGCTCTGCACGTGGATGTGCCCGTTATGTTCTTTCACGATTTGGTAGGCAATGGCGAGCCCCATTCCGGTGCCGACGCCCACGCCTTTGGTGGTAAAACCCGGATCGAAAATCCTGTCCAGATTTTCGGGAGGAATGCCCGGCCCGTCGTCGCTGATCCGGATCCAAACGCAC
>JAABYK010000700.1:2205-6252 GCA_011775825.1 Candidatus Zhuqueibacterota bacterium | reverse complement strand
CCACGCATTCCCGAATATCCGCCTCCACCAATTCCGCTTCATCCAGTCGGGCGAATTTCTTCAAACTGTTGACGATGTCTTTGATGCGCTCAAGAGCCGTTTTGTTTGAATCTGAAAGACGTTCGATGATCCGCAGTCCTTTTTGCACCTGTAGTTGCGATTCCAACTCGTCCTTTAGTTTGGAGACAGCCCGCTTGATGGTATCCTGGTTGCCATAGACTGCACCGAGCGGGGTGTTGATTTCATGAGCCACACCGGCAACGAGTTTACCGAGAGCAGCCATTTTCTCCGAACGCACCAGGTTCGTTTGTGCTTCTCGCAATTCTCGCGTGCGTTGTTCCACCTTATTTTCAAGTCCCACATTCAGCTCCTGTATCTCACTAAACTGATATCTCAGAATGGCGAGCGCAAAAATCACCGCCGATATCGCAAACGGAATAAACGACAGGGAATAGGACTGAAACCCCAGGAATGGCAGGCTGATGCGCAAAATCGCTGTGAGCGCATACAGCACCAGGAAACCAAGAAAATTGTATTGAAACAAAATGCGTTTGGGCCTGGACTCTGCTTGCCGGTAAGCCCGGTAGTGCAACCCGACGACCGTAAGTGTGATCACCGACAGCCCGAACATCGCAAGCGGGAACAGCGGACCGTGCTTATGTTCAAACCCGGTGGAGGGATATTCTGCGACTCCGGAAACGATCCAATCCGTGGCAAGGGTCAGAATTTCGAGCACCGCTCCATACACAAAAAGACCGATCAGAAACGCCCGCAACCAACGACGCGCTCTACTCGACTGGCTGATCTGCCGGTAATCGGTCACCACGAGTGTGTAATACAGGGCCAACAGCATTGCCGGCACCACAAACAAAAACGCCGCTTTCGGCCAACGAACCGCTTGTGCTGATGTCTCGGATTCGTAAAAAACGAAAGACGCAAACGAAGCCAGGCTGAGCGAAAAAATAAACAGGGCAAACACGATGTTGACCTTTTCCCGTCGTCCATAAGACACGGAGATAATGCTCAGCGTCAGCAGAAACAGCCCCGAGACCAACGGGGGTATCGAATAGGGGTTCATGGCTTAATGCTTGTTTGGGTTATGATTCTGGGCCTTCCGATGAGTCTCTCACTCTCTGGTTAGATGCAAAGAATTCAGAAAAGATGCAGGTTTCCAACTCGACTTTTTTGCTTGATTATTTTTCAGGAATTGAGGACATTAGTCATCAACATCTGACCTTCAGGGCAAGGCGCGGTTAGCTCGCCTTACATGATCGGTTTAAAATAAGGCGTAACTTTGAGGAAGACAATTCAGACAATTCTAAAAGAACGCAAGTTATATTTTCTATTCAATACCTTTGCTGACTTGATATTAGGGATGATAGGTTTAAATGATGACATGAACATGAACGTTGAGAGTTTCATGGCTGTTTTGAAAGCCTTCCATGATCACGACGTGGATTATGTTCTGGATCAAGCACAAAATCATGGCAAAGAAAACATACCAGAAACTGCGCATTTTTGTGGCTTCTCCCGCGATGCCTCCAGCAGGTTTTGGATTGAAGACTCAGGGAGATGGGCTCAATGAAATGCCAGAAGAACCACATGACTTCACTTTGATCTAATTGCTGAAACAAAAAAGAATGGAAACTCATTCTCCACTTGCAGTTTTATTGATAACTGCCAGCCTCTACTGCTCAGCGCTGGCTCAGAATCAGAATATTTCAACGCATGTAGAAACCGGTAAACCCCTCATTCGCAACTATTCACCTAAAGAATACCAGGCTGCTCCTGATGTCTGGGCGATTTTGCAGGATCAGCGCGGTGTGATGTATTTCGGTACCGGCAATGGGGTGCTGGAATATGACGGCGTTACCTGGCGACTCATTCGTATGTTGCGCGGATCAACTGTTTTCGCCCTCGTTGAAGGGAACGATGGGCGTATTTACGCCGGCGGTAAAAGTGATTTCGGGTTTTTGACGCCCGATTCCATCGGTCAAATGCAGTTTGTTTCGCTTCTCGACAAATTGAACCCACAAGATCGCATTTTCTCTGAGATTAATACCATTGTGGTAATGAACGACGGGGTGTTGTTCCAAAGTTATGAGCGTTTGTTCTTATACACGGGCAATATGATTAAAGTATGGAAACCGAAAACCTCATTTGGTTATGTCATTAAAGTTGGAAATACCGTTTACATTCGTCAGAATCGCCTCGGGCTGATGCAGATGGTCGACGATTCCCTGCGTTTTATTCCTGGCGGAAAAACACTGGCAAATACACTTATTTTAAGCATGCTGCCTTATCATGAAAATGGACCCTTGGGGAAAAGTAGAGACAAGCTGTTAATCGTTAATTTCGGAGAAGGCCTATCCTTATTTGACCAAAACTCCCTTCGGCCGGTCATGCCGGAAGTGAGTGCTTTACTTGAGGGGGAAATTTATCGAGCGGTGATATGCCCGGCAGCAGATACCCTTTATGCTGTGGCTAGTCTGCGGAACGGTATCGCCATTGTTGACAAAACAGGAAAGATCATAAGACATATCAACAAGTCCACCGGTTTAAACAGTAACAAGATCCACAGCATTTACTTTGATCGCGAAAATGCCATGTGGCTCGCGATGGAAAATGGGATTGCCCGGGTAGAATTATTTTCGCCGTTTTCAGTTTATGATGATGGCCTGGGATACCCCGGCTTGGTAAATAGGATTTTCAGATACCAGGGAAGGATACATATCCTTGACGATTCAGGCGGTCTATACGCTTTAACCCCACCTGTCCTGAAAGGGCGGCATCCTCATTCGAGTACAGTACAAACCCGGTTTCAGCGTATCTCTAATATCTCAGTAAAGTGGGATCTGATTCCATTCAACAATTCCCTGCTTGCGGGCGGTATTGATGCAATTCATCAGATTCATAATGGAGAATCAGATTTCGTTTCTGAAACACCTGCAGTCATTAACGTCTTACATCGTTCCCGGATCGATACGAATCGAGTCTATGTCGGGTGTACCTCTGGATTATTCTCTATTCGGCGTATTATAGAAGAACAGGGTTCGGAAAAATGGCTAAAAGAGGGAGAGATTGAGGATGTTCAGGGTATGATTACACGTATCATGGAGACCAGCAATGGCGTGTGGCTGGAGACAAATGGTTCATACCCGATCCGGGTAAAATTTTCTCGGATGACAGCGGCCAAAACACATCCACCTAACCGAAGAAAACCGATCGTTGAACGCTATGGTGCCTGGCATGGCTTACCTAACAGCGAGATTTATATCTATCCTACTACCTCTCACCCGATTTTTGTGACTGAAAAAGGACTCTTTCGTTTCATCGAGGAAACCGGGCGGTTTGTTCCGGATTCAACATATGGAAGCCATCTCGCCGACGGGTCGCCAGGAGTAGATATGTTACTGGAAGACCGGCATGGTGATACCTGGATTGCAACGTCTAAAGCCTACAAAAGTGTTTTGAATCTGGCGCGCCGTCAGGCAGATGGTCGCTATGAGATGGTAAGGAACCCTTTCTTAAGAGTTTCGGTCGGCGGAATTTCAGCAATCTATCCCGAAGATAATGACATCACCTGGTTTGGCGGGACCGAGAGGTTAGTCCGTTATGATTCAAACATTCAACAGGATTTAGAAAGGAATTTTCCCGCCCTGATTCGCCGAGTCACGGTGAATGGGGATTCGGTGATCTACGGCGGAGCTTTCCCCCTAAATCTCCCTTCAAAAGGGGAATTTGACGAAATCTCACCTCGGGGGGACACCCAAAGGCCGGGGGGTGTTGCTGCTATATTAGAATACTCTGCCAACACTCTGCGTTTTGAATTCGCCGTGCCTTGTTACGAGGATGAATCTGCCAACCGATTCCAATATTTTCTGGAGGGATTTGACCGGGAATGGTCGGATTGGACATATGAAACCCAAAAAGACTACACCAACCTGCCGCCAGGAAACTATCGATTCCGGGTGCGTGCCAGGAATGTTTACGAACACCTGGGTAGCGAGGGGGTCTATTCGTTCCGCATTCTGCCGCCCTGGTACC
>JAABYK010000700.1:1861-2157 GCA_011775825.1 Candidatus Zhuqueibacterota bacterium | reverse complement strand
TACGAGCTCAAAAGGGTGAGACGCAAACACCAGCAAGAGCTGGTACAGGTAGAGTATGAAAAGCTAAAGGAATTAGACCGACTGAAATCCCACTTTTTTGCCAATATCTCCCATGAATTCCGCACGCCGCTGACGTTGATTCTCGGGCCGATAGACAGTTTACTCCAGATGGTGGAAAGCATTCACGGCAAAAAGAGCCTTCGGATGATGCGCCGGCATGCTAAGCACCTGCTGCAACTCATCAATCAACTGCTGGACCTCTCCAAACTCGAAGCCGGAAAAATGCAATTGCAGGC
>JAABYK010000700.1:1002-1822 GCA_011775825.1 Candidatus Zhuqueibacterota bacterium | reverse complement strand
AAAAAGAAAATCGATCTGCAGTTTCATAGCGAAGTCGAAACGCTTGAACTTTATTTTGATCAGGAAAAAGTTGAAAAGATCTTCTACAATTTGCTTTCCAATGCCGTCAAATTTACCGCGCAGGGTGGGAAGGTTCACGTGGCAGTAGCAGTTGGCAGTGTCAGTCAAAAACAACGACAAACTACTACTGCAACTGCAACTGCCGACTTTGTCCAAATCAGCGTCAAAGACACCGGCATCGGCATTCCCAGAGACAAGCTGCCCTACATTTTCGACCGCTTTTACCAAGCCGAAACCGACAGCACCCGCGATTTTGAAGGTACCGGCATCGGGTTGTCCCTGGTCAAAGAGCTGGTGGAGCTGCATGGCGGCACCATCGAGGTCAGCAGCCAACAAGGTTGGGGCACTGAAGTGATTGTGCACTTGCCGGTCGGCCGGGCGCATCCCGAAGCCTCGGGACAAGTTTTGCGAGATGACGAGATTGTCGAAACGACCGAGGCTGCACCATCGCAAAAAACAGCGTTGATGCCCGTCGAAGCCGAGGAGGTAGAGGAGACTCCTCAGGAGTCAGACACGCTGGCGGAAGTCCTGGAGCCGAGCGAAGCGCCGGAGCTCATTCTGGTGGTGGAGGACAACCCCGACATGCGCAGCTACATCCGGCAATACCTGACACAGAGCTACCAGGTCATCGAAGCCCAGAACGGTCAGGAGGGTCTGGAGAAAGCGCTGGCCACGATTCCCGACCTGGTGATCTGCGACATCATGATGCCGAAGATGGACGGCTATGCCCTGTGCCACGCCTTGAAAACCGATGAAAAGA
>JAABYK010000700.1:0-945 GCA_011775825.1 Candidatus Zhuqueibacterota bacterium | reverse complement strand
GAGACTGGCGCCGATGCCTATCTCATCAAGCCGTTCGACGCCAAAGAGTTGCTGATGCGCACGCGTAACCTGATAGAGCTGCGTCGGAAACTGCGGGAGAAATTCGGTTCGACCCGGTTGCCGGAGCTAACTCCGGCCCTGGAAAACAAGCTTGACCAGGCCTTTCTGAAACGCGTGCAAAAAGTCATCGAAGAGAACATGGAAGACGAGGCCTTCGGCGTGGAAGCCCTGGCGGACAGGCTCAAGCTCAGCCGCACGCAACTGCACCGCAAGCTGAACGCGCTCACCAATCGGCCGGCTTCGATGTTCATTCGCTCGGTGCGGCTGCACCATGCCAGAAAATTGTTGGAACAGAGCGACTTTACCGTCAACGAGGTCGCTTACCGTGTTGGCTTCAGCAGCCATGCTTATTTCAGCAAGTGTTTTCGTGAGGAGTTCAGGTGCACGCCGAAGGAGTTTGTCAAGGCCAGACTGGGCACATAGCTGAGAAATTTCTGTCCTCAGTCGATTGGAAGGCCCCACGCAAAACACCATAGAAGACCCCATCCTCCCCAATTTACAAACGTTTAAACCACCAAACCTGCGCCGACAGCCTGCACTTTCACTCTGCCCTCAAAATGCAACCTTAGTGACAGCCCTGCAACCTGAGTGATAGTTTTCCCGCTTCGCTTTCAAGCCATGACACAGGATTGCAAGCTTTTTGGAACGCAGTTGATAGGTACCGCCTGATCTATTTTTGTATCTTTATCCCGTCGGAATTGGATACACAAAACTCGAGAAATCGGTGAAATGACTTCAAGAACGATGAAAGTGAACGGCAGTTACGTCGATCGCGGCAGAATCCGCTTGGCAAACACCAAGACCTTGGATTGGGGCGATCTGAGCGCAGAAGCGCCGCCAAGGATCCCGTATGGCACGAAGATGGAGATGACCATCACTTACGAG
>JAABYK010000413.1:1523-1893 GCA_011775825.1 Candidatus Zhuqueibacterota bacterium | reverse complement strand
ATCATTCAAAGTTTGGATGTTTCCCAAGAAACGCGCATTCAGTTGAGTTTTGCACCGCCCCAAAATATTTCAGCGGGCAGATATGAAGTGCGAATCCGCACAACCTCCCTTTCAGACGATCAACCCATCAGCGGTGAAGACAAAACCGTCACCATCGAAATTCAACCGGAGACCAACCTCCTCGGCATGGCTTTTATTGTGTTCGTCATCGTTGGGCTCGTCGTCGGAATTGTTGTGTACGGCATCCGATTGTCAAGACGATAACCGTTAACCAAAATCGAGAGGCACAGATGGAAAATCGAACAACTCCTGATCCCATGATCGAGGCGCAGAATTTGTCGAAACGCTACGAAGACGATGTCCTGGCGCT
>JAABYK010000413.1:0-1474 GCA_011775825.1 Candidatus Zhuqueibacterota bacterium | reverse complement strand
ATTTTATTGAACCAACGTCCGGTGAAGCACGTGTGGACGGAATTGTCACGCATCAGGACCCTTTGAAAGCAAAAGAACGACTTGCGTTCGTTTCGGAAAACGTGATGTTGTATCCGAACTTTACCGCCATTCAAAACCTCGATTTTTTTGCCCGACTTGGCGGAAAAAACGACCTTTCCAGAGACGATTACAAAGATGTGCTGTTTAGAGTCGGGCTGCAAGAGGAGGCACACGACAAAAAACTTAAGGGCTTCTCCAAAGGCATGCGTCAGAAATGCGGCATTGCCATCGCGATCCTGAAAGATGCGCCGGCGATTCTGTTGGATGAGCCAACGTCCGGCCTCGATCCGAAAGCGGGCTTTGAATTTATGCAACTGCTCGACACCTTGCGCGACGAAGGCAAAGCCGTGCTCATGTCCACACACGATATTTTCCGCGCGAAAGAAATCGCTGACATCTTGGGCATTATGAATCAGGGCCAGCTTGTGGTTGAACTTAACCGCCGGGACCTTTCGGGAGAAAATCTGGAACAGCTTTACATGGAATACGTGGCCGGATTTGATCAGCACCCTGAGTTAACCGAACATGCATAATTCAGATTCGAAGAAAGGAGAAGACGATGCTGCGATGGCTCATCGAAAAAGAACTTCGTGAAATCATCGGCTCCACAAAATTTGCCATCACGTTTGGCGTATGCTCGATTCTGATTCTACTCACGTTTTACGTGGGATCAAAGAACTATCTTATGAGTCGGCAAAAATATGAGGCGGCCAAAACCGAAAATTTGCGGCAAATGGAGGGGTTGACTGATTGGCTGCGCGTCGACAATCACCGGATATTTCTGCCCCCACAACCATTAGAAGCGCTCGTTACGGGCGTATCCAATGACATTGGCCGGACCATCGAAATGGCGGGACGAGGCGAACTCACGGCCCAGGACAGCCGCTACAACGACGAGCCCATTTTCGCCGTTTTCCGATTTCTGGATTTGGACTTCATTTTTCAGATTGTGCTCTCGTTGTTTGCCATTCTGTTCGCTTATGATGCGATCAATGGTGAGAAAGAACGCGGCACTTTGCGCCTGGCATTTGCCAACCCCATTCCGCGGGAAAAATACATTCTCGGAAAACTGCTCGGGTCGTTTCTGGGACTTGAGATTCCGCTGCTCATCCCCATCCTCCTGGGATGTCTGATGTTGCCCTTGCTGGGAGTTAATCTCACGAATGCGGAGTGGATCCGACTCGCTTTGATTGTCGGGGCTGGCTTGTTATATTTTGGAGCGTTCTTAGCACTTTCGGTTTTCATTTCGAGTCTGGCAGAAAAAACGTCGAATTCGTTTCTTCTGCTTCTGGTGATTTGGATTTTTGCCGTTTTGATTGTGCCGCGAAGTGCAGTACTTCTGGCGGGAAGACTGGTGGAGGTTCCTTCCGTCGATGAAATTTCCGCTCAAAAGACCCGACAGCTTTCTCAACTG
>JAABYK010000248.1:4376-7951 GCA_011775825.1 Candidatus Zhuqueibacterota bacterium | reverse complement strand
CCTTACTTGCTTTTCAACTTTGATGGAGCCATGTTTACGGACAAAGGAGAGCTTTCCCTGGCATCCACGCCATCACACGTGGTTGCCTTTGATCTTAATCTTGATGGGTTATTAGATCTGGCTACCACAAGCGGAACCCGGCCAGAAGGTTCCCTACTCATCAATACCGGCAAGGCGTCGTTTGAATTGGGAGCTAAATTCAAAACGAAGGACATCTCCAATGCTTTGGTATTTGCCGATCTAAACCTGGACGCCGGGAGCAGAGGGAATCGCGGCAAACAGCCTTGGTCGCAGTTTCACGGTCCTCCAATTGCGGCAGAACAAGTCACCGTGACCGATCAGCATCTGTAGTTTGGCCTCTCGGCAAACTCCTATCAACGACTGAGTCTTTCTCGGAATCGTAGGTTCAACCCCACCTGATCCAGTGTCTCAACGAAAACGTAAGAATACCGTCATTCCCGATAATGTTTTGAGCAGGAAACTCCTCATTTTAGGCACGGAGTTTCCCGGCGTCCCATGGCAGGAATGACCACTCGATCCTTTGGTAAATTATGCAGACTAATTGCTTGCCCACTCAAATCAACATAGAATCAGTGTTTACACATCTCCGCCAAATTCTTTCAAAACTGATAGGACTTTCATCGAGTAGTCCACCTTGCCAAAGGGTGCACTGACCTGAAAGCCCTGTACATGCTCTCTGGCCTGCGCAACGGCTTCCTGAGCGATACGGAGACCCTCGGCACGGGCTTCCTCCTTTGAAATCTCCTGGGCTTTCCGCATTCTCTCCATATATCGATCGGGCACAGACGCTCCGGGCACCTCCGTGTTCATAAATTCGGCGTTGCGCAAACTCACCAGCGGCCAGACCCCGGCAATAATCGGGATTTCAATATGTTTGATCTTGGGCAGGAAGTCGAGTAAGATATCCGGATCGAAGACCGGCTGTGTGATGGCATACTCGGCGCCGGCATCGACCTTCCACTCGAAGCGCCGGATTTCATGCTCCACATCGATGGCACCGGGATTCAAGCCAACGCCGATATGAAACGCTGTTGGCGCATCCAGTTTGGTGCCACCGAGGTCGACGCCGTGGTTCATGCGATTGACCATGTTCGTCAAACCGATGGCGTCCACATCGAACACGGCAGTCGCATCCGGATAGTCTCCCATCTTCGGCGGATCGCCGGTGATAATGAGAATGTTCCGCAAGCCGACTGCATACAGTCCCATGACATCGGATTGCATGCCCAACAAATTGCGATCCCGGCAGCAGTAATGCAGAATCGTCTCCATCCCCACTTGTTGTTCGATGAGAATGCTCAGATGCTGAGCGCCCATCCGACACAACGCCCGCGGGCCGTCGGGAACGTTGATTGCGTCGACGCCAAACTCCTTAAGCCGTCTGGAAGATTCCAAAACTTTCGAAGGATCACTTCCCCGTGGGGGGACGATCTCCACACTCGTCACCAACTCCCCTTTCACCAGCTTAGCGGCATACCTACTCCGCTCCTCCAGTGGCGCCGGACTGGACTCTTCGATCACCTCTTGGGGAATCGTGATGGTAAAATCGTGCTGCCGTGGACTCAACATCCGAACCGACTTCTCCATGGCCTTGATGTGTTCCGGTGTGGTACCACAGCATCCGCCAACCAGTCGCGCCCCACCTTTGATGAAACGCATGGCGAATTCGGCCATATATTCCGGGCTGGCCAAATAGATGTTGCGCTGGTCAATGACTCGCGGGTTTCCGGCATTCGGCTGAATAATGATCGGTTTCTTCGTGGCATGCACCATTTTTTCTAGGGCATTCATCATCGACGGCGGACCAACGGAACAGTTCACACCCACGACATCTGCGCCCCAGCGGTCGAGATGGTAGGTGAATGTCTCCGTTGCTGTTCCGTAAAGCGAGTTTCCCGATTCATCGATGGTCATTGCAGCCACGATCGGGAGACCACAGAGTTCGCGCACGGCTTTGATGGCTTGCTCAATCTCGCCCAAATCGGAAAACGTTTCCAATGTGAACAAATCAACGCCGCCATTCAAAAGCGCTTGTGCTTGTTCTTTGAACGCTTCCTTCGCTTCCTCGCGGGCCAGTTTTCCCCAAGGTTCAATTTTCACTCCCAGCGGTCCCAGCGAACCTGCAACATAAAGTTGATCGCCAGCAACTTCTCGTGCAAGTTTCGCGCCCTGATAATTAATGGCCTCCAGCGAGTCACGCAAACCGTGCTTCAGCAGCTTGAACTGATTGGCGCCAAATGTGTTCGTCTGGAGTACATCCGCACCGGCATTGGCATAGCCAGTGTGTATTTCTTTGACAAGTCGCGGGTTGCTGAGGTTTACGTTTTCAAAACACTGGTTGATGAAAATCCCGCGGTCATACAACATGGTGCCCATGGCGCCATCAAATAGTATGACCCGTCGTTCGAGTTCTTCCAAAAAATTGTTCTTGTTCATTTTACTCACTCATCTCTATTGTGTGTTATTGAGAAACTATAATATAATTAGTATGAAAGTTCTTTGCAAGGCAATTATCGGACAGAAGCGTTTTGATCATAAATGCTCAATTGAAAACCGAATTCCATATGTTACAAAAATTTGTAACAAAAAATGTTGCATTTCAATGCAAAATAGCGTATTGTTCAAAAAAAACAGTCATTAAACTCACTAAAAATTAAGCCAGGCTGAATTGCCTTCACGATTTGATGCCAAAAAGCAAAAAAATCAAAGCCATTTGTCTATTTACTGTTTTCTTGGGCCTCGTCTGTGCGGTGGAGATTGTTAGCGTACACGCCCAGGAAACACTTACGGTCACCATTGATACGGTTGCCACGAGTGATGTTGAGCTGCGCGGCTTCAGCTCTGCCTTTCCGTTTCCAATATTGTCTGTCATGACGATTTCAGACCCGGATGGCGATCATGTAAGCGGTCTGGCAAACAAATCTGACTGGATCGGCCCGGAGAGTGTAGCGGAAAGTGGCAGACCCATCACCAGAATTTGGCAACCTATAGTGGAACGTTATCCCGACAGCCTGACGGCATTTGGGGACACCGATCTGTATGTACAAAGGCCGGCACCACAATTCATGGAAATTTGCGAATCATGTGACCCCATCGTCCCTACAAGCACCGTGTTGCTCATAGACGTGAGCTCCAGCATAGAGAAATCGGAGCTCGACAGCGCAAAAAGAGGCGTGACACGATTTATTCGCGATATGCGCCCCGAAGATCGGGCCGGCGTGTTGTTGTTTGCCGACACGACCGAGACATTCCCGACCCTGCCCATCACAGGCAACACCGATTCGTTGATCAGCTTTATCGACGCTATCAAAGAGACACGCGATTTTACCCCTCTTTACAGAGCGATGGTTGAAGCAATTGAGCTTACGAAACACGAAACCGCCTTGCGGCGAGCCATTGTGATTTACACAGATGGCGAGAGCGCTTTGCCGAGAGGCGAGACCGAGTCTTTTACTCCGGACTCTGTTATTGTCAAGGCTCGTAAGTATGCAATTCCCATTCACACCATTGCCCTCGGAAATAGGACAGACTTAAACGAGCTTAAGAGAATCGCC
>JAABYK010000248.1:0-4357 GCA_011775825.1 Candidatus Zhuqueibacterota bacterium | reverse complement strand
CAAATATATGGTAAAGCCTCAAATATCATTCAAAATTTTTATGTCATGGCCCACACCTCGGCGTTTCCCTGCAATGACGGATTGCCGCGTATCGTGCAGGTTACGGTAAACGACTCAACCACGTCCGGACTTCGAGTCGGCACCGCCACCGGAAGTTATGCTCTTTCTGGCATCCCGAACAACTATGATCTGCAGCTATCAAAAAGCGCCAGTCGCGATTCCGTTCAGCCCGGTCAAGAAATTCGCTACACGCTCCGCATTGACAACCTCGGGCCCCACACGGCTTACAACTACACCTTGTCCGACTCTATTTCGCAGCATCTGATCATCCCCGAAGCCACATTCAGCAAACTCCCAAATGTTATTGAAAACAATGTCTTCACATGGAGATTCGATTCCTTGGCGGCGTTTCAAACAGAAGAAATTACCTATACGGCGAGTGTGCCGGCATCCTTACCGGACTCAATATCAGAAGTTGTCAGCAGCAGCACCGTGATGGGTCCGTGCGACACGCGCAGTGTCAACGATATCACCCTTTCCAGGATTACCATTTTCAGACCGCCCAGGAACTATGACTTGCAATTGACGAAATCTATCGATAAAGATACCGTTCACGCCGAGGAGACGTTTCAATATGAACTCAGGATTGAGAACCTCGGTCCGAACACTGCTTCCGGACTCACGCTCATCGATTCCCTGCCTGATTTCATCACCATCAACAGACAGAGCTTCAATCGAGCACCCGACTCCGAAGACGGAAATCTTCTCATCTGGCAACTTGACTCGTTGACGGTCTCGCAAGATACACTATTCACATTTTCTGCTAATGTGGCAGCATCGCTCGCCGATTCCATGATGGTGTTGGTAAATTCAAGCATTGTGGACGCCCCCGGCGACACCAATGCAACGAACAATTTGGCCAGCGCCATTGTGGTTATTCGCCGGGTTCCTAAAAATTATGATCTGCAATTGACAAAAACTGTCGATAAAGACACTGTTCGCACCGAAGAGACATTTCAATATGAACTCAGGATTGAGAACCTCGGTCCGAACACTGCTTCCGGACTCACGCTCATCGATTCCCTGCCTGATTTCATCACCATCAACAGACAGAGTTTCAATCGAGAACCCGATTCCGACGAAGGGAATCTTTTCATCTGGCAACTTGACTCGTTGACGGTCTCGCAAGATACGCTGTTCACATTTTCTGCAAATGTGGCGGCATCGCTCGCCGATTCCGTGATGGTGTTAGTAAACTCAAGTATTGTGGACGCCCCCCTCGACACCAATGCAACGAACAATTTGGCCAGCGCCTTTGTGGTTGCCATTGAAGAAATCGTCCGTTTCCGGGAGAATTGCCAACTGTTTACTTTTGACCACAACGTATTTGAGCCTGCCAAGCATCAGTCGCTGCGCATCAATTTCGAATTGGAGTCGGACCAGTCTGCTTCGTTGGAACTGTACGACGTCAGCGGATACCGCGTCAGTACCTTGACGAGCAGTCACTTTGTTGCCGGCTCAAACACGTTCGATTGGAATGGCATGACCGAAAACGGGCAAAAAGTTGGCAGTGGCGTGTATATCGTCGCCTTGCGGGCGAACAAATTGATTTGTTGGAAAAAGGTTATCGTGGTACAATGAGGCTTCCTTTCAAAATATCTTGTGCCAAGATTCAATCACGATCCGCACTCAGCGCGTTTGGCCTGTTGGTGCTTGTCGTGCTCTTATACCCAAATTGGGGGCACAGTCAAGTTCGGTCCGGCGGAGCATTTTTGAAGATTCTACCCGGGGCACGCCACCAGGCCATGGGCGGCAGCCAAACCGGCGCGATTGACGAAGCACACACCTTGTTCGCCAACCCCGCGGCCACAGGGTTTTTGCGAGAATGGCAATGGGCCACGACCTACACCAAGTGGTTCGCAGACATTTACAATCTCTCTTTCATTTATGGCAGAAAGCTGACCACTCCCTGGAGTAACCGGACCCGACTTGCTTTTGGCATGCACTATCAGGGTGTGGGTGAATTCGAAAGTACAAGCGGTCTGGAGCGGCCCGCATCGGCCAATGATTTGCTACTGACGGCAAGCATTGGAAATCCGCTTCACCGGGTCGATCATCTCTCTGTTGGCGCCGGCGTCAAATATTTGCGCACCGAGTTGGCGAACTTCACTGCGAGTTCAGTGATTCTGGATCTCGGTCTGCTGTACCGTTCGAATCAGATTCATTTAAAGACAGGCCCGTTTGAATACGGCATTCTTTCCGGCGGCGTGGCGGTTACACAGCTTGGCACGTCGCTGAACTTCATCTCTGACGACACGCCCTTGCCGCGAACCTTCCGCGCCGGACTTGCATTCAATCTCGGATCCCACGATGGACTGCAACTGCAGCTTACCGGCGACTACCGAAAAGTACGCGACGAGGTCGGACGTTTCAGCTTGGGTGGGGAGTTCGCCTGGAAATACGGCTTGGCGTTGCGCACCGGCTACAATTTTAATTCCGAACAATTAAACAAATTTTCCTTTGGATTGAGTTTTCGTTTGGATGACCGGTTGCTTTCAACAGGTACAGCGATCCCTGGCACGAACAACGCCATGCGTTTTGATATGGCCGGTTTGGAAAAATCCGATCTGTTCCCGGTCACATTTCGCGCCAGCGTGAACCATTATCCCATTGCCCCTGAACGGTTCGACATCGTAGAGCCGTTCATGAACACTCACGCACCCAACGACAGCATTTCGTTGTCATGGCAAACCACTCATGATCCGGACTTGTTTGATACTACCAACTATGCGCTTTTCGTAGTGAAAGACGACAGCCTGGCCCTGAAACGATTGATCGAAACTTCCAAACATGACTCAAGAATCGTCCTTGAATTTCTTGAAAAAACACAACTGTCTCAAACCCAGGATTCGACGGAAATAAATTACATTGAATTCGTCGTGCAGAAAGACAGCATCAAAGAAGGCAATGGTGTCTCGGAATTTATGGCCGATTTGAAACTGGGGCTCAAGAAAAAGACCACGTTCATGGCCCATAAGACGCGCGGACACATTTCTCACACCTTGATGCCTGACCACAGTTTGGGCGATTACTACTGGACGATCCTGGCGTACGATCGGGATCAGCATCTTCGTTTTGCAGATGAAATTGGTCATTTTAAAGTGGAATTGCCCGACATTGAGATCACCATACTCGATTACACTTTGACCGCACCGGTAGCTGTCGCTCGTCCTCGCTCCGTCGAAGAGTGCGGTGGTGAAATTCTGGTGGCTTATGCCAACAAGAGTGATTGTCCGGCAAAGAACTTTTCAATCAAAATCTATGAAACCAAGGACGCCGAGACCGAGTTTCTAACTCGGGTCTCTCCCGGGGCGCCAGCGCAGACAAGTCGAAAACTCATTTACGAAGCTCAAATTCGAGAAATTCAACCTGGCGCCCGTGACACATTAAGGGTGGCGTGGACCAAAAGTCAACTGAATACCAATTACAATGTCGCCGTAATCGATGAAGAAAACAACGTTCCCGAAAGCGATGAGTTCAATAACATCGATAGCAGTACGTATCCCTTTCCTGACCTGAAACTTAGCCTTGAGACTTCACCACGAATGGTGCAACCGGGAGATGACGTCACCCTCAAATTGAACATCCGAAATCTGGGACCGGTCCCGGCATTTAACTTCTCGGTGACGGATACGCTTTCGGCGTTTCTCACTCCTGTGGATTGGCCGGGCACAATCTCAAAGGACGTACTTTCTCTTACGGTGGATTCACTGGCCGTCGGCAGGGACACCACCTTCTCCGTCCTGGCAAGAGTCAGTCCGGACTTATCTGAGACAGTTACTCAACTCACCCACAGCGGTCAAACGCTGGTTGCCTGCGATACGGATATGACAAATAATTACGATACGGACAAAATATCTGTGAACAAATACGATCTTGCCGTGTCGAAATATGCCCGTGTGGATCCGCTTGAGCCCAACGTCCATTTCGGTTTCGCAGTGGACACCCTCACGGCCTCATTCAAACATTTTCTCGATGTGTTTGTCACTACCTTGAAGTCACCCAAATTGGCCGACGCAAACATTGTGCTGCTCGGTCATACCGATAGTCGTGGTAAACGTGACTACAACTTGGGTCTGTCGTTGCGAAGAGTGAACAAAGTCAAGGACTATCTTGTGCAGAACCACAGCATCATGCCCAATCGGATTATTGCAAAAGGCTGTGGTGAAAGCGCGCCAAAGATTCGGGATGCAAGCACTGAAAGAGAGCATGCCATAAATCGCCGGGTCGAAATTTTTCTTCTGAAAGGAAAGGGTACGAACATCGCCTGCAACTTGCCTCAAACAAACGCGAATCT
>JAABYK010000290.1:1596-11262 GCA_011775825.1 Candidatus Zhuqueibacterota bacterium | reverse complement strand
GTGGTGGAGGATTTCTGGCGCAAGCATCTGTACGAGGAATCGCGGTTATTCGTCAGTTACGCTGTCAACAAGATGAGTCCCGAGGCGCTGTCTGAATTGCTGGGCGACAAGGTTGGCCTGCTTTATTTGGAGATCATTCCCAAAGCAACCGCATCCGATTGTTCGAGTCAGGAGCGGCATTTCCACGACTCCTTTCGCCGCGTTCGGGACATGTGGCCGATGTGCCGAGAGAAGGTCGAATCGATTTTGTGTGATAATCCGGGACTGAACCGAAATCAATACAAGCAGTCCAAAGTCCCGACCTGGATCAAAGCCATGGATTTGTACACGGCTTCCGAGAGCGCCAACCCGATGCTGTTTCCCGGCTTTGAAAAATTTAGCACGACTGCGATCACTCAGGGCACAAAGAAAAACCATCTCCCGCCGACACATCCGTTTTTTGATCAATGCGAGGACCATGTTCAAAACCATCTTGAGCTTGAGCAAGTCTACAACGAGCGTTTGATTGCGCTCAAGAGAGAGTTGTTCGATTACGCTAGAGACGAACTGAAGAAGCGAAAGGAAGAAAAGAACGTTTTCTTTTTCGATGATCTGCTTCTGAACCTGCATGCGGCTTTGACGCATGAGGGCGAAAAGCTCGCGGCGCCGGTGCGCACCAAATTCAAGGCGGCACTCATCGATGAATTTCAGGACACGGATCCCGTGCAGTATGAAATCTTCAAAAAGATCTTCGATCACGACGACAGCATTCTGTTCCTGATCGGGGACCCGAAACAAGCGATTTACGGATTTCGAGGCGCCGATGTCTTTGCGTACATGCGGGCAAAGAGCGAGGTGCCGACTCAGTACACGCTGTCCAAAAACTACCGGTCTGATCCCAAACTGATCTCATCCATCAATACGGTCTTCGAGGGGGCTAACAATCCGTTTATCTATCATGAGATTCCGTTTCACAAAGCCTCGGCACCGGAAAAGCTCGAACGTGGGCATCTCCGAATCGCGGGGGGATCGGATGCACCGTTTCGTCTCTGGNNNAACGACCGCTCGAAGAAAGAGATATGGCAGTGCTGGTGCGCACAAACTCCGAAGCCCGCCAAATGCAGGAGGCCTTGTTGTCGGTCAACGTGCACAGCGTGCTGTACAGTTCGGCCAATCTGTTTGAATCCGAAGAAGCGCGCGAATTCCAGAGGGTCTTGACTGCGGTGGTGGAACCCAAGAATCAGAAATTTTTAAAAGCCGCCCTGGCTACCGAAATCATTGGCGTTACAGGAGAAGAACTGTTTCGCTTCACGGAAGATGAACTGGCTCTGGAGGCATGGTTCGATAAGTTTGCCAATTATCACCGGCTCTGGCTCGACCACGGATTCATGCGCATGTTCAAAGACTTGCTGTATCGGGAGAATCTGTTGACCCGACTCATGGCTTACCCGGATGGCGAACGCCGCATCACCAACATATTGCATCTTGCGGAGGTGTTGCATCAGGCCGCGGTGGAACAAAAGCTCGGCATGACCGGCCTCCTGAAGTGGTTGTCTGAACAAAGGATGACCAATGTGGCGCCGGTTGAAGCGCACCAACTCCGACTTGAAAGCGACGAGAATGCCGTCAAGCTGGTGACCATGCACATGAGCAAGGGATTGGAATATCCGGTGGTGTTTTGTCCGTTCACCTGGTCCGGTTCGTTTATACGCAACCCGGACACCTTGAAATTTCACGATGAGGCAAATGACCGCGCCTTCACGCTCGACCTGGGCTCCGAGAGCATGGACGAGCACAAAGTCTTTGCGCAGAAAGAAGAGTTGGCCGAAAACTTGCGCTTGTTGTATGTTGCGGTCACGCGTGCAAAACATCGCTGCTATCTGGTTTGGGGAAGGTTCAATGAAGCGGAGACCTCGGCGCCGGCTTACCTGTTTCACCAACCGAAAATTCTGAATACCGAAGATGTGGTCGGGTCCATCAAAGAGCATTTCAAGACGCTGGACGATGCCCAGATACGCAACAAATTAAGACAGGTCGAAGCCGATTCGGGTGGCGTGGTTGAACTCGCTGAGCTACCAAAACCGGAAGGCGTTTCTTATCAAACGTCGCATGTGGCAGAAGAAAAGCTGACCTGCCGCGACTTCAGTGCCAAAATCGACGCCTCCGAACGCATTTCAAGTTACTCGTCCCTGATCGCCCGACTGCCACACGGGGAGGAACAAGCGGATTACGATGCGCTGCTCGCACAGGACACGACTGAAGTCGTTCCGGAAGAAGCCAAAGATTTGGAAACGTATTCCGATATTTTGGCCTTTCCCCGCGGCGCCAAGACCGGCATCTTCATGCACCACCTCTTCCAGAATCTCGATTTTACGGAGTCATCCTCGACGGGACTTGAGGAATTTATCAGCACGAAGTTGCAGGAATTTGGTTTTGAAGCGGAATGGCTGCCAGCGGTTCGGAATATGGTCGACAAGGTCCTAACTGTGCCGCTGGGTCTGCGAGGGCGGAGTTTTTCGTTGTCGCAAATCTCCCGGAAAGACCGATTGAACGAGCTTGAATTCTATTTCCCACTGAAAACCATCTCCCCGGGGGTGCTGAAAAGTATCTTTGCGCAATATGCCGGTGTGGAGTTGGCCGCCGATTTTCCGACAAGAATCGAGCGGCTGAATTTTGTGCGCTTCAAAGGGTTTATGAAAGGGTTCATCGATCTGGTGTTTCAAAAAGACGGACGTTACTACATTGTGGATTGGAAATCGAACTACTTTGGGAACGAACTGAAAAAGTACGATCAAAAGGCGCTGGCCCAGGCCATGGCCGAACACTATTACATTTTACAATATCACCTTTACGTTGTCGCCCTGAACCAGTATCTGAAAGTACGCTTGCCGAATTACCGCTACCAGGGTCACTTTGGCGGCGTGTTTTACATTTTCCTGCGCGGTGTGGACCCGAGCCTGGATTCGGGGTACGGCGTTTACCGTGCGCGGCCTTCGGAGGGGATGATTGAGGAACTAAGCGGGAAGCTGCTTGCGCAGCAAGAGTAAGAAATCAAGTCATGTAACTTGCTTTTGACATTTTTTGTTACTGTTTAACCCGGAACAATCCTGTTAGGGGTAATATATTTATAAATACGACTCCCCAAATCCTCCCTTACAAAGGGGGACTAAGGGGAGTTAAGTTCTGTCAAGACATTAAGTTAGATTGATTTACTATATTCTCAAGTGGTCATTCATATTCATAGTATCCGAAGTTGTCGATTTTTTGTTGACATTTAGGTCGATTTTATTTACCATTTGCAAGTTAACTATTCACCCATGCCCCGATCTCCCAACCGACTTCTGGCCGCGAATCCACTGACGACAGGGGGCAGGTTCCGAAGACGACACGTTCAGGTTGACAAGCCAGGATTGCCTCAGTGATGCAGAAGGCAAAATGCAAGATTCAACGACTAACCCATTTTGACAAGTTTCCAGTATTAGAAACCGAGAAAAGTTTCTGTTATATTAGAAATTTGTTGCTAGTGTTGCGTCTCTGAAATACTTTGACAAAGTCTTTTGATTTTTTCGAGTATCGAATCAGCAGTTGCGGTCCATGAAAATGGTTTAGTTTGTTAATTATAATGTTTTACGAAATGGTCGATTTTTGAGACGAGATCTTTGACATTGAATCTGTGGTTAACAATGCATCCAGCCGATTGAAACCACCGTGCTTTTTCGAAGTTTTGTGGTGCATCAATGCTCATTATCAGTTTCATAGTTGATCTTCTGCGGTTTCAACGGCTGATACTGTCTTGTGCCGGGTATGGTCCGTAGCTGAGTCCACGAACCAGGTGTTCGCGGAGTCTAAGTTTAGGAGAGGGCAAGGGCGTCACCGCGAGGTGGGGTCTGAAGGAAGGCCCAATCCAAAGATGCGGGGCGACCAACAGGAACCGGTTATGAGGTGTGGTACATCTGGCACGGAGTGGGCACTGAATAACGACGAATTATTGAGTGTAGTCGGTTTCGTTCAAATACCCAGGTTAGCTTATCAAGCCGGCGTGCCTTCGATGCCAAGCTCTCCCGTAGCCGACGACGCTTCTTCGGCCACCGCCTCGCGGTCGAGCGTTTGATATAAATACGTCTCGCTGGCATACAGCGTCAAACGCAGCATCATCCGGAAGAACATGTAAAGCTGTTGAACCAGGAACAGCAGGACAATCACAAAGACATTGGGTGCCGCCAGACTGTTCGCGATGGGATTGTAAATGACCAAGACAACAACGCCCACAACGAATAAAAGCAGAGACAGACTAACCGTTTTGCCAAAATTGCCAAACGCAAATCGGATTCCCTGCCAGAGCGAGACGCGCATTTTGCGCTCATCGGTCAGGACGGTGTAAATTCTGGCATAGTCGAAAATCAAGCCGAACAGCAATATGCCGATGAGTCGCAAACCGAATTTAATCCAGGAGCTCCAATAGGTCACGTACTGATAAGGGTCGCCTCCGAAGATGATGCGCTGAACCAGAGAGCCAATGTAGTGCAAGCTGAGCAGGATAGCCAAAATTGGCAGGCTCCAAAGTGTGAGTCGGAAGAACCGTCCAAAATAGTTTGCCGCGTTGCCCCAAAATATACGTGCTGAATACGTTTCTCCTCTGGTGAAGACCGCGAATGCCCCACCGGATAAGAACAACGAAATTAGCCAGTAGAATACCGGAACAACCACGAACATGCTGGTAAGAATAGAGGTGATATTCGTTTCGTTCAGGAATTCAAACAGAAAGTCCATATCGAGACGCCCGGCGAGCTCTGCTCCCATGAGACTGCGGCCGACAAAGTTGCTTAAGCTCGCCCGCAAAGGCAGCATCAACAGAAGGCCAAACAAAAAATTAACCACGAAAAAGATCACGACCATGCGTTTGTTCGCCCACATTTGGGCAACACCGGTCTTAATACTGGATAGAATCATTTGTTTCCCTCTTTCCGTACTTTCATTCTCATTTGAAGAAATGATCGGGCTTTTTAAGAAAAAAGTCAACAAGAAATATCCCGATGAAATTCTCAGCGCTGCCAAAGCCGGAACCAAAGGCGCTTGAAGTTTGAGCCACGGATGCACACGGATTTTCACAGATTTTTGATTGGTTCTTGTGAAAACAATTTGCGAACACTTTCGGGCAGTTGGAATAGCGTTGCTTTCAAAGAACTGAAACCCAAATCCGTGTTCAATCAGTGTAAATCCGTGGCTAAAAGACTTTGCTAAAAAAATACAGTTGCAGATCTGAAGTACAGAGTGATTAGTGCCACGGGGAAACTGTGGCTGATCAAAACTATGCTCATTTGTGGCTGAATAACGCACCAAGCCGCTACTTATTTTTCATTGATTTTGAATGTCAGATGTCCTATTATTTCAGTGGTTAACGGAATTAAACAGTAGCTTGAAAATGGAAAAAATTAGGGTCTTATATATCGAGGATGACAAAAAACAACGGGAGCCGTTTGCAAAACAGCTTCGGTCGCAGGGCTTTGAGTTGCACGCCGTCGACTCCGGGGAAAAAGGGCTCGCGGCGTTCAAAGGCAACAAGCCCGATGTCATTCTGTGCGATCTAAACATGCCAAAGATGAGCGGGTTGGATGTCCTGAAACAAGTCAAATCCATGGACAGGGAGATGCCGTTCGTCATTCTTACGGCACATGGCTCGGTGGATCAGGCAGTGTCGGCTATCAAACACGGTGCATACGATTTTGTCCTCAAACCGCTCAAAATTCATCGCATCGAGACAACGATTCATAAGGCGTTGGAGAAGAAGCATCTGCAGAAGGAGCTTGAACAGGCAGAGTCCAGTCTGCAAATGCTCATGGACAACGTTCCCGACATCGTCTATTCTCTGAATCCAGAGGGCGAATTTCTGAGCGTCAATCCAGCAAGCGAAGTCACGCTTGGCTACTCCCCGAATGAAATGCTCGGCTCTTCGGTTTTTGACTACATTTACTCGGAAGATCGCCAGCGTGTGCAGTCTGGGTTTAAACACGCCATGGAAAACGGCGATCGGTTGGTTAAGACCGTCGAGTTTCGCATGGTGGCGAAAACCGGCGAAATCAAGTACTTTGAGGTGAACCGCCGACTGGTCTTTAAAGACGGGACTGCCGTTCGACAGGACGGTATCGCCCGGGACGTGACCGAACGCAAACTGCTCGAACAACAACTCGAAGACTACTCTCATGAGTTGGAACAGCGGGTCCGAGAACGTACCAAAAGTCTGGAGTATGCGACGCGCCAACTGGCTGCTTTAAATATAGTCTCCAATCGCTTCACTCAGATCTTTGATGAAGAAGAGTTGATCAATGAAGCCCCTCCCTTACTCTGCAACAGTTTGGATTTTGACCGCGCTTTATTGCTACTGGAAGAGAAGGGCAAGTTCGACCTTCGTTCCTACTGCATGGGCAAGGATTCGCCCGAATTGGTGGAACAATTTCTTAACAGGGTCCGGAGTGACGATTTTGACATGCCGCCGCATTTTATTGAAAGTTTTGAGCAAAACAAAACCATCTTCATTCCGGATTTGAATGCGGATCCGCGCTGGCCGCGCGAACCGGGCCAGACGGTTATTCGCACAAAAGCGGTTGTGGTGTCGCCAATCAGAGCCAACAAGAAACCCATCGGTCTCATCATCGGCAATATGCAACATCACGATCGCGAGATGGATCACCAGGATGTGGCGAGATTTGAAATGTTTGCCAATATGGTGGGACTCGCCCTGGATAACATTCGAGCCTACCAGAACCTGGAACGCAAAATAATCGAGAGAACGCGATCGCTGCGAGATGCCAACCGGGAGCTGCGCCGAAAAGCCAAAGAGCTGGAGGAAAACACCTATTCTCTGGCGAACGCCAATGTCGAGCTCCTTTCGGTGCAAGAGCAACTGGAAAAGAGCAACGCCGAAATGAAAAAATTGCTTCAGGAACTTTCCGAAAGTGAGACGAAGAACCGAGCGTTGTTGGACGCCATTCCGGACTTGATGTTTCAAATCAGCGAGAACGGTCAGATTCTGGATTACAAAGATTCGGGAAGCATGGGACTTTATGCCCCGCCAAAAGAGTTCCTGGGAAAGAAAATTACCGAGGTTTTTTCTTCGGATCTCGCGAGCCAGACCCTGCAGTTTGTGCGTCAAACGTTGAAAACGCGACAGGTGCAAATCTTCGAATATCAACTTCCTTTCAATGGCTCCATGCACGATTACGAGGCGCGCATGGTGGTAAGCGGTGACGACCGAGTGTTGGTGATTGTGCGAGATATCACGGAACGCAAGCAGGCAGAGGAAGCTCTGCGAAGAGAACGCAATTTTGTCTCCGCGATTCTGGATACTTCGGGCGCATTGGTGGTGGTTCTCGATACCAAAGGTCGCATCGTGCGATTCAATCGCGCTTGTGAACAAACAACCGGTTACGCCTTTGAGGAGGTGGAAGGCAAACATTTTTGGGATTTATTCCTGATTCCTTCCGAGGTTGGGGATGTGCGCGCAGTCTTTGACAATCTGGTGGCCGGAGATTTCCCAAATTATTATGAAAACTATTGGCAGACAAAAGATGGCGGACAGCGTCTCATTACGTGGTCCAATACGGCTCTGCTCGATGAAGAGAAAAATGTTGAATACATCATCGGCACCGGGATCGATGTCACCGACCGCAAAGAAGCCGAAGAGAAGCTCAGGCTTTACAAAGAGATCTTCATCAACTCGAAAGATCCCATCAACATTCTCGATGCAAACGGCAGATTTATCGAGCAAAATCCGGCTCACCGGAAGCTGAATGGCTATTCGGACGAGGAACTCCTGGGGAAAACACCCGCTCTTTTTACCGGCGAGGAAACCTTTCGCAGAATTGGAAAGTCGCTATCCGAAACCGGCAGCTTTCGTGGTGAAATCATCAGCCATCCAAAATCCGGTGGCAAAGTGCATGTTGAGCTTTCGGCATTCTCCATCCACGATGATCATGGTGAGGCCACCTATCGAATTGGTTTTGCACGAGACATTACGGAGCGCAAACAGGCGGAAGAAAAAATCGCCACGCGTTTGCGATATGAGGAAGGACTGGCTGCCTGCTCCCGAGCCCTGTTGGAGGGACGAGACGATGACGAGGCCCTGAACGACGCGTTGCTGCATTTGCTTGTGGCGGCGAATGTCGGCAGAGTGTACATATTCGAAAACTTTGAAGACGACAAAGACGGCTTGTGCCTGCGGCAAACTTACGAGGTCTGTGCGCCTGGCGTGACGCCTGAAATGGATAATCCACTGCTTCAGCATGTGCCCTATCGAGAGGGTTTCCGGCGCTGGCAGGAAATTCTCTCCAGCGGCCGGCCTCTGCATGGCATCGTTGACGAGTTTCCCCAGAGGGAACGCGAGGTGTTGGAACCCCAGGACATCCAGTCGATTCTGATCCTGCCGATCAACGTCGGTACCGAATGGTACGGCATCGTCGGCTTCGATGATGTGAATCAAAAGCGCCAGTGGGGTGAGGAGGACATTCGGCTGCTGCAAACGGCTGCCGAACTCATCGGCGGCTACATCGAACACAGGCAAGCCGAAGAAGCACTCATGGAAAGTGAGGAGCGATTTCGAAACCTGGTGGAGAACGCCAACGACATCATTTACTCCCTGACTCCCGATGGCCGTTTTGTTTACGTCTCCCCAAACTGGAAAGACATTTTGGGTCATGACGCCTCCGAGGTGCAAGGCAACTCGTTCGAGCCGTTTATTCACCCGGACGATTTGGAAGTTTGTCGGACCTTTCTAAAGAACGTCATCACAAGCGGAGAAAAGCAGAGCGGCGCTGAGTATCGCGTCAGGCATAAAGATCAGACCTGGAAATGGCACAGCGCCAGCGCTTCGCCATTTAAGGATAGCGACGGCAACATCCTTTACGTGATCGGGATTTCACACGACATTACCGAGAAACGAAAATTTCTGGATGAATTGGCGCAGGCTAACCGAGATTTGCGCAATACCCAGGCACAGCTGGTGCAATCGGAAAAGATGGCCTCCCTTGGCATGCTGGTCGCCGGGATTGCTCACGAGATCAATACCCCGATCGGCGCGGTTCACAGCATGCACGATACACTCAAACGCGCCGTGGAGAAGCTCAGGAAAACGCTCGAGTCGCAGTATGAAAAAGACTTCCGGGATAATCGCGATCTGTCCGCACCCATTAAAATGATTGAGGATGCCAACCGCGTTATCGACACCGGCAGCGAACGTGTGATCAATATTGTCCGACGTTTGCGCAGCTTCGCCCGCCTGGACGAGGCGGAATTGAAAGAAGCGGACATCCATGAAGGACTCGAAGATACGCTAACCCTGATTCACCACGAAATCAAACACAACATTACGGTGAATCGAAATTACGGCGAGCTGCCAAGAATTGCCTGTTTTCCGGGCCGGCTGAATCAGGTGTTTCTGAATCTGCTCATCAACGCCAAGCAGGCCATCAAAGATAAGGGCGAGATCACCCTGACCACATCTCAAAAGGACGGTAAGATACACATTGCGATTCAAGACACGGGCGTTGGTATTCCACAAGACAAACTGAAACAAATATTCGATCCGGGATTTACAACCAAGGGTGTCGGTATCGGCACGGGCCTGGGTTTGTCCATTGTGTATCAAATTCTCCAGGAACACAGAGGGCAGATCACCGTGGAGAGCGAAGTCGG
>JAABYK010000290.1:0-1507 GCA_011775825.1 Candidatus Zhuqueibacterota bacterium | reverse complement strand
GAGCAGTTCGTAGTTGAGCCGTCAGGCGAAAAAAGGCTTGGGACAGCATTCCAAACTCCGATTTCAAAACTCATCCCGTCCAATACTTTATCTTGACATTTGAAAATTCTTTTCTTACATTCTCGCGTTTTTTAAAATGCCATTCCTTTTAACCAAGTAGTTATCCAATAACCTTGAGGAGGATCCTATGAAGAAACTGTTTACACTTGTAATCGCATTGAGTGTGTGCTTTGCCATTCCGTTGATGGCTCAAGAACAAGAAATGGCCAAAAGCGAGATGGAAGAACATGCGGCCCCACCACCCCTTGATGACGAATGGAGCAATTGGATGGTCGGCGAATGGGAAGGCACATCAGAGGGTCCCATGGGTAAATCCAAAGATTGGATGAAATGCCAGAAGGGCCTGGATGGTCAGTTTTTAATAATTCATTGGAAAGGCAAAATGGACAACGGCATGACCTATGAGGGTAGAGGCGCCAGTACCATTCATCCCATGAGCGGCAAAGTGATGGGATATTGGATCGACAGCATGCGCGGGATGTATGAAGGTGAGGGCAAGCGTGAAGGCAACAAGCTCACCATGGAGTGGACCGGTTCCACGGGAACAGCGGTTCGAATCACCGAGAAGATCAGCGATGACAAGTTCGTGGTGACGGAGAAGATGACCATGCCGGACGGGAGCACCATGGAAGGAACATCGGAAATGACCCGCAAGAAAATGGCGTCTGAGAAGTAGGCCCCAAATAAGTGCTCCCGTTTCAAATTTCGTGATAGGGTTTGCGATCCAGCATCCGGGTCTCGGCTATGGGCAGTGTTGAGCGAGAAGCGTAGAGCGTGCGTCTTCAATACAGTTGTCGCTTTTTATTGTAGCACCTAGTTTAGTTCACTAAACCAATTTAATTAACCGTAATAATAATAACTTAGGAGGTTTGTATGATGAGAAAGTTAGTGGTTATCTTGCTCGCACTTATGGTGTGTGTCGCCATGCCTTTGATGGCCCAGGAAAAAGAGGAGATGGCGAAGGGGGAAATGGAAGAATATGCTCCGCCTCCGCCGCTTGATGATAAGTGGTGCAATTTCCTAATTGGCGAATGGGAAGGCACGTCCGAAGGTCCAATGGGAAAGTCTCAAGAGCGGGAAACCATTGAAATGGGCCTGAACGGGCAATTCCTGTTTAGACGTGCCGAAGGCAAAATGGAAAACGGCATGTCCTACGTTGGCATGGGCGCCATGACCATTGATCCTGAAAGCGGCAAATATGTCGGTTACTGGATCGACAGCCATCGTGGCATGTACGAGGGGACCGGCCAGGCCGAAGATGGTAAATTGACTATGTCTTGGGAAGGTGACATGGGCAGCTACACGCAAGTGATCGAAAAAGTAGGCGATGACAAGATAGCCGGCACCTGGACATACACGCCTGCTGACGGCGAGCCTATGAAAGGCACATATGAAATGACCCGAAAGAAGAAGATGAACGAGAAATAATCGTCAAGACCAAACTAGA
>JAABYK010000342.1 GCA_011775825.1 Candidatus Zhuqueibacterota bacterium | reverse complement strand
GCAATCGGTGATCTTCGCTACCCGATTCCTGTTTGTATAGATACTGAAAATAATCCCAGAATCGATTGATCACAGCGGGAGATGCATACAGAATGTACTTTTTGTAGAAGTCGTAAAGTTCGGATATTAGCTTATCATGTTTAGGGTTGGGCTTCTTGGCACCTTTGAAAATGTCAACAACAAGGTTAATGAACTTCTGATAGAGCTCCCTTCTTTCTTTGTTGACTTCGGATACGAGGTCTTTTCTCTTCTCGATGAGATGTTTCAAATAATATCCAATCCCGCCGCCAATAAGAGGTAAAACGATGGTCACAATATTAGCTTCCATAGCAAACGCTCGTGAGTTAAACCAAAACTTAGAATTATTGAAGCCGCCCTGATATTACCTTTCACTCCACTTCACCCGAACGTCCGTCTCTTCTCCCACGCCCGCACGCAAGACCGGTTCCTGCTTCACAACATGACTGCCGCCGGCCAGTGCGAAAATGCGTTCGCCCTGGTCCATCAAATCGAGGATGACGGCTGTAGCATGGCGGTCGCGGATTTCGTTGGCCAGATTCGCCAGAGCATTCAACCGCGTCGGTTCCGCGCCGGGGTGGATGGCATTCGGCGGCAAGTCGCGCCACGGTCCCAGACCGGAGAAGCGCTCGTTCCAGACGGAGTCCAGGGCAGCGAGATTCGGCAGACTGCCTTCGAGGCCGGGACGCGATCCTCGTTTCTTCAAAAGATGGCGCGCGAGGTCATCGATTTCTTCCCTCGTCTTTCCCTGACCGCGTTCGCTCAGGAACACCCGCAACGTATAAAATAACGTCACTTCCTCCGTTGGAAACCCGGCTTTCATCTCTGCGACTTCCACTTCCCACGGCGGCTCGAGCGTGTAAATGGGAATGTCGTCCCGGCGGGCGAGCGCAAACAACGCCCCGAATTCGGCAAAATAGGACACCCCGGCTTCCAGATTTCCGACAAACAATCCCAGTCGATTCTCGGTTACGGCAATTGTAGGATCGAATTCGTCCCACAGTTGCTTGATCTCAGCGATCTGGGGATCGTCAGGACTGGTGGTGTGCCAGGAACCGTAATAAAGCAATTCGGAACGATCTGTTGTAATTTCCAGCACATACGGCCAGGATTTGTCCTGCATGAGCGAATCATGCTGCGCCATGGTGCGGAACGGCGCGGAGAATTGCAGCGGGTGTTTCGGGATGTAATAATCCAGTTTATACCAGCGATACCGGAAGAACAAAATGGCCAGCACCAAGGCTACAACAGAAACGGCGCCCCAGATGATTTTCTTCTTCATGTGTCTCCAAGTATGAGTTCGTGTCTGACCGACAACTGCCCTTTATCTGGATGTTCGTGGGTTGTTCAAAAAGACTAAGCAGGAGCCGTAATCTGTTATTCCTGCGAAAGCAGGAATCCAGAAAAATCAACAGGTTATAGATTCCCCCTTTCGCCTTTCGCGGGAATGACACCCAAAATGGACTTTTTAGACAACCCCCATTTGAACAAAGATGCCAACTGCAACACCCCAAAAACACAGTCACAGACTGTGTTGGATCAGTTTTCTGCAAAATGACATCTAATTGTTGCAAGGAAGTCCAGGTAAATTATCTCACTTCCACCGCGGTTCCGCTGGCACTCACCATCAGCAAGTTACCGCCGGAGCTGGCGCCGATGTTCTCGTAATCTAGATCGACGGCGACTACGGCTCTATCCTCGATCTTCCATCTTCACCCCTCATCCTCAATCCGAATCCGCAGCCGCTTGTTGATCCGCCCCTTGCTCTCGTGTCCGACTATGCTGATTCTGCCGACTTCCTGGGTGTTGCTCACATGGGTTCCGCCGTCTGCCTGCAAGTCCAAGCCCTCAATTTTAACCGTGCGCACCATCTTGATTCCTTCCGGCAGGAGATTGATTTTGGTACGAATCAAATCGGGAATTTGAAACGCCTCTTCTCTTGACAGGATGTTGATCTTGACCGGACGTGCGGCGGCCACCTCTTTGTTCACC
>JAABYK010000701.1:21876-24338 GCA_011775825.1 Candidatus Zhuqueibacterota bacterium | reverse complement strand
TTGATGATGTTCGGTATGTGATTTATTTGGAGTTTAGGAAGCGGTAAGTTAGGATGGAAACGGGTGTGCATCTAGATATTTTTTTTGAGGACAGCGTAGAGGCACTCATTTAGGTCAACAAAGATTCTTAGCAGTTAAACTATTTATCCGCCGGAGCGGGTGGGTCAGGCGGCTGCCTTCTTGTCTTGCGCAAAATAACCTGTACAGCATCGATCCATTTCTTTGGAAAGCGAGATGAATCGGTCATCCACTCCTCTAAGCTTGTGACAGCTTTTTTGATACCTGCTTGCTCATCCGCGACTGCAGCAACAAGAATGGCACCCGCACCATTCAGGCGTTTGCTCCATGAAGGGCCGACCATCCTTTCAAATTCTTCGGTCAGGGTTTCAAAAAGCGTGTCACTTATCTGATTGCGTCGTGCGGTTTGCAGTTTCTCAGCCGCCTTTAGTAATTTGTCATATTTGTCCCGTCGTTCAGGAACTGATTTTACCAGCGCCTGATATAGATTCTCCAGATGTTTTTGTAACAGAAACTGAGGCATTCCTCGCGAAGCAAGTACCTTGCCGAGCCACTCAACTTCATGGTGAACCGAATCCTGAGGCAAATTCGATAAAGTAACTAACCAGGCACTATCGCTTTTCGTGAAGCGTTTACCTCGATCCCCGTATCGCCATTTGAAATAAGGATAGGCGTTCCAGGTTTTGTTCCCGGCGTCTATGGCGGCAAATAATTCTCTGGGATCGTTTGTCACCGGATGAACACCCGCTTCCGGATTTAAGGTCGATGCAAAGTAATCCGAGTTCAGTTCAATGGGGTAAAGCGCTGATACAATCTTTGTCATCCCCTGAAAGACTTCGTGCGCCGTTTCAACAACCGTTTTGCGTTGCTGTTCGGAAAGGTCAACAGCGTTCATTCGCTGCTTAAATTTTTTCCATCGTGGCGCCGTGTCGTTACCATAAGATGACAAATAGGATAATCCTTCGGTCCGGAGATTGAATAGTTTCGCGATTTTGGGACGCAATACTTGAGCTCCGAGGGTTGAGCCTTCAAGCACATATAAACAGCCGAGAAGGTTAACAGAATTCGGTGTACTCCAAAGACGAATTTTCTCAGCGAGCTGTAATGCGTGTTTGGCTGCTTCGGGGACATCCCCGATGTTTTTGGTCTCAATAAATGAAAGATCTTTTTCAAGAAATGGCAATCGACGCATCTCTTCCTGCCATACGGCGGAAATTACAGGATTTGCCAGGAGTGGAAGTTCGTGTTCCAGAACTGCATGTACCACAGCCATCGCCCTCAGCAGACCAACATAGCTCTCAAGCGGCAGTTTCTCCTCCATTAGTATTGTAAAGAATGGCAGGCTTTCGAGATATTGATGATGCTCCCGGGTCTCGATTTTGAGCCTATCCATGAGCGTTTCCATGACAAAAAGTCCTACACAGTTCGAAGGGTGTGATGCTCCTTTCTCAGATACTGAACCGAAATAATTTCAAAATAAAGATATTTGTTTCTTTGTTGCAATGATTTTTAATGGATGTTTTGAATTGTATCCTGATTGCTGCAGCGGATATCGCAAAACGTTCAAAGAAATGGTAGAATTTCAAGTATCCTTGGCGGGAGGAATCGACTGAAATTCAAAAATGGTGGGGTAGAATAGTGGGGAAACTTTGATTATATTAGCCTTGTCCACGGACAAGCACAAAATGAAAACTTACACAATTGGTATGGTAACTATCAAAATCTTCATCTTGTTTCTTCTTGTTGCCTATTAGCTCGGTCCATGCGCCTGAATTCCAGAATTGTCGTACCTGCCAGCACAATGCAAAGAAGGAATCCGAAAATAAAAATCAGGGCGATCATATTTTCGATCTATTATCCAGAATGGTTGGGAAGAAGTGACCCGTACTCATGAGGGAAGGTACTCAGATACCTATAAATATGCCTTCTTCTCTATAGCCACTGAACCAGAGCGTCACAGAAAAGAAAAAGGCGAGAAACGTGACGCCTAAAACAACCATGTCATATCGTCAGAGCATACATCCTCCAGATCTTAGACTGTAGTTTTACCGTGCGTTGTAGAGATATTTTATGACGACAAACATGTAAATCCCGCAAATCAAAAACATCACGGTCTGCAAAAGCACTGCGGTGGAGAAACTTCCTGCAATCAGCTTGAAGAGTCCTCGCATTGAGCCAACGAATCCAAGCCCGCTCAGAATAGCGCCGACCGGAATGAGAGTCTTTGGAGATTCGGCTTTTCGCGCCCATAGATTGAGAAGCAGTAGAGGCAAGCCCAAGAATGCGGGTATCAGCGCGGTGACACTCACCATACCGGTTCCAAAATATCCAACGACACCGATAACAATAAGTAATGAGGAAAGAATTAAAGTCAGGTGTGTCATCTTTACTCCGTCTCTTTAGAACAAGTGGTGATTTTGGTTGATTGGGTTTCACCATCAACG
>JAABYK010000701.1:17174-21813 GCA_011775825.1 Candidatus Zhuqueibacterota bacterium | reverse complement strand
CCCATTGTCTCGCAACGTTGTATTTTACTCATTTCGATGGTGGACCCAGTTCTCTTCTCACAATTCAGATTACGGAGCTTGGCGGTTTTTCTGGCACTCTTCAAAATCGGTCTTTTCGAAAGGAGCGCTTCATAGAACGTTACATTTGTCAGAATTAACAGAAATCCGTAAAACACATCCTCTATGGGAATAGTAAAAATCCGCACCCCGAGATTTTCATTGCTGTTGTACCAAACCACCTCTTCCTTGATGAAGGAGCCGGTCAAGATGCCATTGACAACGAAGAACGGGATAAGGAGGATTAAATATGTAAAATAAAACCGGCCGAGATATTCCGACTTGAGCACAAATAGATGCAGAAGCAAGAATACGCTTAGGGCCAAAAACGTAACACTCGTGTAGGCCTTGTCCAAATTCCAAATAGCTATCAGAAACAGCATGGCAGCCAAGCTCAAGGTGATGCCCTTAACGTGCTCGCCAAGATAGTCCTTTTTGATAAGCTGCTTTAAACAATGGTAAGTGAAAACGCAGGCATATGGGATGCACACGAAAAACAACCACTCCTCGATTGGCAGGCCTAACAAAGACACCCCGAGCAGATATTTTTGATTGAATCCCCAAACACCCAGATTTGTGAAGATAACGTCCCAACTAATGAAGAAGATACCTGTTAGGAAAATGGCGGGCCAGAATGCGGCCCAGGTACCGTAAAAATTCAAACGCTTGTGAAAGCTATATGCAACAGGAATCGCCGCAGTAAGCAGGTTGATGAAGAGATAGGTAAGCATCTATTTTCGCCTTGCCGACCCTTTTGCCTCGAGCAGGTATTTGGGAGGCGCCCACAGCATGCCGAAACATTCACCGTTGTCTTTGCCGAGATGCTTGTGATGCATTTTATGTGCTCTCCGAATCCCTCTCAGGTAGAAATTGTCGGTCCGGGTAAATATTTTAATGCGTTGGTGAATAAATATATCGTGCATTAGAACATATGCCAGACCATAAAGGCTGATGCCCAGTCCCATCCATAAGCGGGGGTCCAACCCGCCGTTTTTCATGCCAAAGTACATCAGAAGAATTCCCGGAGTGGCAAAGATCAAAAAGAAAAAGTCGTTCCGCTCCATCACGTGGTCATGATCTTTCAGATGATGGTCACGGTGCAAACTCCACAAGATTCCGTGCATCACATATTTATGGGCAAGCCAGGCGACGAGTTCCATCGCAACGAAGCTTAGCAACAAAATCAAAAAATTCACTGCGAGCATACTATTCCTCCTGATTCAGGCTTTGGTGAAATGACTTAATTTTCTTCTTTTCTCTTCTTGTGCAGAACTTGGTGCGCAACATATAGTCTACCATGCGATTGATTAAATCTTCATCTGTGCTCTTTCTATCATAAATCGAATCGAGAATGAACTCTTTATCTGAAGCGATGTTTCTTTGGTAACCGAGAAACTCCGGCGCACTCGTCTGTACCGTAAACCGCAGATAACGCAATTCTAGATTGTCCGGATCAAGTCTTATCGCTTTTTCAAGGTGGTTTCTACCTTCAACAAAGTACTTCAGTTTAGCAGTGGGATTCTTTGCGTGACGGGCAAGCATGAAACTTGCCATACCCTTATATCCCAGAACAAGTGTATCTTCGGGTCCGTTTAAAGAGACGAGTTTCTTGTAAAACTCCTTTGCAACTTCACTTTCTTTTGCAGCTTGATAATATTGGTCCCTGAGGTCTTTCACCTCATGAGATTGGGCTGCGAGGGTGGACTCCAGGCCGAAAACCGCAGATATGATTAAAAATATTAACATTAGATTGTGATAGTGCCTTAAGATGTTCATTTATAAGAGACCCAAGTTATATCGTAAAATTGAATAAATCAACAATTTAAATTTCTGATGGGTTGGTACGCGCAGCCTGCTTTGCAGAAGTGTTTCACCGGAGGATCTTTTTATTTTCTCCAGCAAAGCCCGATAGTAAACATATGCAACATAAACGCCGAAACGAGTCCCTTTTGGTAATCGCTTAATGCCTTCAACGGCGTAACGAAAATCTTCATCAATATCGTTTTCTATCGCTAACTTCTTTTCGGGGGTGAAATTTTCGAGGTCCAAGCCCGGAAAGTAGGTTCGGCTTAAATCATAGTAATCATAATGAAGATCGCGAAGAAAATTCACTTTTTGAAATGCAGCTCCCAACCGCATTGCCGGTCCCTTGAGGGACTCATAAAATTGCCGATCGCCATTGCAAAAAACCCACAGACACATGAGCCCAACAACCTCTGCGGAACCGAAGATGTAATTTTGAAATGACATCGAATCGTGGGATGGCCTGGCTAAATCCATCTCCATACTTTTCAGAAAAATATCTATCAATTCATGCTCGATATGATATTCGTTGACGGTCCTCTGGAAGCTATTCAGAATTGGATTTAGACTGATTCCGGTCTCTATGGCTCGAAATGTTTCCGCTCTGAAATCCGCCAGCAACGTCTCCTTATCGTAGTGATGAAAGGTATCTACGACCTCATCAGCAAAGCGTACAAAGCCATAAATGGCATAGATGGGTTCGTGTAGCTTTTTATGCAGAAAGTGGATTCCGAGCGAGAAGCTGGTGCTGTAGGTGCGAGTGGTTAGTTTGCTACACTCGGCTGAAACTTTATCGAACAGCGCTTTCATTTAATCGCCATTTAAATAATTTAAAGCTTGTCGTGCAGCCACCTGTCCCGAAATAAGACTGGGTGGAACCCCAGGTCCTGGAACGGTTAGTTGGCCAGAAAAGAATAAGTTTTCAACCTTCTTACTTCTCATTGACGGTTTAAATACGGCTGTCTGTTTTAGGGTGTTAGCCAAGCCGTATGCATTGCCTTTGAAGGCGTGGTAGTCTTTTTTGAAATCTTTGAGACAGTAGCTGCGTTGAAAAATAATATTATCTTTGAACTGTTGCCCGATTAATTTTTCCAGGCGGGTGATCACGAGTTCGAAGTATTTATGGCGTATCTCTTCATCGTCATTCAAACCGGCCGCAATGGGGATTAGAACAAACAAATTTTCCGAGCCCCTGGGAGCTACGGTTGGATCCGTTTTTGAGGGGCAGCAAACATAAAACAGGGGTTTGTTCGGCCACCTCGGCTGCCCATAAATATCCTGTATGTGCGAATCAAAATCTTCATCAAAGAAAAGATTGTGATGCTGCAAGTTATTGATTTTTTTGTTTACGCCGAGGTAGAAAATCAAACTGGATGGCGCCATAACTCTGGAACTCCAGTATTTAGGGTCGTAAGTTCTATACTCTGGCGCAAGCAAGTTTTGTTCGACATGGTGGTAGTCCGCGCCGGCCACCACGGCGTCCGCGGCAAAGAACTGACCGTTACAATGCACCCCCCGGGTGAGATTATCCCGGACTGCGATCTTGCTAATCTCGACATCGGTCTGAAATTCCACACCCAGGGAGCTGGCGAGGGTAACCATGGCAGCGATGACCTTGCTCATGCCCCCCATCGGATACCAGGTTCCGAGACTGAGTCCAGCATAACTCATGAGGCTGTACAGGGCTGGCGTATTTCGGGGCATACCGCCAAGAAAGAGCACCGGGAATTCCATGATCCGTATCAGCTTGGGGTCTTTAAAATATTTTCTTACATAACGATGAAAGGATTGCAGGACATGCATTCTGAAGAGACCTTTCAGAAAGTCGCGGTCGAGGAATTCAACTAACGATTGTCCTGGTTTATAAACCAGGTTCTGCATTCCGACTTCATATTTGTAAGCAGCTTCGCGCAGAAATTGCTTTAGACGCACACCACCATTTTTTTCGATTGAATCAAATAGTCCATACAGGGCATCAAGCGATGCCGGAACATGGAGGACATTATTGTCTTCGAAGAATACGCGGTATGACGGATCGAGAAGCTTCAATTCATAGTAGTCAGAAATCTTTTTGCCGAAGAGGTCAAAATACGAATCAAATACATCCGGCATCCAATACCAGCTCGGGCCCATATCGAATGTGAATCCATCGGCGCTGAACGTTCGCGCCCTGCCACCCAGCGTTTTGTTTTTTTCGTAGACTGTTACGCGACACCCTTTAGCTGCCAAGACCGAAGCTGCAGCCAAACTCGAAAACCCGGAGCCGATAACGGCAATTCTCTTCATGGTTCGTTCTGATAGAATGTGAATTTTAATCCATTTAAAATCGGATTTAATGGGCTAAATTCAAAACTTTGCTGTTTTCAGATTTTCTGCAACAACTCCGGTGACATCAGCCCAAAGCCACCGCAGTTTTTGACTGATTGTCATTCATCCTATATCAGTTGTTTTCCAACTAATGTGGAAACCATAGAGATAAAAGTGTTGATTTTCAAGGAGGAAGGTCCGCGTGATAATCGAATTGACGTGTTAATGCTGGCGGGTTCGACAAAGAGAGGCCGTTCTATTTGTCTGAACCCATCCAATCATCTTTACTTGGTCATTGCATGTGTAACAGGCCCGCACCGTCTTCGGTAAACCCGATGTGTTTCCAATCGTTTTTCAACTCGGGCGGCAGCGTTGTAATGGGCTTGAGATTCAGCGAGTCAAGACCGACCGCTCCATAAAGCGTGATGACGCCGCCCTGCCAGAACCGTATCGGATGAGTCTGCATCAAGAG
>JAABYK010000701.1:7583-17063 GCA_011775825.1 Candidatus Zhuqueibacterota bacterium | reverse complement strand
GCGAGGAGACCTCGAAAATCTCCCAATTACACCCTGAACCTGTTCGTTTTTTGCGCACATGAGCAATTTTTAACCATTTTGAATACGAGTTTGACAGCTTGCAATGCCATCACTTGAAGCAATTTTACGCACAAATTTTACAGTTCGGTTACAATTTCAGGAGTGGCATATTTGTTGCTTGAATAGGGGGCAGAGTTGGCGAAAAAAATGAGGCTTTAGCAGGAGGCGGTACTTTGAACAGGGACGGTTCAACGCAACTCAGCAAGAAAAGTAACAAGTACTTATTAATAAGTGGTGTCAGTTGTGGCCTCTTTTTATTAATAAGTGGATGCGTTTCAAGTCGGTTCCATGGCATTGAAGTAGATATGCGCCAACGGAGCTGGCTCACTGCCCAAAAATCATTGGAAGAAATTATCGAAAAGCTCCCCAGGGACGGGGAGGCGCATCTATTATTAGCCGAAGTTTACGGCGAACTTGATTCCGTCCAAAATATGCTGGCCACTTTGGAGAAGGCCCGCGACATCTCGACAAAATACATCAAACGAGCAAACTTCATCACGGAAAAATATTGGTTTAAAAATTTCAACCTCGGCTTGAAGCATTTTGAGCAAAAGCAATTCGACGAGGCGGTGAAGAGATTCGCATTGGCTGTAAAGATCGATTCAGGCAAAACGTCCAGCAACCAGAGGTACGCGGACGCCCTATTTATGGCTTCCAGGTACGAGGAATCCAAAAGAATGTATCTGAGCGTTTTGGCCAAACAGCCCGATGATCTTGTTTTCAAAGACAATTTGGCTGAGATCTATTTCATTCAGGAGGATTACGATAAATCTGTGCAACTTTGTAACGGGATTTTAGCCGAAAAGCCTTTTGACATAAATGCACTCAAGCGACGTGCGTATGCTTTCGAAGCGATGGGGAATTTTGAAGAAGCAGAAATGGATTTCCGAGTCTTAGCCGACATGAACCCCACCCCGAAGCTGTTGACTGATTTTGGGATGCTTTATTTTCAACATGGCGATTATGAACGCGCCATCAAACGTTTTACCGAAGCGTTGAATATCTCCTCAGATAGAACGTCTTTGTATCGCTATTTAGGGGAAGCCAATTGGCGCCTTCTCAACTACAAGGCCATGGTCAAATGGTACCAAAGGCTTGTGGAAGACCAACCGAACGATCTACTTGGGTGGAAGAACCTTGCCCTGGCTTATGAAGCGCTGGGGCAAAAAGGCTTACTCTCCGTAGCCCGAAACCACATCCGTCAGATTACGACTGCAAACTGATGGTTTTTTGGAAATTCTCGTGGATTAGTTACGGGGAACGCTACACCACAATCACCAAAGAATTCGTGTGCTTTTCTGGTTTTACAATAGCTCGTTATCCACAAGTTCGAACCAAGTAATCGGAGCGATGAACATGAAAGCCATCTCAACCCCCAAGCAGAATTCAAATGCGGCGGTCATGACTGCGCTTGTCATCATCCAGATCATCCTACTGATTTTGTGTGTTCTTTTTTCTGCTGACATCGCTATGGCGGAGATAAATAGCGAGAAACCAAACGAAGCTGAGTTCGATTCCGTACCTTCGACGAACCTGATAGTGGGCCTATTCTTGCTTCTTGGCTGCTTATTACTGGTTCAACTGTACAGACTGGTGGCGTTAGGTTCGAGAAGACGGAAGCGCTCCCGGGCCGTTCAGGATCGCAAGAATCGAGGTCAAGCGAATCGAAAACGTTTTACCGCAAAAGGTCGGGCTAATGGTTCGCCTAAAGAGCAACCTAACTCTCGCGCCATTGTGCGCAGAAGCGCGATTCATACATTGAATTTGAAGAATCACTCCGATTTAAGTCAGGATGGATTTGTCGGTCAGACACTGGCTAATCCCATCGTCATCTTTGTTGAAACGGAGCAGGGAAAGAAGGTAACCGGCGTGCCCATCCGGTTTGAAGTTTCACAAGGTGGAGGCATGTTGCAGAACCATCGCAGTGTGGCATGGGTAAAGACGGGCAAGAAAGGCGTTGCAAAGATAGGGTGGAAAATGGGGCGGCAGGTCGGGCCTCAAAAGCTGCACGTCTCGATCCTGAATGACAAGCATAAAACCTTGGAGTTTGTGTCTTTCGCCAGGCCGGTGGTTTCGGAAACGATGTTGACATCCGAGAATAGAGACGAACAGCTATTATCTCAAAATCGGTACAAATCTCTCAATTAAAAGTGAAATTGGGATGCTGTATCTGGCTTTGTATTCCTTAGAAAAGTAAGATTCCTGCTTAGCTTTACCGTATCCGAAGTGCGTTCATCACCCGGTTGATATGGGGCGCCAATTCCCACAGAGGTTTTTTAATCCTCAAAGCTGTTTTTGTACGTACCAACCATGGCAGAAAAGGCAGTTGCAGGTCCGAAATCGTGGAATAGTTTGGATGAGTGTGAACCGCTTTGAGAACGAGCTCGTATAACGTCTCTCTCCGTATTCGAGGCGAAATGTAAAAAGTTGGACGCAGAAGATCATTGTCGTCGGCAATTTCACCTTCGTTTCTAACGAGCCGTTCCAGGATTGTATTTGGATAGATGCGCACGCCGATCGTCAGGAATACACCATCCTTCTGCGGGATATATCGTTCGATAAAATCCAATGTTTCTGTAACCGTCTCTTCTGTTTCACCGGGATTACCAAACAAAAATACCCACAGAAACGGAATTTTGGATTTCTGGCTTAGTTGAGCCGTCTGCACGATTTCCTTCGTGGTAAAGCCTTTCTTGATGCGCTCGAGCATCTCATCGGAGCCGCTTTCAGGCGTGCAAACCAAACTGGAAACTCCTGCTCGCTCCATTAAGTCAAAAAGCTCGATCGAAGTTGATTTCGGATTAAAACTACTGGCTTGAAGGGACACATCGAGCCCACTGCGGATGATTTCTTCACAGAGCGCCTTGGTGTATTTTTGAGGGACGTTGAAGGTACTGTCTACAAACTCGATTTGCCGGAAATGGCTGCGTTTCCGAATTTCGTGGATTTCTTCAACCACGGCATCGGTTGAGCGCACGCGATAGTTGAATCCTTCGACGTTTGGGTAGGTACAGTAGATGCATTTGAAGACACAGCCGCGTTTGCTCTGCACGGGCATGGCCACACCGTAACGAGCGTATCTTTCATAGTCCACCCAGCGCCACAACTGTGGAGATGGATAGTCATCCAAATTTTTGGGCCAGGATGCCGGCTTCCCGGGAATGCTAGCATTGCCGTTCCGGTGAATGACACCGGCGACCTGGTTCGCACGGCCACCGTTCTTCAAGGAGTTGAGTATTCCAACAAACGCTTCCTCGCCATCGCCGGCCACGGCATAGTCGCCGTCAAGATAAGACAAAAGCAACTCGGGTGCCACGCTCACCGCGGCGCCGCCAACGATAATCGGTGCATCGCTGACGGCTCTGCAGTAAGCAACCGTTTCTTTAATCTCAGTAAGATAGAATACAGGCGACGTAGAGTCGGAGTTGTCGATGTTTCGAACCGAGATGCCGATGGCTTCTGGCTCAAAATGTCTGATGGTCTTGAGAATCTCAGCTTTAACATTTCGGGCGAAGCAAAGGTCAAGACACCTTGGCTCAAATCCCTTATGCTCGAGGTAAGAAGCGACTGAAGCCATTCCAATAGGTGGTATTGGGAATGGCCGCCGTTCTCGGTTGCTGTTAATGAGTATAACTCGCATAGGTCTACATTTATCCGATGATAAAGCTTCGCCAGCCTCGCAAGTTGGCCAACCACATCACCACGCAAAAGAGCCAATCGCTACGGCGCGTGCGATCCATGGATTTACGGGTTCGGAGAGAACTATCAAGGACTCTCTTCATCAGGGTCTCGACTCTGGATTGATAAACGCTTAGCGGAAGATCACAGCCAATGGTTTCTCCAAGCACCTGACCTCCGACCATGGCGACGCCCGTTCCGCCCCCGTTGCTTGGGAAAACCATTCCGGCTGCGTCACCTACCAAGGCCACGTGATCGCTTGCCAGCTTCGCTTTCAACCCTCCAAGAGGCACCACGCCACCGCCACGTTGTTTGATTTTAAAGGATTTGTGCTTGGCCAATTCAGTTAACATGCCGTCGAGAATTTCACGTACGTTCTTGGAGCCGCGCACCCCCACTCCAATGTTGGCCTCACCGTTTTTGGGAAAGAGCCAAAAATAACCACCGGGAAAGCGGTTATCAAACCGGAGTTCAATATATTCTTCAAAGAAGTCGCCTTCTGCAATCACAAAGGAACACCGGCAAATATCTCGATTGGGAGCGAACCCGGTTACCGAATCAGCGACAATGGATAGCGGCCCGTCCGCCCCGATGATGATGTCACCATAAAAATCACCGTTGGCTGTCACGACTCGGTGATCTTCGACGCGCAGAACGCGTGTAGAAAGCCTATATTGGGCGCCTTTTTCAACTGCTTGATTGAAAAGCCATTGATCGAGTTTTTCCCGGTAAAACATGTGTCCTTTCAATTCCGCCAGGTACCGGCGACCTGAAGGCGCAATGAATAAGATACCCTCAATCCGCCCGGCAATCACCTCATCCGGCAAGTCAAACAACTCGGGACAATCCACCCCTGGAAAGATATTCGTTAATTCGTCGTAAGTCGGCAAAGCCTCGCCACATTGCATGGGAATCCCCACCCTCTTCCTCGACTCTAAGAGAAGCACGCGTTTGCCACTTTCCTTTGGGTTGATGTACATAGCTGTAGTCGAACCGGCGGGGCCGGCGCCAACGATAATTACGTCGAATGTTTTCATAAAAGCTCAGCCGATTTCAAATGCCGTTTCTTGCTTAGGTTTGGGCAGTTTTCCGAATTTTTTATGACTGTAAAAGCCAAACGAAACAGGAATGATGAGCAACAAAAATCCCGGCTCGATTATGGAAGCGAACAGAATGCCCCATAGTATGGTCTCGTAAGTGATCAACCGGCCGTAGGTGACAATGGAAGCACTGTCTCGGGGATCACAACCAATATGAAAAAACAGGTGAAGCAGGGCATGCAAGGCCAGAAAGCCAAACAACCAGTGAAAACGAATTGCACAAAAAAGCGCCAGAATAAACGCGGCCAAAACACAACCGCAGACATAATATTTGCTACGCCTCAGACCCAGTTTAACGATGGTTGTTTTCTTCTGAGGTTTGGCATTGCGATCTCCTTCATAATCCAGGTAGTGAAAAAGCATCATCACCCCGATATAGACGATTCCAAGGCACAACGCTGCCCATAGGACCGGGGTTTCCAGCCGCAAGGTCTGAACATAGTAGCTTCCGGTAACCGCCAGAAAAACACCAGCGAATCCGCCAAGCCACTCACCAGCAAAGGGTTGATAGGCAAACCTGAATGGTGGCAGAGTGTAGAATACTCCACAGAAAAAACCCGGAATGATAAACCAAAGCACCTTCCAATCGATGGCATAGCCCACATAAAATGCGAAAACACCTACTACAATTGTGGTCACCACAAGCATAAACCAAAGTCCATTAATGTCTGTCAAACCTGCTTTGATGACCTTGCTGCCACCTGACTTTCCGCCTAAATGCCGATACTGATCGGCGCCGCTTTTCCAATCATATATTTCGTTCACAAGATGTGTAGGATAGCCCTGGATGAGCGCGGCACTTCCCATAACCAGCAAGAAATTGAACCAATTCAGCGCGTTTGTCTCTAAAACAGCGACGGCTGCTCCAAATGTTGTTGCGACAACTGACCAAACCAGGACTGGGAGAACTCTGAAAGCCATGAACCATGCTTTTGGACTTGGGCAGGAGATCATGTTTTAGTAGTATCAGTATTCATGAGACCGATGAGCATTTGGAATTTCCTCCAACCTTCACAAGATTGTAGACCGGCAAACTGCATCTGTGGAAGATCTAAATATCCTAACAAAAATTTGACTACGTGTCTGGACGGCCATTATCCTAAAGTTATCGATAAGTTTGCAAACCTAAGAATTCACAAAAACAAAATCAAGCCTATTTATGCAGTTACAGAAAATAAGTCAAAATTCGATGACTTCACTTGCGATTGTTGTAGTAAATTGTTAATATGAACGGCTCTTAACTCCGGTGATAGTTGATTTTGAATAATCTCATCGAAGCATAGCGAATTTTTCGGAACCCACCGAGTTGAACTATTTTTTGGGTACTGTAATAATCCAACGGAGAGAACCTTTAGACAGTTTAATAGGATCTCATTTTATCCTTTCAAATAGGGGAGATTGCGATGAAGAAAATTGCCTTGTTGTTGACTATGGGGATACTTGCGTTCAATTCATGGAGTTGTAATGAGACGCCTACCGCTCCACAGATACCAGGAGAAAATGAGATTTGGTTTCGGAACGGCGCAGTTACACCCAAAAATTTAAACGTCTCCATCGGAACTACGGTAACCTGGACAAACATGGATGTGGAAACCCACTCGGTTGACAGTGGCACGTTCATGAATCCCACCCAGGACTTTCCAAGTTCAAAAAATTTGACAGAAGGTGAGCGTTTTTCACATCGGTTTACTGAGGCAGGATCGTTTCCGTTTTACTGCTCGATTCATCAGACGCAGCAATCGGAAACCGGCACGATAAACGTTAATTGACCTTAGTTTAAAACTTTAGAGGGATAAATAAGCAGCTCCAAATTTGGGGAATCGGCTGCTTTTTTCAGCTTGTTAGCGCTGCCACCAAACCTGATGGCCCCCTCACATCGTGAAGTAGAAATATTGGAATACTTGAAACATACTTTTGTATAAAGCGTATTAGGCTAAGTAATTAAGCTAAGTAAATCCATTTTTTTATCCGTATTTTACAACCATTGTGTCTAACTTAGTGTCTGAATAGTAAAGAGCAAATATGTTTACAACGTGGGAGCAGTTAATGAGCCGTAAACCAAACTCGAAGAGCAGCCAGCGATTTGTAATGTACATTCCAAACAATCTTCGTGAAGAAATCGAAAACTGGGTAGATAAAATGGGTATCACCTTGGCCGAGTTTGGCCGAGAGGCATTTGAATCTTATTTAAAGGATATTCGACGGGAGGAGCGAAATGCAAAACTCGCTGAAACCTGCCGTATCTTTGAAGAAAGCAATAGCTCAACGTATCAAGAATGGCAAGAGATGGAAGATGAGAATTGGCCAGCATGAGTTCATTAAGATACGGGGATGTAGTTGAGATTAAATTAAATCGAGGTACCGAGAATCAAAAAAGTCCGCATCGGTATGGCGTCATCATCTCTGCCGATGCTATCAACGACAACCTCAAGACCGTAATCGTCTGTCCCCTCATTGACGCTAAAGAGGTCAAAGAATCGAGAGTCGGCGTAACATTTATTCCTAATCACATTATCGGTGTTGAGAGAGACAGTCTCGCCTTTTCTTTGCAGATCAAAACAATCTCCAAAGATCGCATTGTCAAGCGGATTAATTCTGTCCCCCGCAATTATATGGGGCAAATCAAGAAAAGCCTGTATGCCGTACTCGATTTGGCTTAAGTCGAGATTCGGAAAATGAATGATAGCTTGTTGCGGTCTTTTGTGCTTTTCGACCTACGGATGCAGGAAATAGTGTTCGATGAAATGGCCATCACCCTAATTCCCCCATACCTTGTCCCTTTTTGAGTCCAAATAAAACTAAGCGGATAAATACCTGGATAGCTCCCACATCTGTTCAAGTTCTTCGAATCTTGGTTTTAAATTTATGTGTTTTTCTCAGTGTTGAAGGGGCCATGCAACAATTCATTGTTTCCACTGACTGCCGCAAGATCTTTGTGGCAGTCATTTCTGTTTTAATCTTTATTTTGGGTGTCCCCGGAACTGAAATAGTCGCGCAAAACGTGCTGGATCACCTCTCTCAGGGTGACGAATTTGCCGCACAATTTGATCACCAGAAGGCCCTTGAAGAATATAAGAAAGCGTTCGATGCAGACACCAGCAATTGTACTGCGCTCTGGAAAATTGCTGAGGCCTACGTCAATCTGGGCGAAGAGGCCGATGAAAAAGTCAAACGACAATATTTTTACTTAGCGGAACGATGGGCGCAGAAAGCCGTCGCGTTATGCCCGCATACCGCCAATGCCCACTTTATGCTGGCGGTTGCAACAGGGCGCGTGGCACTGTATGAAGGTGGTAAGGCCAAAATCGAACGTTCTAAAGAAGTCAAGACACTGGCGGAGAAAACCCTTGAACTCGATCCTGACCATCACGGAGCCTATCATGTCCTGGGACGTTGGCATTTTGAGCTGGCAAGCTTGAGTTGGTTTCTTAAGACTGCGGCCAAAATCATTTATGGCGGGGTGCCTCCGGGTGCCAGTTATGAGAAGGCGGTCGCCAATCTCAAGAAGGCCATCGAGATTAGTCCTCAGTGGATCAACCATCATAAACAGTTGGGACTGGTTTACATGAAAATGGCGAAGTGGGACCGGGCTCGCAAGGAGTTTCAGAGGGTCTTAGAATTGCCTGTTGCTGATCACCAGGATGAAGCACACAAGGAAGATTGTCGGAAGTTGTTAGAAGAGATCGAGGACAAATAAGGTAGATGACATTAAAGAAACGCCGCACAAATCGAATCGTTTAGCAACAATCCCTGTTTGGTCAATTTGAGGAATCCGTCTTCAATCTCCAGGAGACGGCTTTTGATTTTACGCTGACCATCGCTCAATTCTGAAGCGAACATACCGTCACTGAAATCGCACGAAAAAAACTTGGACAGCGGTTGGACATATTTTTCGAAAAACGAGAATCCAAGGTCATTTTCGAAAGACTTTAAGTCCACGCCTCGACGTTGTCTCAGACCCAGCAACACTCTTTCAAAGGACTTTTGTTCTAGGTCTAAGGTTTCTTCGCCCTCGATCGGGAGAGTTTGAGAGTTCAGTAATTCTATGTACTCTCTTAGATTGCGAACATTCCAAAAACGCCGCTTGTCCATAAATGAGTGAGACGAGGCACCCAAGCCCAGGTAGGGGCTGCCATCCCAGTATTTTTGATTGTGAACACATTCCCTGTTAGGCTTTGCGAAGTTGGAGATTTCATATTGTTCGTAGCCATGCGCTTGCAAATAATCGATGCTATGCAGATACATTTTACGCTCAACGTCTACCGAGCACGGCGCAATCTCTCCCCTGCGCAGTGTTTTAGTTAACGGCGTCCCTGATTCAAAGCTGAGATTATAGGCGGAGATATGCTCCGGTCCGAGTGCGACTGCCTTTGTCAGAGTCGTTTGCCAATTCTCGAATGGTTGATTTGGCAATGCGAAAATCAAATCCACACTGACGTTCTCAAAGCCTGCTTTTCTGGCATCCTCGTAACAGCTGTGGGCATCTTCAACGGTGTGGATACGGTCGAGTGCAAAAAGTTCCTCCGGCTGAAATGACTGCATGCCAAGACTCAGGCGATTCACACCGGCCTCCCGATACGCTTTCAATTTATCCAGATCCACGGTGCCCGGATTGGTTTCGATTGTAATTTCGGGATTCGGA
>JAABYK010000701.1:5751-7543 GCA_011775825.1 Candidatus Zhuqueibacterota bacterium | reverse complement strand
CCTCCAAAAAACAGCGTCGAGAAACAAAGCTGTTTAACAGGCAGACGATCGGAATAGAGGGTGCATTCCTTTTGTAAAGCTTCCAAGTAGTCGGGGATTTTGTCTTGCTTTTGAGCGACAACAAAGAAGTCACAGTAGCCGCACCTTTTTTCACAAAAAGGGATGTGGATGTAAAGTCCCGCGTTCATGTGTCAGTGAATGAGACTTGCAATTCTCGACCAGCGGATGCTGTCGACTATATTCCAAAAGTCCGGGTTTTTATTCCATGAGAAATAAATGATCAGTGCTTCACCAACCACGTTCTCCTCGGGTAGAAATCCCCACGTCCGGCTGTCCTGACTGTTGTCGCGATTGTCGCCCATCATGAAATAATGACCTTTGGGGACCACACGCGGCCCGTAGTCGTGTGTAGAATTGTTCAGATGATGATTGGCGTAATGCCGGATGACGTAGGTTTTGTTGTGGGGGGTGATGATTTTCGTGTGTCGGACATAGCGCCCTTCTTGGGCATCATATTTCCTGCCCAGGTCAATTTTCTGACCCTCCGGTTTACCATTCACAAAAACTTCGCCATTTCGCATTTCTATTGTGTCGCCCCCGACAGCGATGCACCGTTTGATGTAATCCAGCTTTGGATTTTCAGGATATTTGAAGACGACGACGTCGCCGCGCTTTGGTTGCTTGAACGCGGGGAGTCGCATGAACGGGATCTCCGCATCCACCACGGGAATTCTGTCCGGAGTACGAACGCCATAGATGAATTTGTTGACCAGTAAAAAGTCGCCAACCAGCAACGTATCTTTCATGGAGCCTGTGGGGATTCTGAATGCCTGAACCACGAAGGCACGCAGGAACAATGCCGCTAGCAGCGCAACTAAGATGGCCTCCGAATACTCCCGAAAGCTGTTTTTCTTCTTTCTGCCTTTGCCGGAGGCTTCTCCTGGAGTGCGTTTTTTTGTTTTCATTCTTTGCTGTGAAGTCGTTTGTCGTTTGCGCTTCTGTTTCATTCTACTCTCCTTCTTGGGTGGTGGCGCAGCTTACTCGAGTTCTATTTTCACTCAACCTTCAATACTGCCAAAAACGCTTCTTGTGGCAACTCGATGCGCCCGACTTGCTTCATCCGTTTTTTGCCTTCCTTCTGTTTTTCCAGCAGCTTTCGTTTGCGGGTGACGTCGCCGCCATAACATTTGGACGTCACATTTTTGCGAATGGCCTTGACCGTTGTGCGCGAAAGGATTTTGTTGCCAATAGCTGCTTGGATGACCACTTCGAACAATTGTCTGGGAATCAATTCTTTGAGTTTGCTACAGATCTTTTTACCCCAATCGTAGGCCTTATCTTTGTGGATGATATACGAGAGCGCATCCACGGGCTCGCCATTTATCAAAATGTCAAGTTTCACCAATTCGGATTGACGGTATTCAGCAAACTGATAGTCAAAGGATGCATAGCCTCGAGTTGAGGATTTAAGTTTATCGTAAAAATCAAAAATGATCTCCGACAAGGGGAAATCATAATGCAAATTTGCTCGTGTCGGATCGAGATACTCCGTGTTCTTATAAATACCGCGCCGATCCTGTGAGAGTTTCATGATGTTGCCAATATACTCCGCTGGTGTAATAATGTCGGCAGTAATATACGGCTCCTCGATGTAATCAATTTCGCCAGGAGGAGGGAGCAGGGTCGGGTTGTCCACGACCAAAGACTTACCTTTATTGGTTTTCACTCTGTACTCCACGTTCGGCATGGTCGTCAGAATGTTGAGGCCGTACTCTCTTTCCAATCTTTCCTG
>JAABYK010000701.1:451-5687 GCA_011775825.1 Candidatus Zhuqueibacterota bacterium | reverse complement strand
CGGAGTTCCTCATAATCGTCGTTGTCAGCAGGGAAGAGTCCGCTGAAAACCATGGGCTTGACGTCACGATAACCCGGAAGCGGCTCAGGCGCAGAATTTTGAGCGCTCGTGATGGTGTCGCCCACTTTGGTGTCTTGAACTTCCTTAACGCCTGCAATACAATAGCCGACTTCGCCCACGGAGAGTCTGTCTTTGGGAACCTTCTTCAATTGGAGAATGCCGACTTCATCCACTTCAAATTTCTTGCCGGTATTGAAAAATTTGATTTCCATCCCGGGAGTAATCGTGCCAGAGAACAGTCGAATGTAGGCAATGGCGCCACGGTAGGTGTCAAACACGGAGTCAAAGATCAGGGCGCGCAAGGGTGCATCCGACTCGCCTTTCGGAGGGGAAACTCTTCGTACCACGGCTTCGAGAATCTCGATGACTCCCATGCCTTCTTTGGCGCTTGCTAAGAGCACTTCTTCCTCGCTGACGCCCAAGATCTCGGCGAGTTGGTGACGAACGCTCTCGACGCGAGCACTTGGCAAATCAACTTTGTTGATCACCGGAATAATTTCCAGATCGTTTTCCAATGCAAGATAGAGATTGGTGATGGTTTGTGCTTCGATGCCCTGGGCCGCATCCACGACCAACACCGCCCCTTCGCAAGCCGCCAGACTGCGAGACACTTCGTAGGTGAAATCCACATGGCCGGGCGTATCGATGAGATTCAACATGTACGACTTGCCATCGTCCGCTTTGTAGTTCATCGTCACCGTATGGGCCTTAATCGTAATGCCGCGTTCGCGTTCCAGGTCCATATCATCCAGCATTTGCGCCTTTTCCACTTTGGCCAACGTGCCGGTCTTTTCAAGAATTCTATCGGCCAGCGTCGATTTACCGTGGTCAATATGCGCGATGATGCAAAAATTTCTGATCTTATCCAGGTCCATAAAAGTCTTTCATCATAAAATAAAAGCCAGATCTTAAGACCTGGCTTTTTAAGCAATTTCAGGTTCAAAGCCCTTTGAAACTTAGGGATTTTTTAGCAATTAGTCAATAAGAAAATAGGGCCTTATGGCCCTATAAGTGACGGATTGGGCATCGATGAGTCAAAGAAACTCTATTTCCACTTAAAGCGCTGTGCTGTTGTAATCGGCCCCGAAATATGCTTGTGTTTTTGCCAAAAGTCTGCTATTTTTGTATGGATCCTGAAAAAGGAATTCGTTATGATTAATGAATCTGACAAAGCTGCAATAATTAAATGCGCAAAAAAATATGAGGTAGAAACCATCTATCTCTTTGGTTCCTCACTGAATTGAATGCCAATGCCCAGGCTCGAGATATCGACCTGGGTGTAAAAGGTATTGATCCTGCATTGTTTTTCAAATTCTATGGTGAATTAATTCGGCAACTTTCAAAACCCGTGGATTTGGTGGACCTGTTGCCAAAAACGCGTTTCAACTTCTTGATCGAAAAGAGAGGCACCAGGATTTATGGATGAACTATTGGAAGACATTGCGGCTGAAAAGGAACGCATAAAGGCCACTCTTAAGGCACTACAAAAAACACAGCTCCGTAAAAGAAGAACCTTTGTTGAACTTGCCGCTATCGCAACTTGCCTGCACAACAGTTATACTGGTATGGAGAATTTGCTAAAGCGCGTTCTGAAGTATTTGAATGTGCAATTGCCTGATTCAGAAACTTCCCATAAGGACTTATTAACGCTGGCAGTAGAGCAGAAAATTATCTCTCAGAATCTTCCTAAAGCTCTCGACGAATATCTCGCTTTTCGACACTTCTTCGTGCACGGCTACGGAGTTCTTCTTCAAGAAGCTCCCTTGCAACCCTTAGCAGAGAATCTTCCGGAAGTTTGGAAACGCTCTGAGTCACAATTTGACACTTTTGTCGACAATTTGGAGCTCAATTAACTAGTCCCGACCTCACGAAGCGTCCCTGCTCACCGATTTCCCTGCCTTCATCCACTTGTCAACTTTTTTTGCTGACTGAAGATTACCTGAAAAATTTGCTTGCTGATTATCAACCAAAAACTCGGTATGCCAACTTTAGGAAGGTCAGTCAGGGATTTTTTAAACCAAAACTAACAGAGCGGAGAATTGATCCCCGCTCTGTTAGCTCTTTTGTCGACTCAGATTTGCAGCCAATCTCGCCTTATTTCACAAACGACATTTTCTTAGTTTGAATCACTGTCTGACGTTTGCCTTCATGAGAGCTGAGGACCATGCGATAGAAATAAGTTCCGGAGGGCGCGAGATTTCCCGAATTATCCCGGCCATCCCAGGGGATGGTAAATACACCGGCAGATTTCAGTTCCCGGTCCATTAGGGTCCGGACTTCTTGACCGCGAACATCATAAATTTTGAGTGTCACGCTTGTTGAAGCTGGCAGCTCATAACGAATCTGCGTTTCGGGATTGAACGGATTCGGATAATTTTGAGCCAGGGAAAATCCGACTGGCACCTCGGTTGCCGGAGAGTCTTCCACAGCGGTTGGGTTGGTGACATATTGGAAATATGCTGCTTCCGAGTAATCCGAATCTGCATCGTAGCTGTCCACGGCTTTTACTCGCCAGTAATAGAATGAACCGGACGTAAAATCATAACTGGCAGCAATTTCGTTCACAGTCATACTTGTGTCTCGAAGTCCCGGTCTGACGAATAGATCCTCCGAGAACTGCTCGTCCGGGCTGATTTCAAGGGTGTAGCTGGTTTCATCGTTTGGATCCGGATCGACGGCATGCTGCCAAACCAGTACGTCTGCTTCCTCGCCCCCTTCAGGTTGAAGCAAAACGGGGGTGGACGGAGGCGTATTTACATACATGGAAATTGAGATGTCCACCGTATGTTCATCCGGGTCGTTGGTTTCAAGCCGCAGGATGGTGGAGCGTTCACCCGTGGCGGTTGGATTAGTGGCCACGATCAATTCTCGATTTTCGCCTGAAGCCAGGGTGAATGGAACTTCGCCGCTCTCAAGTGAGAATTGTCCGGCATCTTCACCAACGAGTTTTGTGGTGGTAATCTCTACGTCTGCTCCGCCTGTGTTGCTCACGGTTACAACCAAGTTTTCAGTGACACCGAGATTCAGAACGCCAAAATCATATTCTGTGATATCGATGGCAACGTTCGGCGATGCAGCTTGAACCGCTTGACCTGTCAAGGGCAATTCCAGGACAGCTTCATCGGGATCGTTGCTGACAATGCGGAGGGTGGCGTTCATCTCACCTTCTGCAGCCGGAGCGAACAGCACCTCAATCGAGTGGCTCTCACCTGGCACCAAGGAGAACGGGGCGTCGTCGGCAATTGAGAAATGACCTGCGGCCGTTCCTTCAATTGTGTACTCAGCGACTTCGAGATCGGCAGAACCGTCGTTTGATATTTCAAACGCTTGAGAAGAAGAGGCGCCAACGGTTACTTCGCCATAATTCGCCGAGTTTGGATTCACAACAATATTTGGGAATTGGGTGTTCGTTTCCGATGAATTTTCTGCACCCGGCGTGCCGCCGTCCACGAAACTGGCTTGCCAATTCTCCGGCAGACTGTTATCCGAAAGCGCGTCGATCAATTCGAGTGAAGGTCCGTCGCCATCAGCTTCGGTTGGCCACGGAACGGAGTGGTCGTATTCTACTGAGTCTACGAGTGCTCCATCCGGATCCACAATCTGCAGGGCTTCGCCGTCACTGACCAATTGGCCAGATTCCCATTGAATGCTCCCGGGGTAACTTTCGGCGTTTTTGGCCAATACCAGGAAGCCGTTGGCAGGAAGCGTATCCTCAGATGTGAAGGTATGTTGTAGCCCATCTGAAAAGGAGAAACCGTCCAGATTGATGCTGTCTTCTGACGTATTGAACAGCTCCAAAAACTCAAAGTCGTTGTCGCTTCCTTGTGCCGTGCTTGGATTGTAATGGATTTCATTGATGACGATGATACCTGCGAAAGGCGATACCGTCGCTGGTTCAACACCTGTTCCAGTTAGCTCTACAATCAGCGGGTCTTCATCGGGATCATTGCTGGCGATTTCCAAAGTTGCGCTTTTCACTCCCGCCGAAGTGGGACCAAACGAAAGGATGACTTCCTGGGTCTCACTGGGAGCAAGGGTGAACGGCTCTTCTCCATTTGTGATTTCCCATTGGTCGGCGTCCGTCCCCGAAAGTCCTGTGTCGCTGACTTGCAGGTCTGCCGTGCCTTCGTTGGATACCGTAACCGCCTGTTCGGATCTTTGGCCAATCTCAACTTCACCGAAATCAGGACTGTCAGGTGAAGCTGCAATATCCGGTTCTCCGGAATCCTCAACTCCAATCCCCGTCAAAGGTATTTCGATAGGATCTTCATCCGGATCGTTGCTGCGGATCTGCAGAGTTGCGGTTTTTTGGCCTGCTGAAGTCAGGGTGAAAGAAAGCTTGATGTCTTCCGACTCAGCGGGTGCAATCGTAAACGGGGTTTCTCCGTCTACGATTTCCCACTGATCGGCATCGGCTCCCGTAAGTTGAAGGTCGGATACCTCCAAATTTACCGTACCTTCATTGGATACGGTGACCTTCAAATCCCGTTCTTTGCCGACTTGAACTTCGCCAAAATCGAGTTTTGCCGGATCGACCGCAATGTCAGGTTCGCCCACGCCTTCACCTCGCAATTTGACGACTAGCGGGTTCTCATCAGGATCGTTACTGAAGAATTGAATTCGAGCGACTTTGTTGCCGGCTGAGTCAGGAGTGAACGTGACCCTTAGTTCTCTGTTTTCACCAGGTTCGATTGTGAAGGGTACCTCGGCATTCGTTACCTCATACAAGTCTCTGTTTGACCCAAGGAGTTGTGTCTCGGTCACGACGACGTCCGCTGTTCCCCTGTTGAATAAGATGAATCTTCTTTCGCGACTGGAGCCGACTTGCACTCTGGCGAACCGCACCTGTTCTGTGGAAGCAGCGATGTCCGGGACATCGAGCTCAACACAATTACCAGTCACGTCGACCTCAATATCGCCGTCCGGATCATTGCTTGAGATAGTTATCGTTGCATTCGGATTACCGGCATCATGTCGGCAGTCGAAACGCACCACAAGCTCATGGCTCTCACCCGGTGTGATATCGAAGTCTTTACCATTGACGATGGAGAACTCCGGATCGCCGGATATGCTGACACTGCCGGTGCAATTTTCGGTCGCGCTTTGAGAATTGGAAAGCACGAAGGTTTTATCTTCAAACGTACCGGCATCGACGTCCCCGAAGTCCCAGGAAGTA
>JAABYK010000701.1:0-352 GCA_011775825.1 Candidatus Zhuqueibacterota bacterium | reverse complement strand
GCTCTCGGACGGTGGTATAGTGACGGGTGTGCCAGGTGCGCTATCAATGGTAAAATCGCCACTGGTACTGCTGCCTAACTGAATGCCTGTAACTTCCAGGTTTTTACTGCCAACATTCGTGATGATAGTGCTCAACGTCTTCATTTCGCTCACCAAAACGCTGCCGAAATCCAAACTTAGAGGACTGACATCGATGTCTTGAATGACACCGTTACCGGTAAGCAGAACTTCCAGCGGATTTTCATCCGGGACGTTGCTATCAAAACTCAAGGTTGCAGTCTTACTGCCATCCGAGGTTGGATTAAAACTCACCGTCACATTACGGGTCTCGCTCGGTGCTAACGTGAACGAC
>JAABYK010000588.1:10673-13924 GCA_011775825.1 Candidatus Zhuqueibacterota bacterium | reverse complement strand
CATCTCCAAAGCGCGGGTATACGGGCGCAGCTGTCTTTTTAATCTCGAGCTGGCTCCCGGCACCCCCATATACCACAAAACTTTGCGGCTATGTGCTGCGTCATCGCGCTGACGAATCATAAGCTGAACATCGATATGGTTCGGAGTGGCCATCATTCTATCCAGCACAGTGTGCCAAATTCCACACTCGCTGATATGAACGCCACACCCGCAACGCCCTTCAGTCTCTATTCCCCTATCCCAAATATCAATAAGCTCACCAGCGTTGAAAAATCCTTCGACTTCGCCAAGCAGGTTGCTTAGAACCGTGCTTCCGCTTCTCGATGGACCGGCTATATACAGGACTTTGATTTTTGTACTCATGTCACGATCATGGGATTATTATGGCTCAGCCTACATGGGGGTAAAGCAGCGTGCCAGCCATCTTCAACAACGAGACAGGCATCTTCCTAAAAATATGGTAGCCTGCTTCCATCGATTGATTTGCATTCTGCGCAAAAGACGCGGTTTTCAGCTCATATCTGAAATAATTTATTCTATATTTTTCCGTTCCCCAACCGTCTTTGAACTGAATCAATCCTTGATTACCGGGCGCGGACTTGCCAAAGCAAAGTTCATTGCAGCCATTCCGGTACAGCCACTGAATTGCATTCCAAAAAACCAGGTAATTGGGGTTCAAATGCTGATAACGCATATCCGCCGCGCCGAATTTATAAATCGCTCGCTTGCCGAACCGAAAAAAAACGGCGCCCGATAAATATTTTTCGCGATGCGAGGCCAACAGCACAAAGCCCAGATTTTGGGAAACAATATGCTCATAAATCTTCTTGAAAAAGAGTATCGGCTGTGGCGGCAGGCCATGTCCTTTGCGCGTCAGACAGTGCAGCCGATAATATTCTGTCATAGCCTCTGGTGTCTGCAGGATTTCCGTTTTGACATCGTTCCGAAGCGCCTTTCTGATTTTTGCACGATAATTGCTTCGTAATCTCCCGAATATCTCCGATTCGTCTCCCTTCAGGCTCAAAATGTGGCGATAATACCAGCTCCATGGCACCGCCGAACGCAGCCATTCATCGCCGCCACGTATTTCGATGAATTTCCATTTGCATTGTCGCGCCATGCCGACCACATTATCAAACAATTCAGGGAAGCAGGCCTTCTCGGCGATGATAGGCTCGCAATAGTCTGAAAACGGTAAGGAAACACCTCGCGTGCCCGTGATCCAACTCCTGATCTCCATGATCGGCATCAAAACTACAAGCCTGCCCTTTTCGAAGTATGCCAAATAATAAGGACGATAACCGTAGGATTCCTTCAACACTCGCAACCAGTTCTGTGTATGAAAAATCGAAGGACGTGGAGTGGAGAGAATATGCTCATTCCAATTCGAGATGGCCAGTGGATTCATCTCCTCCAGTTGCAGTTCAAACGACGCGCGTTTCATCCCGGCCTGAGCGCGTAAGGATTCCTTCAGAGTATCAAACGCCACTTGCATAAGTGATTTGGGGGTTAAAATGAATCATGTCAATTAGTTCAATAAACTTAAAAGTTTTTACCTGGGTAGCTCGCGATTTGTGCTTCAGAATCATTATGAGAAATACGTTCAATGCTTGGAAACTTATCCAATCTTAGAAGCTCCGCTAAGATTCGAGGAATTTCTGTATTGTCTTTTAAGCCGGTAAATCGAAACGCATGCGGGCCTAAGGCAAACAATGGCACGGGTTGGCCAGTATGCTTGTCGGTATCCCAAATAAGCTCGATCCGTTTTTCAGCTTGTGAGCTGCTAACGATATTCAAGCCGCCGGTTTCATGATCTGCCGTGACGATCACTAACGTCTGCTTGTTACTAAGTGCGAAATCAATCCCAACCTTTACGGCCTCATCCAAATTCTTTAAGTGTTGAATAAAATAATCCGGCCTGTTCACATGGCTGCCGAGATCCACGCCTTCTTCTTCAACCACCAGAAAAAAGCCCTTTTCGTTTCGATTCAACAAAGCAATCGCCTTCGCAGTCAATTCCGACAAATTCGGCGGGTGGAGTCGTGAATGCAACTCAGGCTCTCTTTTATCAATGGTTAAATCTTCAAAAAGCCCGAGAAGAAAACCGGCGTCGGCATTGGCCAAATCTTCTTTTTTGTCTATGACCGCATAGCCCAGCTCTCTCGCGAAAGCGATTGGATTCACTTCATCTTTTCTGGTGCTGTGCGGGTCGGTTCCCGGATAAAAATCTTCGCCTTCGCCAAACAAGACGTTCACCCGCGCCCGCAGAAGCTGCAAAGCTATTTCATCTTTCATCGCCCGATCGAGTACATGACTGGCAAAGACAGCCGGCGTTGCATCTGCCAGCGATGTTGTCGTGACCAACCCGGTCGACAAGCCGGCATCACGCGCAACTTCTAAAATCGTCGGATGGCTTTTCCCCTGTAAATCCACGCCAATGTGACCGTTTGTCGTTTTCACGCCGGTAGCGAGCGCTGTTCCGGCTGCGGCGGAATCAGTGACCAGATCATCAATAGAATGTGTTGTCACCAAACCTGTTACCGGCATGCGCTCGATGTTCAGTCTGTCATTGGGCCCGGCCAATGCGCAGCGGGCAGAGGTGATATGGCTCATGCCCATACCGTCGCCGATGAAAAGTATAATATTTCTCACCTTGTTATCAGGCAAAAGGGGATACGGCTTGGTCTCCCGCTTGTGCTCCGAGATGGCGACAGATTGTCCTACTTTATAAAAAACCAGCCCGATATTGAAATGTTTACGAACGGATTGTAATACCGCATAGCCAACAACTATACTGCAAAATAGAACAGCAGCAAGTATGGATATTTGTTTAAGTTTCATTTTCTATTTTTTGGATGAAGATTGGACTTGTAATCGATTCACTGGTTCATCTTCACTAGAAATATCGTAAATAGAAACAGCACCGATATTTACCAACATATCCCCTCATAATTGCATTTTAATTGTTCAGTATCGGCCGCAATTCGCACAAGGTCGACCACTGTCTTACCACCATCCAAACCGGCAACGATATTGGCAAACTCACGTGTCTTTTTACCGACCACAATGACTTCGGCGTCTGCAACAACATCGACAGGTGACGGTTTCATCAGGGAAGAAACATGGGGAATAACATGTTCGATGTATCTTTTGTTCGATCCGAAAGGCCTCGCCAATGCGACTTCCCTGTCAAATATGCTGACGTCGTAGCCTTTCCCAATCAGCCTTTCGATGAGCTCGACCATCGGGTT
>JAABYK010000588.1:6919-10650 GCA_011775825.1 Candidatus Zhuqueibacterota bacterium | reverse complement strand
CTGTTGTTGCTAATCAGGACCGAGCGCAAGAGGGGTGACTCGAGATCGAGCTGTGTCGCCTTATAGAGAAGGGCTCTCATATCCTTTGGCAGACAGGAGCCTCCAAATGCAAAGCCAGGTTTCTGATATATAAGTATCAACTTATTATTCGCTCCCCACACAAATCTAATGACTCATGGTTCTTTAAGACTCGACAAAAACGAGCAACTTGGCGTGGCAAGGCATGCCAATATTCGCCTTCATAATTGCGCTTAATATGCATCAAGAAGTCTGTATAATATGCTGCAGGAAATTCCTCGAGTCCGAGTTTACTGCCATTGAAAATTATGTAATCAGGATGGACATTCAGAAGCGCCATCCCACCATGTGCCACGATCCAATGCAATTTCTCTTTCCAAATATCGATGGTTCTTTCTTTCAGAATCACAAAAAGGGCATGATCCTGTGGCAACGTATAAGGTAACTCTACGTAGCCTTGGTGCTCTCTGGCGCCATTCACCCAAAAGGGAAATATCATTTCCACCCCGTCAGACTGCGGCTCGAATGGATCCGTATCAAAAGTCGAAAGATCGTATTCAATGTTCAATCCGTGCAGCCACTCCAGATTATGGTGCATAGCAGGAGCGCGAAATCCTACAGCATCCCATTCGTTCAGATATTGGTTGATTCTGCGTGCTCGTTCCCGAAATATTTCTCTCGACCGGAAAAGCTTGCCATCGTGCAGCAATCCGTGAACACCAACTTCAAATCCGCGCTCGCTTAGTCGCTGTCGTAGAAGAGGAGAGACCTGATATCGCTCCGGAACAAAATTGAATGAAGACCGAAACCCCAATGTCTCTTCCAAATTTGCCAACGCCTCACACTTCGAATGACCCAATGCTGTTTCAACGTCGTGTGTCAGTACCAGTGCGAACTTCTTTTGATCCGGCCATCCTGGCCAGTTTGCTGGAGTTCGACCTGCTCTGGTAAGTATCGGCCATATGTCAGAATACAGATAACGTTTGCGTTTGGCATGTATTCTGCGCAAGCAGATTTGCAAGCGTCTTGGAATGATCGGTTTTAAAAGATAATAAAATCTGATCAATAAACTTGGCCTATCATTATGGGACTTGCTGTTCATTTCAGAAGTAACCAAGTCGAACAAGTGTGTCTTCAAGCAAATCATTCAACATATCCAATTGTCCCTGGTCAAGCAATTCTTCCAAGAAGGTATTCTAAGCTGTTTTTCATTCGCATTTATAGTCCTGATCGTGGATAAATGTCTGCGAAATTTCTGGCAATTCTTGTTGAGTCCCGAGAACTCAATGCATTCATATGCACACTTGCATGGATCTCTTACCATATCTTCGTAGCTCACTGTGAGTATGTCATTTTTTGGCAAAGAACTACTTTTCTCTCAAAATGTTATTGAATTTCCAATGAATCGCTGTCAACGCCAATCGCATGAGGCAACCGCACGAAGCTGAGAACTCAACTTCAAAATCGGCAGCAAACTGGCCGCCGGGCCAAATGCACTCTGCTCGACCACAGCTTGAATAACCGAATCTATTTCCTTCATTTATCGATTCATATGCAATCTTAGGTTCAAAAAAGGCACTTCTAGAAATTTATTTTCTCCTCAACCTTTCGAATTATCCTCGCAGGATTCCCAGCAACAATGGTGTTGGTGGGCACATCCTTGGTTACTACGCTGCCAGCGCCAATAATAGCTTTTTCACCAACCGTGATACCGGCCAGCAGCGTTGCGCTTGACCCTATAGAAGCGCCTCGCTTTATCAACGTGGGAACACATTCCCAATCCGCCTTGATTTGCAGACCGCCTTTCTCTGTCGTGGCGCGAGGATAGAGATCATTGATGAAAGTCACATTGTGCCCGACGAAAACCTCATCTTCGATAGTGACGGCCTCGCATATGAAAGTATGGCTGGAGATTTTGCAATTTTTGCCAATCCTGACCCCCTCTTGTATCTCAACAAAAGTCCCGATCTTCGTAAAATCCCCGATTTCACAGCCATAAAGATTGACGAATTTGAAGATCTTTACATCCTTGCCCAATATGACATCGGGAGCAATCGTTTTTGTCAGCGTTATTTTTTCAGTCATGGTGTCTTTCATACTTCTTGAAGTCGTTCTTGCCGACCCCTGGCTTCTGCAACCGCAGCCGTGTTCTCAGTGTCTTGGTAACCAGGCATTGTTTTACTGCTCAATAATGGGGATTTGCTCAAATCAACTTTTCCGCCGCCCCTTTTCAACGATTCGGAGGCGGCTACGAGAATTTTTACAACTTGCATGCCTTCCAACCCACTGGTCTCCGGTTTCGAGCCGGTCAGTATGCACTCCAAAAAGTGCTGGGCCAGAATCTTGAGGGGCTCAGCCTGCTTGATGTATGGAATATGCACATCACCATAATGATAGGAATACTGAAACTCGGCAAAGGTATCGTAATGAGGTGGAGTCTCAACACGTTTATCATACAACTTGATCTTTTCCAAAGGCTCATTGTCATCATAAAGCAACATTTTCTTGCTGCCGACGATCGTCATTCGGCGAACCTTATTGGGATCAAGCCAACTGCTTTGGATCATTGAAAATGTCTTATTCGGAAATTCCATGGTCAAGGAAGTCACATCTTCCACATTCGCGTTGATGTGAGCGTTGCCGCGGCAATTGACAGAAACCGGATCTTGCCCTATGAGGAAAAGGATGATCGAAATATCATGCGGAGCGAGATCCCATGTCACGTTGATGTCTTTTTGAAACAGTCCCAAATTCAGACGCTGCGAGCTGATGTAGTAGATATCGCCTAGATCCCCGGCATCGACAATTTTCTTTATCAGCCGTACCGGCGAAGAGTAGATAAAAGTATGACCAGCCATAATGATTCGGTCTTTCGTAGCTGCAAGCTCCATTAATTCCTGGCACTCTGCCACAGAAGAGGCCATGGGCTTTTCAATAAGGACATGTTTTCCGGCCTGAAGCGCCTGTTTCGCCAGACTAAAATGCGTGGAGACAGGCGTGGCAATGGCCACCGCATCAATATCATCCTCATCAAGAATGGCTTGAAAAGAAGTTGTAACCTCGACTCCGGGATAAAGCCTTTGTATATACGCAAGCCGCTCTGGAGCGAGATCACAGACTTTCTTGACATGGCATTCCGGCAGCGAAGTGAAGTTGCGGACGAGGTTCGGTCCCCAATAACCACATCCGACGACTGAGATTCCGATTGAACCGTTCATTCGTAATTCATCATGAGTTTTTAACTGTACGGCCGTCTTGAATTTGCCTTATGATTGCTGGGATCGTCTTGAACATTATCTTGGCGTCCAACCAAAAAGACAGCTCTCTCGCATACCTCATATCCAGACGCATCATTTCCGTAAAGGTCGTTCTGTTCTTCCCGTTGACCTGCCACAGACCGGTAATTCCTGGCAGCACGTCGAACCGTCTTTTTTGCCACTGGAGATAGCTTTCGACTTCATAAGGAAGACATGGGCGAGGTCCGATCAGACTCATTTCTCCTCGAAGGATGTTGATTATCTGCGGCAATTCATCCAATCCGGATTGCCGGAAAATTTTGCCAAAACGAATAATTCTTGAATCTTCTTTCAAATCCAGCTTGGTCAAGGGCTTGTCTGACCCCATCAAGTCTGTCAAGTGACTTTGATGCGTACTCGTATCAGCATTGACTTTCATGGTGCGAAATTTCCAGAGAGTGAATTTATTCCCCAAAT
>JAABYK010000588.1:5355-6905 GCA_011775825.1 Candidatus Zhuqueibacterota bacterium | reverse complement strand
CGCAATCAGCAGCAAAAGTGGTGAACTCAAGACAAGAGCGCTAGAAGCGGCGACCTTATCCAGGACACGCTTCCAGATCGGGATACGCGATGCCATTAACGGCTCCAATGGCCGCACAGACCGTTCAAAGATTTTCTGATGGTCTGTCCGCATTCGCTTGAGCACCTCGCTGCGAGTTGCGGAGGCAAATGTTGGCAAAGGGTCTTTCAATTCATTCTCACTTTTTTAAGTTATCGCCTCACGAATCCAAAGTCGGTTGTTTGTAATTTATTTTTCGTAGTGATATATCTCTGATGGATAGGTGTAAACTTCGCACGCCGAGAAATTCATCGGCAGATTAGCCAGTTGACAAATATCGACCGCAAGCTTCCATGCACCATCGGCAGGAGTATATGGCAGAAGAATACCCAGATCGTGCTCGTCAAACCATCCAATTATATCTGTGTAGCGCACCCGTGAGGCCGCAATGGCCTCCAAAGAAGATTTGTGCACGCCATTTTTATTGTGTTCACTTAAGTTTAACTTGAATATCAAGAGCGAAAACTCGTGATTGTTGCGGTCAACTCGAGCACGTTCATACTCCAGAATCGCACGAAATTCCTGGATGGAAGAAATGCGCTGTCCGATTCGCACGGATCGTGCATTCTTGAATGCATCAAGCTTATCTCGTGATCTCATGGATAAACATGTCCCTTATCTTGACTTGTCCTTCTGGTCGTTATTCAGTTGATAGTAATAGTAATTTTTGTAATACCAATTGCCATAGACGCTTTTCAAGTCAATGTCATTCAAAATGACGCCGACAATTCTCGAGCGGCTGCTTTCCAACAGTTTTTTTGCCTTGCGAATCATCTGCATCCTGGTCTTACCCGATCGGATCACCAGACAAACGCCATCCACCAAAGCGCTCAAAACGATAGAATCGGTCACCGCAATGAGCGGGGGCGAATCCACGATCACCAGATCATAGTTATCCTTGCACTCAGCTAGAACATCTCGCATACTTTGGCTGCTTAATAGCTCATGGTGGTTTGATGGTCGCATAGTCCCAGTGGATAAAAGGTCAAGATTTTCGTCCTTTAGTTTTTGAATCGCTTGGTGTAATGCTATCTCATTCATCAATACATTGGTCAATCCCGGCTCTCGATTTCCATTCAGTATTTTNNCCTGAGGTCGCAATCGATGAGCAACGTTTTCATCCCGCTCATGGCATATATCATGGCTATGTTAAACGTCGTGTGGGTTTTTCCTTCGCCCGGACATGCGCTAGTGATCAAAATGCTTCGTAGAATATTGTCTGTATTGATAAGAGCGAAATTAACTTGGAAAGCACGATAAGCCTCGTATGTCAAGGAGCTTCGGCTGAGATCGGTAAGTTTCGCATAAAAGGCATTATTATTGTTGTAATGTCGTTTCATAAAATCCGAAATCCTGTTTGTCGGATTGATGGTCGGAATCGAGGTCAAGACACGGAGATTAACATAGTCTTCGATCTCCTCTTGGGATTTGAGCGAGGTATCAAGAGATTCCAGGAAAAAAGTCAGGCCAAC
>JAABYK010000588.1:0-5242 GCA_011775825.1 Candidatus Zhuqueibacterota bacterium | reverse complement strand
TCCTTGCTGTTTTGCCCTAAGATCCGCCTCCAAAGGACTTGGAGCCAAGATGTGAGAGGGAGATAGTTCCCTTATTTTCCGCTCAACATCGCGCTTGCGCTGTCTCTGTGCAGCAACCTCGGCTTGCGCTTCGTTGTAACGAACCTCAGCATCGGTTGCTCGTTTGAGAATTTCGGTATGCCTATCTCTGAGGGATATCATCGGATTCTCTTCTTTGAAGGCTCGCAGGGTGTCTTCCGCAGCTGTTAGCTTATCTCGAAAAACCGCAAGCTGCATTTCAACGAAATCGCGAACGCTTGTAATCTCCTCCCGCTTGGTTCGCAGATTCCAATCGATTATTCGTTCGACATAGGTATTGGCTATGACTGTGGCAGCGACGGGGCTACCGCTCTGGATTTTGATTCTTAAAATATCGCTGCTCAGCACCGAGTTTACTCTCAGGTTCTTTTGAAGTTGATCAGCAATTAATTTTTCCAGGGAAAGATCAGGGAGTGAGTGGTCGGAAAACCCAAACTCCTGGATAACCTCAGCAGGGAGTGAATTGACCACCTCTTCAGCCAGCTTCCGGCTTTTCAACACTTCGGTAATATTAATCAAGGCGCTTGCGTCGCGGCGACCTGTTCCCGTGTCGAAGGCAAACATGACATCCTTNNACCAAAGCAACAGGGATGACGACACCAATCACACAGAGGATGATCAACCACTTTCGTTGTCTGAGCATCTTTAGGTAGTGCGAAAATTCAGTGTGCCCGGGAGAATTGGCTGTATTCGATGTATACATAGATTGCCTGTGTTGGTGACGGCGATCACTAGTCAGATCGGCGAAAACGCGATCAGAATGAGACTCGAGATGGCCACGTCGATCAGTCTTTTGACTTTGCGCTCCCAAACCAGCAGATATTACCTTTCTCTTTGAAGCAGTACGATTAATGTCGCAAAGACCGTGAGGTCCCTCACTAGGGCCACGATTGTTTTCCATGTCATGGTTTGTTCAGGCACATATATCACAGCTCCAGGCTCAACCATCGGGATGTCCTCGCTTTCTTGCTTCAGGAATCTATTCAGGTCAAAATGCCTCGCATGCCGGTTATCTGCGTCACTATATGTGACTTTGATGTCATTCATCTTGGCTCGATCAGTGGGACCACCAGCCAGGAAGATGACATCCAGGAGGCTGGCCCGATGGGAAAGCTCATAACTGCCTGGTTTTGTTACAGCACCTAGCACCTTTACTGTTTTGGCGAGAGGAAAGGCCGGTACCGTAATGATGTCACCATCTTTTAGAGAAGGAAGGTAACTTAGATCCCCTTCGAAATGGAATTTTTCCAAATTCACGACCTGGACGTTTGCCTCATCATCATTCTTGCGAATCAGCTTGACTTGTGAGAGTTGGGCCCCAGGACTCGATATTCCTGCTTGTGCAAGTGCTGCCTGAAAAGCGATCGTGTTCGGAACCTCATAGGTGCCGGGACGGGCCACCTGACCTAACACGGTTACCTTAATAGGGTAACTTTCAGCAAAATGCACAACCACCACAGGGCTCGGTTCCATGACTCGGGAAAACTGGGCCACAAGAACGTCCTGTAATTTTTGCAACGTGATGCCTCCCACAGGCACCTCTGCGAGTAAGGGATAATTCAACGTGCCATCGGAACTCACGACAACCGTTTGGCTCAGCTCGTCATGCCCTAAGACCATAATGTCAATCGCATCCCCTGGCTTTATACGGCGTTCCTGCCCACTAACGATCTCAGAATGACCAAAAAGCCAAACAAGAGCAAACATGGTTAGATGTAAATGTAAAAACACTAATTTTTTGCAAGAAACTCTCATTAAAGCTTGAAACAAGTTGTCATTTTTTAATTTAAGGGAATTTGTTTGCACCGTTAACAAGTACTATTATTTTTGTTTGATCAAATCAACGCCGATACATCTTGCTCTGATGTTCGGTTTGATGCCAATGCCTGCGGCCTCAGGGCTGCGCTGGTGCTGGAAAGTTAATAACATCCTTTCCATTCAATGCCCTGCAAATATGCTCGTATAACAGCTTCAAATCATTTTCATTGATTGGTTTCAACATGCGATAGATAACACCTTTATTGAGTAGCTTCTTCGTTGTTTCATAATCGTAGGTATCATAAATCACCACGGTCGGTGTACGGGGATGATAGACTTTCTCAATGACAAAGGCGTCTGTGTTGTTTAGTGGATGCAGATCAAGGTCATAGATAATGAAATCAACGTTGCTTTCGGTAAGCACTTCGAAGAACTCTTTAACACTGCTTACTGACAGAATCATATTATCACGATCACTTAAGATATTCGTAACGACTTTCTTAATCGCCTCATCTTTGGAAGCCACAAGAATCGTCCGGGAACGTATTGCATTAGCCGAGCCCACCACTGCATTACTCCTCATCTCCATCTCATTCGATGATATCATTATGACCTCACAATTTTCATTCAATTGAGCAACAATAGATTTTTTGGTTCTGAAAACATGAAGTTGCTATGTCTCGAATCAAAGATGCGAAATTCTCAAACGGCTATCTTCAGTTGCAATTTTGTAACCAGACCATTGCAGCTCTGGGCATGACTTTCTATTTAGGTAACGCAAGTGTAATGTTTTCAAGTAAAAGAACCACTTTTAAATATGTCCGAACAGCACACAAGTCCGTTTGCTGCATAGAAATAACGCGGATGTTTTGACAGTAATTGTCAAAACAACTCGAACTGGAACCGATACAAGTTATCAGAAAGAATAGACTTATAGGCTTTTGACAGGTTTTATCAGTTGTCAGACCGGCGATGTCCCAAAGAGGTGAGAAGAGGTAATGAAAGGTCGGTTAAAAAAATTAGGATTGTCGTCATTTTCCCTTTGCAGGGCATTAGTTAGAGGCTGAGCCTATTGATTCAAGATGCATTACCGAGGCAAGACTTTAGGGGGAAGGCAGTTACTTTTGCGAGTTATTTAATGTGCCGCCGGAGCGCCGAATTAATCGATAAATTGATCTTTCAGTCATGCCAGCCATATTCGCCGCCTCGGCAATGTCTCCGCCACAGGCATTCAACAGTTCCTGCAAATATTTTTTCTCAAAGGATCGGAGCTTTCTTTGCTTTGCTTCGCTATACGGATGTATAAAAGCAGACTTGTCCCACTTGCCGCTACCTTTTGTAATGAAAGCAGGTAAATCTTCGGAGTCAATGATTGGGCCGGGAATTAAAGCAATCAGCCGCTCGATGACATTCTCGAGCTGCCTGACATTTCCCGGCCAGCGATAGTTTTGCAACAGCGTCATGGCGTTTGGTGAAATCTGTTTTGGTTCGAGGCGATATTTTTCGATACCCTGTTTCAAAAAATAGTCGGCCAAAAGTGGCACATCCTCCTTTCTGCGTCGCAGTGGTGGGATGTGAATTGGAATGACACTCAGCCGGTAAAATAAATCTTGTCGCAAAAAACCGCTAGCCATAGCTCTGGCGGGGTTTTTGTTCATAGCCGCGATCACGCGAGTATCCACGTTGATAAGCTTTTTGCCTCCCACTCGGCGAAATTGCCGCTCCTGCAAGACCCGTAACAGCTTGGCTTGGAAATATATTTCCAATTCGGAAATTTCGTCCAGGAACAAAGTTCCGTTATGAGCGAACTCCAAAAGCCCGTGCTTTCGTTCAGTCGCCCCGGTAAATGAGCCTTTTTCATAGCCAAATAACTCACTCTCGAACAAACTGGGGGGCAGGGCGACACAATCCACCGGCACGAACTCGCCACCGTTTCGATAACTAAGTTGGTGAAGAGCGCAGGCGACTAGCTCTTTACCCGTACCGGTTTCTCCTACAATCAGCACATTTATGTCCATTGGCGCCACTTTTTTTATGACCTCCAGAACATGAACCATGACCGGGCTTTTCGTCACGATGTTTTTAATTTCAACATCCGATGCAGACGAGCCTGGTGTGACATGCCCCGATACCGCCGCCTCCGCCTTTTGATATGTTTTGATCGCCCCACGCACCATTGCAAGCAATTCATTGAAGTCGACAGGTTTGGTCAAGTAACCGGCCACCGACTGTCGTATTCCCATCCTCGCGGTATCCAAATTGGGATACTCTGTGAGAAAAATCACCGGGAAACTCTTTGGATTATTGTTCAGTCCTCTGATCAGCTCGAAATCATGGTTTCCAAGCATTTTGCTGGCTGCGATCAAAAGATCATAATCGTTTTTATTCAACATTTCTTTGACGAGATAGGAGTTCGCTGCGCTATCACAGACATATCCTCCCTTGCGCAAGAAATCGACGATTGATAACAAAGATGTCGCTTCATCGTCTACGACAAGAATTTTCCCCAATTTAGACAACGCTTTCATCCTTTCTTCAAATTCTTTAATACTTTCATCGAGAGGTAGAAGAAGCCAGAATTCAGTCCCCTTGCCACGTTTGCTTACGAAATCAATTGAGCAATTCATCGATTCCCCCCAAACTTTTGCAAATGAAGAGTCCCAAACCGATTTCTCCGCTGTTCAAGTCGCTCTTAGTCCTATAGAATGGCTCAACATATACCAGCGTGCCATATCCAGAATACCGCTACCTTGATCGCGCACTTTGACTTTGAGATGCTGGCGGCGGTAACACGGACAGGTGAAACTTCGATAGCGTTATGAATGGGATTTCACGACGACTGGTTAGAACAGGTGGAAAAAGCAAATGCTTCAATGCTTCCCGATCGAATTAAACCGAAAATGGATTAGATGATTACGTAAAAAGGGTGCAGTTAGAACCGCGGTCGCTTTAATTGCAATCGTGGAAAGCCAATAAGTGCATTTGCCTATGACGCCTCCCCTTTTGAGCTTCTCCCCTCCTTAAATCGAATAAAACAACTAAAAATTAGGTAATAAATGGTACTTGCGAATTCACATTTTGGAAAAATAAGCCGTATTTTAAGAATCTCACACTAAAAATGCAACAATATTTTTATTTAATTGAAGTAAATTAAATCTGCTTGCGCATCATTAACTTTAGGGGTGGGTGGTATGTTAAAAAGTGTCCTATAGTATAAAAGGACGGCGCCTTTCGTCAAATCCAAATAGGCACTTCTCATTCCAAATGGGAAGTGATTTTTCAAACGAACATGTGAAACGGGGAAACTGTCAAACACGAACGAAACGGAGACAAGGCTATGTCATAAGAGGAGTTCCTGTGGCGTTATCTCGCTGAGGCGTATGCGGGCTTCGCTGGGGCAGTAGCC
>JAABYK010000378.1 GCA_011775825.1 Candidatus Zhuqueibacterota bacterium | reverse complement strand
TTGAAAGCGACGGCATTTCCGTGTACTCGAATGTTTCCGGTGACAATCTGAAGACCATTTTTGAGAATTTCTTAGCTCAGGCCAATCCGGGTGAAAGTAAAAGCGCTGGCCGCAGTTACGTGGCGCTGCAGGCTTATGTGCAGCCAAACTCGGAAACGGACAAAGCCTTGGAAGATTTGCGTCTCAAAATTCGAAACAGCCAGAAGCTCGCCACCACCGTAGGCTATGGGCCGCGCTTTTTGCACTCAACCGGGCAGCTCCACAAAGGCAATGCCGGTCACGGTCTGTTTATTCAAATTACCTCGGAGGCATCGGAGGATGCGCCCATTCCGGACAAGGCCGGTGCGGATACTTCGTCCATGAGCTTCGATGTCCTCAAAATGGCACAGGCATTGGGCGACCGGCAGGCGTTGTTGGATGCCGGTCGAAACGTCATTCGATTCCATCTCGGCACAGATGTCATCCGCGGCCTCCAACAACTGCAGAAGGCACTGGCATGAATTTAGAATTTTGGTATATGTTGCCGATTTCCGTGGCCATTGCGACCGTCGCGATGGCGTCGGGGGTGGAAGGTGCCACCTTTTTCACCCCGCTGTTCATCTTGGCCCTGGGCCTTTCGCCAGAAGTGGCCATTGGTACCGGGCTGATAACCGAGGTCTTTGGCTTTGCCAGCGGACTTTTTGCCTACATTCACAAACGCCTCATTGACTACCGGTTAGGCGGCAACCTTTTGCTCGCAACCATCCCTCTTGCGCTTCTGGGAACTTGGGCCGCTTCATTCGTGGAGCCCGTGATTCTCAAAGTGATTTTGGGTGTCGGACTCTTCGTGGTGGCGATGAGCTTCCTGCGCTCACCGAAGCAGGAAGACATCGCCTGGCTGGAGAGTGGCATCCAGGATGAGTATGGGGACGAAAAAGCCGAGACATGCTTGACGACCAGCGATGGCGAGGAGATTTGCTACACCGTCTGTAACCGCACAGAGGGGCGACTGATTGCCGGAGTAGGCGCTTTATTCATCGGCATGATTTCCACCGGGCTTGGTGAGATGAATGGCTACTTTCTGCTTCAACGTTGCCGGGTGCCGAGTAAGGTGTCCGTGGCAACCAGCGTATTGGTGGTCGCGATCACAGCATTGGTCGCGTCTGCAGGGCATTTCGTTAAATTCGTTCAGGTTGGAGGCGAAACCTTAAACACGGTTCTGAGTCTGGTGATATTCACCGTGCCGGGTGTGGTCATCGGGGGACAATTGGGCTCGTTGGTCTCCAGTCGAATCTCACAGCACTTCTTGGAACGCACGATGGGGATACTTTTCATTTTAGTGGCGCTGTTAACGCTTGGTGAGGTCATCTTATGATTAAAGCGATCATCTTTGATTTGGACGGAACGTTGGTGCAAACCGAACGACTAAAGGCTATCTCTTATGCCCAAGCTGCAGTGGAATTACGTCCAGAAGATCTCGACGAAGAAGCCGTGGTTCGTGCTTTTAAGGATGTGGTGGGCTTATCCCGCCACGAAGTCGCGCAAGCGCTGATGCAGCGATTTGAACTGGAGGACGCCGCCCGGGCTCGCATGAGCGAGTTTGACGTAAACCAGCCGTGGCAGGCCTACGTGCAGATTCGACTGCGCATCTACGACGAAATGTCAACCGATCCGCAGATATTGCAAGAGCATGCCTGTCCATACAACATCGGACTCTTGCATGATGCGCGAGAACGCGGTTTACTTACCGGGCTGGCAACGATGTCTTACTGTGCTCAAGTTAACCGGGTGCTAAGAATATTGGACTTGAAGGACGAATTTGATTTCGTGGCTTCGCGAGATGATGTCGAAACCGGCAAACCCGATCCGGAGATTTATCAACTGGTTGCTAAACAGTTAAACGTAAAGCCAGAAGCGTGTTTGGTAATTGAGGATTCGTCGTCCGGGGTCAAAGCTGCATTAGCCGCTGACATGCAGTGCATCGTGGTGACCACTGATTTCACTCGCAAAGCGATCCATTCAAGTGATGTTATCGACAAACGCTGGGTTGTAGACGATCCATCCGAACTTCTTTCGGTAGCTAAACAGGTAATGGATTAACATCAAAAATTTTGAAAGGCGATAGATATGCAAAAACAAGATTTCGGCTTAATCGGACTTGGTGTCATTGGACAAAATTTTGCCCTGAATGTCGAAGACAACGGCTTTGCTGTGGCTGTCTATGATATTAAGGAGGAGACCACGAAGACTTTTGTTCAAGGCAAGGCTTCCGAAAAGAACGTGCGAGCCGCCTATTTGCTCGAAGATTTTGTAGACTTACTGCAAAGACCGCGGCGTATCATGTTGCTTGTTCCCGCGGGAAAGCCTGTGGATGAAGTCATCAAACAGTTGGCGCCCCATTTGGATAAGGACGATTTAATCATTGACGGCGGCAACTCTTATTTCCTGGATACCCAACGAAGAGCCTCCGAACTGGAAGCGCAGGGGATTAACTTCTTTGGCATTGGGGTTTCCGGAGGAGCGCAAGGCGCCCGGTGGGGACCAAGTCTGATGCCCGGAGGATCAGAAGGAGCCTATAACAACGTGGAACCCATCATGACTGCGGTGGCTGCCAAAGCCGAGGAAGATGGCGAACCGTGCGTGACCTATTTGGGTCCTGGCGGTTCAGGACACTTTGTTAAAATGGTGCACAACGGCATCGAATACGCCGACATGCAGCTCATCGCAGAAACGTATGATTTGTTAAAACGAACCCTCGACCTTTCGGTACAGGAGCTTCACGACATTTTCGCCGAGTGGAATCAAGGCGACCTGTCTTCGTTTCTCATTGAAATCACGGCGAAGATCTTCACGAAAATCGATGAGGAAACCAATAAGCCGTTGCTGGATTTGATTCTGGACACGGCCGGCCAAAAAGGCACGGGACGCTGGACCAGCCAAATTGCTTTGGATTTGGGCTCAGCCATTCCGACGATCACGGCTGCCGTCGACAGTCGAATTATTTCTTCAATCAAAGAGGAACGCGCCCGGGCGTCGAATATTTTGCACGGGCCGCAAGCAAATAATTCCGGTGCATCCAAACAAGAACTCATCGACGCGGCAAGAGATGCGCTATATGCGTCTAAGATTTGTGCTTACGCGCAAGGCATGGATTTGCTGCAAACAGCATCGGAAGAATACAACTATGATTTGAATCTGGCTGAAATTGCCAAAATCTGGCGTGCGGGCTGTATCATTCGCGCAAAGCTGCTCAATGAAATCGCGAACGCTTACAATCGTAATCCAAAGTTATCCAACCTTATTTTGGACGAAAAATTTGAAACAGCGCTTCAGAAGAGCCAAGATGCCTGGCGCTTTGTCATTCGAACCGGGATCGAGTCTGGTGTGCCCATGCCAGCCATGAGCGCGTCACTGGCTTACTATGACGCCTATCGCAGCGAGCGATTGCCGGCGAATCTAATCCAGGCACAGCGGGATTTTTTTGGCGCCCATCAGTTCGAACGCGTGGATAAGCCCGGGGTCTTTCACGCTCAGTGGGACGTTTAATCAAAATCAGCGCTCGGTTGAGAGTTGCACATCACATCTAATTTTCAGGTAGGTTGCCAACCGCGTCAGCCGAGCTTTCACAGTCAAATTCCATTCATTCAGTGCAGTCGATTCCCACCGTTTTTCTTCAAGAAAGAGACTTCAAATCTGGCCGGTAAGACCGATGATTAAATCTAAGCTTAGCCAAAAATATTTGAAATTTTAATAGAGGCTGTTTTGAAAAAATACGAGTTTAGCAGCACCAACCCCGAAGCGGCATGGATTTTTCTGTCCTCAATCTTTCTGTCTTTTGAAAACATGTCAAACAATGACTCTGCTAAAAGTCAGAGACAAACTCTGAGTAATTGACCAATAAGATTTCAAAGTAAAATTGAAGCCTTTCACTCAAAAACTCAAGAATTAATTCCGCATATTCAACAAACTAAGTTACATATACAGACTTACGTCCGTTCTCACTCTATAACTTAAGGTGACTGCCACGATTGTTGCAAATTACTAAAAACAAAAAGATTGATTTTTCACTCAAGTTTTTTTACTTTTATGCGTTGATTTTAACTGAATGCAACTCAAGGAGACGCACATGAAAACCTTTCTGGTCACAGGAGGGGCCGGGTTCATCGGAAGCAATTACGTCCGATACATGCTCAATAAACACAAGGATGTTCGGATGGTCAACCTGGATAAGTTAACCTACGCCGGGAATCTCGACAATCTCAAGGACCTTAAGAACAATTCAAGATACAAGTTCATCAAGGGAGATATCTGCAACGAGGTCCTGGTCAACGAGATCATGCCGGAAGTCGATGTGGTGGTCAATTTTGCGGCCGAAAGCCATGTGGATCGCTCCATTGGGGCGCCCGCCGACTTCATAAAAACCGACGTGTTCGGTACGTTTGTCCTTTTGGAAGCAGCCCGCCGGAACAACATCGAACGCTTCATCCAAATAAGCACCGATGAAGTCTATGGCAGCATCGAAAATGGCGCTTTCACGGAAACGGATCCGATGATGCCATCGAGTCCGTATTCTGCCTCAAAAGCGGGCGCGGACCGGTTGGCGTATTCCTATTTTGTGACCTATGATTTGCCCGTTCAAATCACACGCTGCTCCAACAATTTTGGGCCGTATCACTATCCGGAAAAACTGATCCCGCTGTTTGTGACGAATGCCATCGAGGATAAACCGTTGCCCATTTATGGCGACGGCAAAAATGTTCGCGATTGGATTTATGTTGAAGACCACTGCGAAGCCATCGACTTTATTTCTTCGCACGGAAAATTAGGCGAAGTCTACAACATTGGGGGGGATAACGAAAAAACCAATCTGGAGATTACCGAATATATTCTCAAAAAATTGGAAAAACCCAAAAGTCTCATGACATTTGTCAAGGATAGATTGGGACACGATCGCCGCTACGCATTGGACTGTTCCAAACTTCATAAGTTAGGCTGGAAGCCAAAGTTCGATTTTGACGAAGCCTTGGACAAAACCATCAAATGGTACATTGAGAACCGCTGGTGGTGGGAAAAATTGAAGAGCGGCGAATATCTGGAATACTACAAAAAACAATACAACCTGAATCCTTAAGGAGGAGGACGCGCACGATGACATTGGAACAGAAACTCAAAGACAAACAAGCAAAAATTGGCATCGTCGGATTGGGTTACGTCGGATTACCACTGGCGGTAGAATTTGCCAATTATGGATTTTACGTTCTTGGAATCGACACCGACCGATACAAGATCGAGGTGCTGAACCGCGGCGAAAACTACATTGGTGACGTCGATAGTGACTTGCTGCGGAAACTTGTGGACGCAGGTCTTTTGGAAGGAACGACCAAGTACGGACGAGTTGGCGAACTTGATGTTATCTTCATTTGTGTTCCGACTCCATTTACCCCCAACAAAGAACCCGATATTTCATTTATTGAAGAAGCGACCGACAGTCTTGCAGCACATCTGCGCAAGGGACAATTGGTCATTTTGAAGAGCACAACGTTTCCCGAAACCACCGAAAAGGTTGTCCTGCCCAGACTGGAATCGACGGGGCTCAAGGTGGGACAGGATTTCAATCTGGCGTTTTCGCCGGAACGTATCGATCCCGGTCGGAAGGATTTTACCACCGCCAACACGCCGGTGGTGGTAGGCGGCATAACCGAAACTTGCACGCGACTGGCAAGCCTGGCCTGTCAACAGGTCATTTCGAAGATCGTCACCGTGTCCTCCCCAAAGACAGCGGAGATGGTCAAGCTGCTTGAGAATATTTTCAGAAGCGTCAACATTGCTCTGGTAAATGAGCTGGCCCAACTCTGTGACAGAATTGGCGGCGTCGATGTGTGGGAAGTTGTACAAGCGGCGGCCACCAAGCCTTTTGGATTCATGCCTTTTTATCCGGGTCCCGGTATTGGCGGACATTGTATTTTGGTGGATCCGTACTACCTGTCGTGGAAGGCCAAGGAGTACGACTTTCACAGCGATTTCATCGAACTGGCCGCAAGAACCAATGAGAATATGCCTTACTATGTGTTAGATCTGATTATCCGCTCTTTAAGTGTGAACGGTGCAGCGCTAAAAACCGCCAATTATTTGTTTTTAGGGGTTGCATTTAAGAAAAATGTTGACGATATTCGTAATTCACCGGGGCTGAAAATCATCGAACTGCTGTTGCAACGGGGCGCCCAGAATGTTTCGTACAACGATCCGTTTGTTCCTGAAGTAAAGATTAATGGTACGACCTTCGCGTCGCAGGAATTGAGCGACGAAGTCATTTCACAAAAAGATTGTGTCATCATTACCACGGATCATAGCAGCTACGATGTCGACAACATTGTGAAACACGCGAAACTGATCGTGGACACACGCAATGCAACCAAGTCCGTAACTCGCGGCAGGGAAAAAATTATTCGCCTGGGATGCGGTACAACATAACGATGCAGTAAACCAACCACTTATGTTTATAAAACGAAATATCGTCTGCGCACTTTTACTCGTCTTCATCGTCACTCTGCACCACAACGTCGCCGCACAACGAATTGACAAAAGCCTCAAAAAGAAAGAAGAGCAGGATCTGACCGCTCCCATCCGATCTGCATTTAAGAAAGACAAGACCGATGAGGAATTAGAAAAGGAGCAACTGTTTGAGCCGGAGCCTGACGTACAGCCTCTGGAAGCTCCCATCGATCCGGAATCCTACATTGTAGGGCCCGGAGATGTCTTCGTGATCAGTGTTTGGTCAAGCCTTGAAGCCAANNGTGAATCCTCTTGGGCAACTCATTATTCCTACCATCGGGACACTCGATGTAGATGGCAAGACGCTGGCGCATGTTCAGGAGATGGTAAAAGCCGCGGGGGCCAAAAAATATCTCCGGTCAACCATCACAGCGGGTTTGCTTTACTTGAGAAAAATCCGGGTCCATGTGACAGGGCAAGTCGTCAAGCCGGGGCTTTATGAGGCTCTCCCCGTGGACCGGGTATCGGATATCATCGAGGAAGCGCACGGTTTGACCAATTGGGCTTCCGAACGCGCCATCGAGGTTCGACACCGGGACGGCAGCATCGACACGGCCGATTTGTATCAATACGCCAAACACGGCAATCTGGACGCGAATATTTACGTGCAGGCTGGAGACGTCATCTACGTTCCGCCGATCAAATTTAGGAATGCAACCGTGCGAGTCGAAGGTGTGGTCAACGATCCGGGTGTTTATCAACTGGTGGAGAATGAAAAGCTGGAGGATTTTCTGCTCCGGGTGGATGCGTTTAACAAAAGCGCCGATTTGAGGGGTGCCTACATTCGCAGAAACACCATGTCAAACGGAGGCACCGAAACCATTCCGATTTTCCCCTACTTGCAAAAGCAGGGAAACGGTTTGGCGGACTTAACTTTGCAAGATGGCGACGTGATCATGGTGCCTCAGCGCCTGGAAGAGGTGTACGTGGTCGGTGCGGTGAGAATGCCGGGGCCCTACGCCTACTATCCGAACCTTAAAGCCGTGGATTATGTTGGCTTCGCCGGAAGTACAGACAGAGCCTCCAGTCTCTCAAAAGTAAAAGTTCGACGCAAAGACAGTCAAGAAGAGATCGACGACGAAAATGTGATCGTCGAACCTGGCGACACCGTAATTGTACCGCAAAAAGTTGAATTCGGGGTACGCGAAGTCACCCAGATTGTCGGCACCATTGCCAGCATCTTGTTGACGATGAAGGCGATTGATGTGATTAATTAGACATGCTTGTTAAGTTGCGGTTGTACCTGCTTGTCCTACCGATGCACCTCTTATAAAACTAAATTCATCGAAATAAATTTTCATGGTTGAGAAAAAGGTCACGATTTGCCTCCCAACTTACCGTAACGGCCGCACCATTGTACAAACACTACGCAGTCTGCAAGATCAGTCATATGAGAATCTCGAGATCATCATCCGGGACGACCACTCAGAGGACGACACCGTCAGTAAAATCCGTGACTCCATCGCAAACGATCCGCGCTGTAAATTATTTGTCAATGAAAAAAATCTCGGCATCGTGCACAATTGGAATCGATGCCTTCGAGACGCTCACGGTGACTACATCTGCATTTTTCATGGCGACGATATTTATGACAAAGATATCATTGCGAAAGAGGTTCATGTTTTGAATAATGCGCAGAACGTTGGCATTGTGTTCGCGGCAGGCACATTTGTCAATGAAAAAGATGTGGTAATTCAACCTTGGGAATTGCCTCCGACGATGGCGCGGAACGACACTTATGCTCTGGCGGACCTCCTTCCCACGTTTCTCGTGACCGGGAATTTTTTGATCTGCCCAACCGCCATGACCAGAAGAGAAGTTTACAATCAATTTGGAATGTACAACGATTGCTACACCCTGGGACAAGACCTCGACATGTGGCTTCGAATCCTTGCCGGGAGTTGGGAGACCGCGATCATCGAGGAGCCGCTCATTAAATACAGAGTGAGTGAAGCTCAGGCCACCTCAAAGTACCATCGACAAAGGATTCAAATTTCGGAACAGTTCATTATTCTGGATAAATTCCTGTGGGACAATCGCCACAAACTGCGAATTCCACCGGGGATAAAAAGGCAATATGCAAATCGAAAAGCGCGGGATCTATTTAAATGCGCCATTCAAGCTGTAAGAACCAACGAAATAAGAACGGCCAAACACCTCATCAAAGAATCGCTAATCTATCAGAAGCGGCCGAAGCTTCTGATGGCTTCATGGGCGATCCTGATGGGACTTAATTTGAAACTCGCAAGTTTGGTGCGGCATCTGTTGAAATCATGAAGTTGGTTGAATGTCTGCAAACAGAATCATCACTTTAGGCAAAGATACGGTCGTTTATGGCTTTGGTGGCATTGTCAGCAAATTCCTGAACATCTTCCTGCTGCCTGTCCTCACCCGGCTGTTTTCCGTTGAAGAATTCGGCACCATCGACTTGATTGCCCTGATCATCACGTTCTTCAACGCAGTTTGCATTTTGGGTATGGACAGCGCCATCGGAGTCTACTATTTTGAGCAAGACACCGATGAAAAGAAAAAATCCTTCTTCTCTTCCTATTTCTGGACGGCGACCGTCTCCTCCGCGGCTTTCGCATTGATCGGCATTTTGCTGGCTCCCTATTTTGCGCAAGCGGTTTTAAAGGACCCTCAGTTGGTTGGCGTATTCCGGATCGCTTGTTTAACGATTCCGGCCACCATCATTTTTCAGGCGCTGATTACGTTATCGCGGTTTCAATTCAGGCCAAAGGCATATAACCTGCTGGTAATCTTGAATGTGGCGCTGAACGTCGTTTTGGCGATACTCCTTGTCAAATACCTGTCCATGCACATCGTTGGGATTTTTTGGGCGCGGGTGATCGCGGCCAGCTTCATCATTGCAGGGGCTCTCGTGTTTCAATTCCAGAACATTGGGCTGGGCATTTCCGGTGAGAAAGTCAAGCGATTGGTTTTGTACGGTTTGCCTTTGATCCCGCTGGCCCTGATTACCTACGCATCAAATGCCATGGGCAGATATTTTCTCAAATTCTACTGGACCGACTTCGAAATTGGCAAATATGCCTTTGCCGTGAAAATCAGCGCCATTTGCGGAGTCGCGTTTACGGCGTTTAACCTCGCCTTCCTGCCCTATGCTTCGAAACTCCGTTTTGAGGGCGACTTCCACGAGACTGTCAACAAAATTGTGAAATTGTTCTTATTTGTTTCGGGTGCCCTTATCCTGTTCCTCTATTCTCTATCAAATCCGCTGATCAGAATCTTCGGGACAAGAGAGTACTTAACCTGTGAACCCTTTATGGTTCTGGGCATGCTCGCGTTGTTTTTAAATGCGGCCTATCAAATATTCAACATCGGCGTTTGTTACGCAAAAAAGACCGTTTACATCACCATCAGCCAGGGGGCGGCAGTCTTGACAAATCTCGTATCGAATTTCGTTTTGGTGCCGCACTATGGCGTTTTGGGCGCTTTCATGTCGCTAATAATCAGTCTGGTACTGGCCAACTTGACCATTTTGGGGATTTCGCAGTCAGTTTATCCGATTCGATATCAAACTCAAAAAATTGTTGAACTCTTCATGCTCATCGTTTTTATTGGCGTTGCCTCATTCTGGGTCCGGGATCCTTTTCTAAAACTCGCCATCTTAATGACTTATGGAATCTGGGGGCTGTCTGTGCGCAAATACATTACCTTGCCGAACATCAGCGAATTCGGCGTTCGACTTCAAAACATAAAAGATGGATAGAATTTGCAAAGTCATTGCTTTTGGGAAGGTTTTTTATTAGATTTTGATTCAATGCGCGTCAGCAGTATTCCGGCAAAAAAGAGAATTTGCCAAGAACGTTATGAACTTATTAAAGGGAAACATTGCCATCTTGTTGTTACTCTTGTGGCTATTCGCCAATTGCAAGCATGACCAAATAATCAATCCGGAAACTGACGTCGTGATCGAACAAGATGACCCTAATCTAAAACTCTATCCGCTTAAAAACATTCAGGAGATCGCAGAAGACTATACTGGAAGCGCCATGCCATTCTTAATCCAATTTCGAGTCAACTACAATCTTCTCGATGAAAACCAAATTCCGATTATTGAATACGATTTTGGCGAGCATCGTAATGCCGTCACCTCATGCATTACCGCGTTGGCCTTTTATGATGAGTATCAGAGCACCGGTGGACTTGATTTCAAACAAGGCTTCCTAAACAACGTTGAATGGCTTGTCAACAGCATTGGTGCGGATGGCTACTATCATTACGAATTCGAGTGGTGGCATGCTCCCGAAGCTGTGCTGAAGAAAGGATGGGTTTCGGGGATGGCACAAGGCTTAATCCTAGCGGTCTTAGCGCGGGCTTATCAAGAAACTTCGGATGAAAACTATCTACAGCCGGCTCAAAATGTCTTTAGTACTTTGTACACAAATACAACCGACTACTGGACTATTTATGTGGATAGTGCGAATTACTACTGGATTGAAGAATACCCCAATGCCGATTCTTGCCATGTTCTAAACGGTATGCTTTACGCTCTTTGGGGAATCTGGGATTATTATGTGATTTCGGGCGATTCTTTGGCCTTAAAATTGTTAAGAGCGGGAATCAGAACTCTTGCCGATCATTATGCAATTTGGAACATCGATGGACAGGATACTTCTCGTTATTGTCTGCACTATGATGATCCCACGAATTATCATTCTATTCATCTTGAGCAGTTTGAAAAGTATGCGAATTTCTTTAATATACCCGAATTTTTTGAAGCTGTAAGAACATTTTCTAGGAAGAACTGAGTTAATTGTCCCATGAAAAACCAAAGATTCAACTTTTTCGACTTACTCGCCTTATTCGTAAAACATCGAAAACTCTTCATCATTAATTTTCTCTTTTTCTGCACCCTGACGGCCGTTTATGCGCTGTTTACGTCAAAATGGTATACGGCAAGCTCGACCATCCTGCCCCCGTCGCAGGACAGCCTTTTCGACATATCGTCATTGATTGAGGACCTTCCACGCGGCATCTCAAGCCTTGGTTTGGGAGGCGTCACCGGCGGCGCGAACATCTACATTGCCATATTGAACAGCCGCACGGTTATGGAAGACGTGGTTGAAGAATTCGACCTTGTGAATCGCTTCCAGAAGAAAAACATGGAAGACACGATTCGCATGCTCAGAAACCTGGTTTCAGTGATTATCAATGATGATGGGACGATCAGTCTGTCCGTGGAGGCCTTTACACCGTTTAATCCCACGGAAGAAGATGAAGAAAAAGCGCGCAATCTTGCCGCTGACATGGCCAATTTCTTCATCGAAAGGCTCGGCGAAACGAACACCAAACTCAAGATTCAAAAAGCCCGGAACAACCGAATCTATGTTGAAGAGCGCTACATGCAGAATGTGGCAGACCTGAGAAAAGCCGAGGAGGCGTTGAGAGCCTTTCAGAAAGAGAGCGGAACGATCGCGATTCCCGAACAGACCGAAGCCACGGTGAAGGCAGCGGCGGAGTTACAGGCTCAAATCATTGCAACGGAAGTTGAGGCCGGTGTGCTGGAAAATACCGTTGCCAAGGATCATCCCAGCCTGATGCGGCTTGAACTTCAGATTAAGGAACTGAAAGACAGTTTCCGCCAATTCATGTATAAACCCCCAAAAGATGGACAGACCAACTCTCACGACGGCAATGACGTCGAACTGTTTATCCCATTTTCCGATATTCCTGATCTCGGAATCCAGTACCTGCGCTTATTGAGAGAGGTTAAGCTGCAGGAAAAGCTTATGGAATTTCTGCTACCGATGTACGAGCGCGCCAAAATCGAAGAAGCCAAAGATATTCCAACCATACAAGTTTTGGACGAGGCCGTCCCACCGATTCGTCGTTCCCGGCCGAAACGAACCATCATGGTTCTGATCGCCGGCTTTATTAGCGTGATTATCAGCGCCCTCATCGTGTTGGCGCTGGAATTCTTCAACAGACTCAAGCAAAACGAATCAGGTGAGTACAATCAATTGGTCTATGTTCTTGACGAATTCTCTGCAGACCTCAAGCGCATTAAGAACAGGATGTTGTTTAGACGAAGTTAGCGTATCGATTCAAAATCTGGTGCCGCTGTATGAAAGCCTCAAATTTGCTCGGTTCTGAACTCTCCATTGACAGACGAATCATCACCAACGTCATTCTGTTCTTTCTTCTGCTCGAAGGCATTCTTTTCTACGCCGTCTTTGTACAAAACGAATTGCTCGTCACGGTCGGAGTGATGTCCGCCATCGTGGCAGCGTTTGTGATCTTTAACAAGCCGGAAATCGGCGTCCTCATCAGCATCTCGATGGTGTTTTCTGCGGTTTCGGCCATCTTCTTGGGCGGGCTGTTTAAAGTTGTGGTGTTATTCACCCTAATCGCTTTCATCGCAGCCATGTTCTACCGGGGCGAGCGCTTTGTATCCGATCCGCTGAACAAGCTGGTGTTGCCTTTTACGCTTTTGATCTTGATTTCGCTTGTTTATGTCAAGAACATGGAATTTGCCTTTGAAAGCTTGTTGGAATATTTTAAAGCGCTGGTGCTGTTCATCCTCGTCTCCAATCTCATCAAAGAACGCGTTTTGCTGCGCCAAACCTTTTGGCTCATCATCTTATCCGGAGCTTACATCTCTGCTGTCAATCTTTACCGGCTGTTCCAGGATCCCTACTCCTTTGCGCTCAGACTCGGCTGGCCATTCGAAGACCCGAACAGTTTGGCTTTGGTTCTGGTCAGCATTGTGCCGTTCGCTTACGCCCTCACACGTTCAGAGAAATCAACTCCGTTAAGGATGCTCGCCCTTTTCTGCGGGTTGACTGTCATCACGGCCACGTTTCCGACGTTATCACGGGGCGGGATTCTGGCGTTGCTCATTGTGCTAATGTACATTCTATTTAAGGAACGCAAAGAAAAGGTCGTGCTCTACTCGTTCTTAGCGCTGACTTTGGTAGGCCTTTATCTCTTATATTCAAAATTTAATTTCGCTATTGACATATTAACCGAACGATTTGGCAGGCTGGATCGATCTGTGGTACAACGCTACCGTCTGTTCAAAGGCGGCATCGCCATGTTTTTGGATCATCCGATCTTTGGAGTGGGAATTGGCAACTTCCTGGTCTATTCAATTTCGTACACAAAGCTTCTGGGACGGCTCTATGCGCACAACATGTTTATCCACGTTGCGGCGGAGTTGGGCATCGTGGCGCTTGCTCTCTTCACAGGGATTATCCTCACCGCATTTAGAAAGTTGAGAAGAATCGAGCAGGCTGCGATACAAAAAGCAAACAAGCCACTATTATTCCAAAGCAGGGGAATTCAAATTTCGCTCCTGGGTTTGACGATTTGCGGCATGTTCTTATCTCAGCATTTCAATAAGATTTTATGGATTTTGTTTGGCTTGAGCGTATCCATGACACAGATTTCTGATCGAGAAGGGGTGGCGGCAAAACAGGATGCGTAGGCAGGCGGATATCGCATTTTTTTGTGACGCCCGTGCGGTTCATTTCAAAAAATGGATCGAAGCATTAACGGAAAGAGGCTATCTACTCGACGTGTTCTCCCCGTGGCAGGACCCTGAATCTCAAAACCGTCACCAGGCTTACACGACGCCGAAAGCGCCTTTCCCGATCCCCACTTCGGTTAAAACCTTCGGAAAAGTGGTGATGCGCGCTCGAAATGGCAGGCTCATCAAAAACCGGCTCAAACCCAATCCCCCGAAGCTGGTACACGCCCATTTTTTGTTGGATTCCGGCTGGATGGCTGCCCAACTGGATATGCACCCTTTTGTGGTCACCGTCCACGGCTCGGATTTGCTGGTTCATCCGGGCAAATCCCGAATTCAAAAATTTGTGGCAAATCAGGTTTTGCAACGCTGCGATCGCGTCGTAATCGTCAGCGAGCATTTGCGCGAAAAGCTAAGTCACTACCGAGTCCCGGAACACAAAATCCGACAAGTGCCGAGCTTTATCGAGACAAGCCGATTCTTCCCAAACAATCGTCCGCCACGAGATCGTGTTGTCATCGGCAGCGCCAGAAATTTTGAGCCGGTTTACGATGTGGCAACCCTTTTGAAGGCCGTCCCGATCATTGCAGAAGACCATCCAAATGTCGAAGTGCACCTAGCGGGAGACGGCACACAGAAGGAACATCTCGAAAAGTTAGCTACTGAATTAGGCGTCAAGAACAAAGTTAAGTTTTTAGGTTACCTGGATCAAAAGCAGTTGGCCGATTTTTTCAGAAAGATCGAC
>JAABYK010000380.1:326-3326 GCA_011775825.1 Candidatus Zhuqueibacterota bacterium | reverse complement strand
TGATTGTTCTCGGAGTTGGTGGCATGGGCAGCGCAACCCTCTATACGCTCGCCAGGCGTGGCGTCAAGGTTTGCGGCATCGAGCAGTTTGGTGTGGCGCATGATCGCGGCAGTTCTCACGGCCAAACTCGCATCATCCGCAAAGCCTATTTTGAACACCCAGACTACATGCCACTATTAAACCGTGCTTACGAACTCTGGGATGCGTTTGAAAAGGAAACAGGCCAGGAACTACTGGTGAGCACCGGGCTGATGTTGGCCGGCAAAGCGAACTCGCCAACCATTCAAGGGCTGGAAGTCTGTTATTCGGAACACGCGCAGCCGCACGAGCGAATGAACGCTTCCGAGGCAAAAAAGCGTTTTCCGCAATTTAAGCTTCCCAAAGAGTTGGAAATATTTTATGATCCGCTGGCGGGCTTTTTACATGTCGAGCGGTGTGTTCAGCAACACATCGAGATGGCGGTGACGCATGGTGCGACCCTACACACACACGAGAAAGTGACGTCATGGCAAGCGCATCCCGAACATGTCACCGTGCAAACGGACCGCCGGGAACTCATGGCAGAGAAGTTGATTATTACCGCAGGCGCCTGGGCAATTCGAGAGTTGGTTCCGCTGAACATCGATTGTCAGATTTGGCGAAAAGTGGTTTTTTGGTTTACTTCGCCTGATATGTCGCAATATCGACTCAACCATATCCCGATTTTTTATGTAGAGTTGGATTACGGCAGCTTTTACGGCTTCCCGGTAATCGATGAGTCAGGACTGAAAGTTGCGGAGCACACAAAGCCTCGTCCTATCGGCGATCCCGATAAATTAAATCGTGATTTAGTTGCCGAAGACCAACGAGATGTGCTCCGCTTTCTTCGTATCGTGCTCCCCGAATTTCGATCTAAACTCACTGACTTTTCTGTCTGTATGTACACTGTGACACCCGATGAGAATTTCATTCTTGATATTCATCCGGAGCACGAAAATGTCGTAATTGCGGCGGGATTTTCAGGTCACGGGTTCAAGTTTGCACCTGTGATCGGCGAAATCATGAGCGAGTTGACCATCGATGGGAGCACGACACATCCGGTTGAGTTTCTGCGCTTGCGTAGATTTCAATCAATTTAGGTGTTTTTTCATATTTTCTCATAACCTTATAAAATGAATAGAACTCATACAGTCAACTCAAAAACAGAAAAATCTGCAGAATCTGCACTACAAACCAGCCACATTTTTTTTAGCCAAGTTTTTGGGTTAGCTATGGATCTGAAAAAGACTGGCTTACCAGTTGTCCTACGCAAAATGGTGATGCGGGCTGCTGTCCTTCTGGATCCGATAGCTACGATGACCTCGTCTCCTTACTGAAAAGGTTCGGGAGGCCAAATTCTTTGCAGCCATTGAACGAAGTCGTCGAGCGACTGAAAAGGGTCAAGTGCGAGAACATGACTCGATTATGGAGGACCTTGATCGATGGGTAAGCAAACAATAGTTCGATGGGATTTCATTGTCCAAGATTACCCTAACTAAAGTAGCAAGAGAACTTCTCAAACAACTAAAACGCAGTATATCTCTTCTCACCGATTCCCCCGAAAGCGACAGCTCGTTTGGATCTTGTCGATCCTCCACAAGAAAAATTGTTGTCGGTCATTACCGTATTTTCTATGACTGTTTGTCCAATAAGAGTAAAGTTAACATATTAGCTGTTTTTGACTCCCACCAAGACCCGAACAAAATACTCTCCATACTTCAAAGAATTCCAAGATCTTAGATCGCGTTTTTTCTTTCTAACCAAACGTAATCATAGGTCGCACCTCTAGTGTGAGAGCCTCTGAGTAACTTGATTACGAGAAATGCTGTCCTGATGAGAGAATTTGAGAGGATGCAAAACGCTAACTAAGTCAGACAACTAAATCTGAATTGTCTGCTCTCTACCCGATCCGACTGAAATAATGCTAAAATCGGTGTTGGTCAGATTTCGGATGGCCTGCAGGTACTTTTTTGCGTTGGTGGGCAAATGGTCGTATTCTGTGATTTCGGTGGTGGATTGGCACCAGCCGGGATACGACTCATAAACGGGTTCGCAGTTTTCCAGGATGCGCTTTTCACTCGGGAAAGTCGTGATGGTCTTGCCATCAAATTTGTAGGCTACGCAAATCTTGATCTCTTCGAGCGTGTCCAACACGTCGAGTTTGGTTAAAGCGAAATCATGGATGCCGTTGACCAGAACGGCAAAGTTGGCAATGACGGCATCGAACCAGCCACAGCGCCGGGGCCGTCCGGTGGTGGCGCCAAATTCCTCTCCCAAGTCGCGCAGGTTGGCGCCTTCTTCCTCTTGCATTTCAGTGGGAAACGGACCCATGCCGACCCGTGTGGTGTAGGCCTTTATGACGCCGGTGACGGTATCCACTTTAGTGGGGCCAATGCCAACCCCGGCGCACGCACCGCCACTTACCGGATTGGACGAGGTCACGTAAGGATATGTACCAAAGTCGACGTCCAGAAGGGTGCCCTGCGCGCCTTCCAGGAGAATTTTTTTGCCTTCCTGTATAGCCTGATTTAAGTGGCTTGAGACATCCTTGACATACGGGTCTATTTTTTGGTCAAACTCCACATATTCGTTGATAATCTGCTCTTCGTCCAGAGTTTCCCGCTCATATATTTTTTTGAGGATTTCGTTTTTCTCTTCGATATTTCTTTGAAGTTTGGCTTTAAGCGTGTCCCCGTCCAAAAGATCCACAATTCGAATGCCCATGCGATTCACTTTGTCCACATAAGCCGGACCGATTCCGCGCCCCGTGGTGCCGATCTTCTTGTCGGCGTCTTTGCTTTCCTTGGCCTGGTCCAGGAGTTTGTGGTAGGGCATAATCAAATGCGCCCGGTGGCTGATGAGAAGACGTCCCTCTACTTCGATCCCTTTGGATTGCAAGAAATCGATTTCCTCTAGCAACGCCTTTGGATCGATGACCACGCCATTGCCGATGACACAGACTGTGTTCTCATGTAGAATTCC
>JAABYK010000380.1:0-159 GCA_011775825.1 Candidatus Zhuqueibacterota bacterium | reverse complement strand
CCTCTCAGTAATTGACGCAAAAACTCCGACCTGCGTGTCGGAGCGAAATTTCACGGTTTTTACGGTGAGCCTATTTGAGGTAGGACGGTGTACTTGGTCAAGTCGGCATTCTCGGGCTGACCCGGTTCGTTACGATTGGGATTCTTGGTTTAGCTGAAG
>JAABYK010000185.1:313-13349 GCA_011775825.1 Candidatus Zhuqueibacterota bacterium | reverse complement strand
AACGCTCCCGCCCGCATTTGGTAGAGATAAACCCCGCTGGCAACGGATCGGCCCGCATCATTTGTGCCCTGCCACGTCACCGACTTGATGCCCGCTTTTTGATTCTCATCCACCAGGGTCTTCACCAATTGACCGAGGATGTTAAAAATCTTGATTGAGACTTTGGCATCCACGGGCAGGCCGTAGGTAATCGTGGTGGTCGGATTGAACGGATTGGGATAGTTTTGCTGCAAAACGAACTCTTGCGGGATTTGGCCCTCAGAACTCCGGACATCCGTTGGGAAATCAACGGTTACGGGAATCTCATTGGAAAACGGGCTTTCGTTGCCTTGCGCATCCACGGCGGTCACTCGAAAATAGTAGGTTTCGCTCACATCTGTGATAACTATGGAGGTCTCGGTGGTTGAATCCACTTTGGCCGTGGGATGCGGATTGCGTCCTTGATAAATATAATATTTCGAAACGTCGGTAGCCCCAAACCTGACAAAGTTGAGCGTAATTGTCTGGTCAGAACTATCGGCCCACAGGTACGGGGCGGCGGCCACACCTTGCCATGGGAAACGAAACGCGCGGTAGCTCACGACATTCTTGCGGTCGTAAGTAAGCTCAAACGCCTTTGTCCCATCCGGTTGAACCTCAGTCACGGTGGGATTGGTAGCCCCCCAACCGATTAAGGTATTCCCATTCGGCAGACGCTGCACGTTTCCCATGGCAAACCCGAAGATGTCCGGGGAATCGGGAAATTGCCACACCAACGTGGCCGTCTTGTTTTCTTCGTCCAATCTGTATTCGACAGCTCGTGAATAGGGTGGCTCATGAGAATTGCCGTTGTCGAAAAGAGTGATATGGCCGTTGGGCAGTCGCCGTATCGAGTGCTGAAAAGAAAAGCCGGTTGTATCGTTGATAAATTCGAATTGGTTGTTTTTGCCACCAAGCCGCCAGACGATCTCTCCGGTCTGTCGGTCGATTTTGGTAATCTCGTCCATGTGTCGACTGGAGAGCAAGATGTTGCCGTCAAAATCCGGCTCGATGGCGTTTCCATGCACGTAATCAACCTCATCGGAGGTTAAGTCAACCTTGGCGTCCGTAATCTCGAAGTGGTCCCAACTGCGCCACTGAAACACCACATTCTTGGATGCATCGATTTCCTGGATAATGAGTCCGATGACGGTGGCCTCGGGATCGCCACCTGACACCATCTGACTCATGTCTATTTTTTGGGCATCGTAGCTCATCAACAATGCGTGACCGTTCGGTAAGATCTGCAAGTCGTGCACATCCGTGACAAATCCGTTGCCGGTCATGAAGCTGTCCACCACCGTATAAGACGCATCCATGGCGTAGAATTTGTTTTTCTGGGCGAGAAAGTAAGTCAAGAGACCGTTCGGCTGCTTCTTAAAATCCAAAGCGGAGCCCGGCATTCTTCTGAAAAACACCGGAAAGCCGGAGTTGTCGAGAATCATGAGATACGGCACCGTGGGCGGCTCGATCTGGAAAGACAGATTGCTTAAGAATATGAACCCGGACGCCGGACTCATCGATTCAGTCACGGATATGTCGGGAAAGTCACCGGGCAAATTGAAATCGTTGCGCGTCTCATTTGGATCGGCCGGGTTGGAGACACTCGTTTTTTGAGTGCGGTTAAACCGGCCGTGCTGCTGCAGAAAGTGCTCCCCGAGATCAAATTCCACACGATGCCTGGAAATGGTAAAATGGAATGAGAACTCGCCGTTCTGCTTTTCGGCAATGGTGACACGCACAACTTCAGCGGGCTCAAAAGCGCTATGCGGTTTGAACATGAGTGACCTGCGATCGTCGGCCAGCGTAATTTCGCCAGTGTGATTTCCGCTCACCGATCCGTTTACCGTGAAAAAAGCTGTCATCTCACTGCTGTTCTGAGTTATGGTGTCATAAAAGCGCACAATGATGTTTGTCTCCTGTGAAACCAGTGTCGCTCCCGGTCTGGGAGAAATGTATTGATACATTCCGTGTTTAGCTCGTGCATGAAGCAACCCTGCGAATAAGGCTAAGAAACAGACGACCTTGTAAATTAATTGGCGTTGCATCGCGATTTTTTTGGGTGTTTGGTTTTTTTAACTCGTTCCCAAACTCCGGTTTGGGAACGCCTTGCCGAAGCTCTGCTTCGACTATCGACGCTCTGGAACCGAAGCTAAGCTCCACTGTCGTTCCCAAGTCGAAACTTGGGAACGAGCTGACCAAGTCGAAAATGTTATGAGAAAAATTCCCTCACCTTGTCCGCCACAAACTCCGTCATGGATTCGGACATCTCCGGATAGTTCGGAAGGCTGAGGACGCGCTCCGCAGCTCGTTCCGAAACCGGATAACTTCCTTCGGGTAATCCGAGAAATTCGTAAGCCTTGAGCAGATGCACGGGCGTGGGATAGTGAATGGCGGCGCCGATGCCCGATTCGTTCAGGTACTTTTTCAACTCATTGCGGTTTTCCACTTGAATCACATAGAGATGATACACCGGCTCCGCCCAGGTTGCTGCAGTCGGGGTGGTGACTTCATCAATGTCCTTAAGTGCCTGGTTGTAGAAATCGGCAATTTGCCGGCGACGTATGTTCCAGTCGTCCAACGATTTTAGTTTCACCCGCAGCACCGCCGCTTGCACCGAATCCAATCGACTGTTGAATCCCAACTCGTTGTTTTCGTATTTCTTGAGTGACCCGTGATCGCCCAACTTCTTGACATTTTCGGCGACCTTCGGGTCGTTCGTGGTCACGGCGCCGCCATCCCCGTACGCACCGAGATTCTTCCCGGGGTAAAAACTGAAGCCTGTCGCGTGCCCAAAGGAGCCAACCCGTTTGTCTTTGTACAAAGCGCCATGAGCTTGCGCCCCGTCTTCCAGCACCTTCAAATCATATTTTTTGGCGATGTTCAAGACAGGCTCCATGTCGACCGGGTGGCCGTACAAATGAACGGGGATGATGGCCCGTGTTTTCTCGGTGATGCGATCTTCAAGCTGCTCCACATTCATAGTGAACGTGTCCGGTTGGATGTCCACGAAGACGATTTTAGCGCCAACCCAGTGGATGGCTTCGGTGGTGGCCGTAAACGTAAACGGCACGGTGATGACTTCGTCGTCTTGCCCGACTCCCAAAGCTCGTAAGGCCAGCATCAAGGCATCGGTACCGTTGCCCACTCCAACAGCATGCCCGGCGTCGCAGTAATGAGCAAACGCGTCTTCAAATTCTCTCACCGCCTGGCCCCGGACAAATTGCGTGCTCTCCACAACACTCAGGATGGCCTGATTCACTTCCTCCTTAATGGTTTCGTACTGTGCTTTCAAGTCTGCTTGTGGGATGCGCATGGTTTATTCCTTAATTTGTTGGGTTTAGGGACTTAGGGGTATAGGGTATAAGGGAAGCATCCTATACCGCATAACCTAAGCCGTCATATTATTCTATTTTGTTTTTATTTTTAACGTAATTGATGTAGCCGTTGAGGTTCTTTTGGGCAAGCTCGATAAGTTGTTTCCCCTCATCATATGTTTTCGTGTCAATGTATTGTAAATCCAAACAGGTGATTAAATGGTCTTTTAGCTCATACAACGACCCGCGAGAAATTCGATAAAATTGAATACCTTCCTGGTAATGAAACCGTCCATATCCCTCTGCAATATTTGCTGTAATACTAATTGATGCGCGTCTTATTTGTGATAGCAAATTATATCTTTCTTCTCTCGGTAGTCTCGGTAGCACCTTCTTGTGAAAGAACAATTTCACATCCCGTGCATTCTGCCAAGCTTCTAACGTAATGAAATCTCTATTGACATCATAAACACCCCCGTCTTCCATTATTTTCAGATTATCTTCTTCAAACTTAGATTCATAGCTCTTCATCTCCCTCTCCTCCGTAAATTGACAAAAAGAACCTTATTTGCCTATTTCCCTATACCCTATACCTTAAACCCCTACCGATTCAAGCTCAAATTAAACAACACCTGGTTGCGGTCTACCGGTCCTCGCACACCGGTTGGCAACAGGATGTTATCTGAAGTCGATGTATTCAGGCTCAAATCAAAATAGAAATTTCGGAAAAGTTCGTAGCTGATTTCAAAGCCAAATCGGCTCCTACTTTCCAGAATGCCGTCGAGGCTGCTAATTTCCGCTTCGTCCCCGGTTTCGAAAGGTCGATTGATATCGCCGCCTACGTTTCTATCCGATTCGTTTGCTCCGTGGCGAAAACTCTCGAAGTTAAGTGCGAAGAAAAGACTCTTCGAAAGTCGATATTGCAACCGCAAATTCAAAACCTCGGCGTTGGGACCAATCCAATGCCCCAGGCCGGTAGAAAAGTGTGAATAAGTATTAATCGCTTTCTGATGGGTGTAAACGTACGGTCTCGTGCGCGCATATTCCAAACGCATGTCCAAATTGGGAACCTTGAACGCGTCGACCCATAAACCTCCGGCAAGGAAGGCCGTTTTGTTGCCAAACCAGCCCGTGCCCAATCTTGACGTAAACAAATCATCAATGAAGAGCTCGCCGTAGAGTTTGACATTCGGGATCAACAGAAAATCAACGTCGGCACCCAGGGTAGCGTTATCGTTATCGCCAACAAAGTGCTCAGCGGAACGGTAAAAATTGATTGGATTGAGATAGGCCAACTCGAGCCGACGATTGCCAAAGACGACCGTTTCGTACAACCCGATGTCCAGCCATTTGGTGACATCGATTTCCAAACGATGTGCCACGATATTCTTGTCCTGAGTTCCCCCGCTTTCATCCAAAATCACCGGAAACGTGCGCAGAAATCCCCAAAAATAGGTAAACTTCAAGCGCCAGAATTTAGCCTGCAGTTTGATTTGATCGTACGACGTGGCGTTGTCGGACAGGCTTAACGCACCGTTAAATCCGGATCCCCAGTAATTGCTATCCTTACCAAGGGTGACTTGAATGTGCGGCAATTTGAAGACCATATAAGCCACGGTTTCGTCATGCCAGATGTGGGTGCCATATCCGTTCACAAATCCGAGGCCGTTCATCGAAATATCGAATCGGTTTGGATAGGCCCGAGTCCCCCACTCTTTGGTGTCACGAGCGTCAAAGTAGAAACCGACGTGCGTTCCAAGCTGTCCCCAAAATCTGACTCCGTGAGTCCGCTCCAAAACCCGTTCCGTGCTCTTCACAGAATCTACTCCAGCATAAGACCATTTGTGTGAAAACACGGGGTCGAAGAAGACTTTGAAGTCATCGGTTTGGATGTGGAAAATATTGCGATGGTTCTTGTAAATAAACCCGGGGAAGATTTTCCCGAATATTTTGTTTTCCTTGATCTTCTGAAGCCTGGTAATATAAGTGTGTCCGTTTTTACCGGTCAAGCGCTGAAACTCCTCCTTGAATTCAAATCGGAGAAACTCCAGTTGCTGCTGTTCCGTTGAACCCAAAGTGAGGCCCTCTTTCAGTTTTGTTTCAACCTGAAACAAATACTCGACCATCTCTTCGCGGGAGTAAGGTTTCGTACCATTCAAGACCCCGGTGATCACACCTTTGGCCTCAAGGCGCTCAACAAAATCATACGACCAATGATTCAAGGGCACATAAACGGATTGTGCCTGCAAATGGGAGAGAAAACCGCAGACGGTTAGGTATAGCAGAACTCTGGCAACAACAGCAAACACACTTCCTCCTTGATCAAAAAATCCGCGATTTTTTTTCTTTGCTACAGACATAAACAAGCACACGTTGCAATTTTTGTGCAAGGATTTTAAACAGATCGTTGGTTGAACTTACTCTGAGGCGTGCAGCGAAATCGTGAGTGTTAAGGATGACAAACTCAAAACGAGCAACACCAAACATCTTCCCAACCGGGACTCCCTCGCAAACAGTCCTTCTACTTAGTGAACGAAAACAGACTTATCGAGTTATTCCCCGCATGGTGTAAGCCGGAAATCTCGGTGCTTAAGACCAGGAGATTCCGGCTCAAAACATTACCGGAATGACCTAATTCTTCCGTTTTCGTTCACCACTTACCTTTTCTTAATTCTGTTTAGAGCATTGTTCAGCCATTCCTTGAATTCCAGATAATCCGATTTAACTTCCGTGATAATGTTGTTGACTTTCTCGAATTCGTTTTCTCTACTTCTTATGTTCTCAGTATATTCAAGAACAAATGCCCAAAAAACACTGCTCATAAAGGCCAACGCCGTGGCTACCAGCACCAGTAGCCTGCGCTTCGGTTTGGTACGCTTTTCCGGGGGAACAGCTTCATCCAGGACTTGCACAGTAGGAGTATCCCGCGCTTCCTGGATTTTGGCGCTGTAATATTGTTGGTTCAATAACTCCCAAACCGTTTCCTGCACTTTCACATCGCGAATCAATTCGGCCAGTTTTTGCCCGACTTCCGGGACATCTGCAAAGGGGATGAAATAATCCTTCTGTTCCTCAAACGGCACGGCGTTGCCAAACTGCAGGTGCTCAAACTGCTCCTTCAGCTCCTCCAATTCTTTCTGCCGCCGCACCACGACCGGGTTGTCCGGTTTCATGGTCTGAAGCATGACCTCCAGCTCGACCTCTTTTGCGAGGATGGTGCCTTTAATCTCGCCGGCCTTTTCGATGGTGACTTTCGTCTGCTCTTCCAAATCCACTGCTTTGTATTTGGATTGAAATTTAGCCAACTTGGCTGAGGCTTCCTTCAAATGGCGTTCCGTCTTTCTCAATTGCTCCTCGATATAAATACGCGAGTTTTTGGCCTTGGAAATGCTCTTTTCTTTATTCACCCTGTCCAATTCCTCAGCAAACGCGTTTGCCACCTGCGCCGCAAGCTTCGGCTCACTAAGCTCCACGGAGATTTCCACGATGCCCTGCTCATTGGCATATATTCTGGATTTAGAGTGCAATTCTTCTATGGCCTCCCCCTGTTTATCAATGTCCCAAATCTCGATCAACTTTGCTTCATTGCCGTCATACTCATACTTTCTGTTTAATACTTGCTTAGCAACGGACCGGCTTTTTAGGATCTCGACAAATATATCGGAAGAACTGGCTGGCACACCCGGAAGACTCAAGAACGAAGCGGGCGGATTGGAAAGGAGACTGCGCAGCGCACTTTGCTCGCCCTCGTCCGGAGGCAGAAGGGTGGTCGTCGCAGTGTATGTTTTCGGCAATACCAGACTGATCAATGCCATCAGAATCGCAGCCACGAACGCATTGCGAACAATCATCCGCCGGCGCTTGATTATCACATTCAGATAATCGAGCAAATCAATTTCTTCTTCCGAATTCTCGATGTTTTTACGGGAATCGTCCATGCATTTTAGCGATTAATCGAAGTATCGATGATGAGGTAAATGGAAGCCAACTGCGCTATGACGGAGATGGATTGAAAAACGACGGGCCAGAGTTTCTTGTCCGATTTTCTGGGCACCCAGATGATGTCACCGGGCTGAAAATTATCTACATCTTCGTCGTCCAACACTTCACCCGTTACTTTGATGATCTTGGTTTTCTTTAAGTTCGCATCCCAGGCGGCTCCGCCAGCCTTAACTAAGTAGTATTCCATGTCTCTCTCCGGAGCGTATGTGATGCCGCCGGGGTTGGCCACCCGACCCGTCACCGTGATCACTTTCGGGGCCTTTGGAACAAAGATCTCGTCTCCGTCCTCCAAAATGATGTCCTGACTTCGATCATTTTCGTAGACAAGCTTCTCAAAATCGACGACAATGTGATTCACATCGGCGGTATTTTGCCGCATCACTAAATATTGATATTCAAGATCGGACATTTCTTCCCGCCGCATCTTTTTGAGACGTTCGAACTCTTTATCAAATTTGAGACGCGTGCTCGGACGGATGACGACCGCCTCTTGCAAAAAGGCTTCGTCTGTAAAACCACCTGCCTTTTGTAGAATCTCGCTCAGGTAGGTACTGTCTTTGGCAATGGAATACTTGCCCGGAAACATAACCTCCCCCTCTACTTCTACGGTCAGGCCCACCTCCCATTCCGGAATTTGCCGGATAAACACTTGATCGTCCTCGTCCAACCGGATATCTGAGCTGCCGTTGGTGCCGTTGCCAAACTTGGACAAATTTACTTTGATAAATTTGGTGGGTTTTCCGGGATCGATCTTCGCCACTTCCGCTTCTAAAGTGTAGGCTTTGCGGGTTAAATTCCCGGCCTTTAAAATGAGATCGCTTAAATGCATATTGTCTTCTAAATCGTAAACGCCAGGCCGCCGAATTTCACCAAAAATGGCCACCTTGCGTTCATGAATCTGCTCAAGCTTGGAATACACCCGGACCCGATCTGCATTTCTCAAAATCAGATTTTGCGAACTGTCGTCGGCAGCGATTTTGTGATAATCGACATACATGAGCTCTCTTTGGCCGTTTTCTCGCAGGCGGCTGATTTCGATTTTGTCTTCATAAGCGTATTCGGTGAATCCACCAGCCAATTCGATCAAGTCCAAAAGCGTTTCATCCAGACCCGGTTTTAACTCAAACATGGACGGACGTTTGACCTCTCCTGAAATGCTGACTTTGTTGTGTAGCAGCGGCACGTAGATGCGGTCGCCAGCCTCAAGAAAGGCATCGTACTCATTGTTCCCACTCATCAAGAATTCATACAAATCAACTGAAGCATACAACCGTTGTTCTCGGACAAGCTGAATGTCTCTGATGGAACCTTTATCAGTGGGTCCGCCGGCAAGGATGATGGCATCCAGTACGGTGTTCATGGCGCTTAGAACATATTTCCCGGGCCGCTCAACCTCACCAACCACGGCAACCATCACATTCTTCGGCTGCAGGATCATGACATCGAGACTGTAATTATCGTAGTACCTGGCGAGTTTTTTCGAGAGGAGATTCTTAAATTCCTCAATACTCAGTCCCCACACATCGACGACTCCCACAGGCGGCACGAAAATCTTGCCTTCAACATTGACCATGACTTCGCGGTTCTCCTGAACCTTGCCCAGCAAGAAAATGCCCAACTTGTCGCCGGGTCCCAATCTATAATCAGGAGGCAAAACGTACACTTCTGAACTTTTTTCCCGGTACCCTCCCATGTCTTTGTTGAACAAATCGATGCCAAAAAAGGGCAACTCGCCTGCTCCGTTCTTAACGGCTGTATTTTCTTCGTCCGCAGGGGTCGCGGCACGATCGAAGTGATTCTGGAACGGCTCGGTTTGGCTGCGTGACGAGGTGCCATCAAAGGGGTAAGCAGATCGAGATTTTGAGGAATCGTTTGGAACTCTTTCAAATACCTGAGAAAATCCTTGATGTGACGTACAGAAGAAAAACAACAGGAGGGGGACACCGAGTAACTTCTTGTCCATTACTATCCAAATTTAATATACATAATCCCTTATCATAGTGAAAGATAAAAAATAAATATTTCTTAGTCAATATATATTTCATAATTAAAACAAATAAGGCCGGGAAGAAGAAATAATGACTCTTCCCGGCCGATCTACGAGGGAGGAAGAAATTCTGGATTAGCGGATGAGCGTCATTTTCTTGACCCTGCGCTCCAGTGAGACATTCACGAGGAGATTGCCTTTTTGAACCTCACGGCTGACTTCGAGTGTGTAGATGTAAACGCCGCTTGGCACTTGATTTCCGTCGTTGTTTGTGCCATCCCAAACCACCGAATGAAAACCGGGACTCAGCTTATCTTTGACGAGTGTTTTGATCAACTGCCCGATGGGATTGTAGACTTTCAGTTCAACGCGTCTACCCCTTTCCAGGTAGAATCGAATCTCAGTCTCGGGATTAAAGGGATTCGGATAGTTTTGAAAGAGACTGAAGGTGCTCGGCGTCGTTTGCGGCGGGTCGCTGCCATCATCATCATTATTATCATTCGAGTTATCACCTGACGATTCGTTTGAGTAGGTCATCTCATTATTCGCCGGCATCTCGTTCCCTTCCGCATCTCGAATGTTTTTCACAGTAAGAGTATATTCCCCCCCGCTCTGATGGGCAGAGGTGATCAGGTGAACGGTTTTCGAGTTGGCATCGAGGATGGCGCCTTTGATCTCAACACCTCTGTTGATGGAGTAATTGCCTTTATTTTCCGCGCTGGCCCTATCAACCGGCTCACTGAATGTGACATCAATTTGAGTAATGCCTTGAAAATCGACTGAGACGACGGCCGGAGGCGAGGTGTCACGATTGTCGTCTTCGTTATCTTCTTCCTGACCGGATGACTCAATGTCATACGAGTACTTGCTGTTCGACGCCACTTCATTCCCCGCCCGGTCGCGCACATTTCTCACCGATAAAGTGTAACTGCGACCGGGCTCGTGCTCAGAGGTTGTGAGCCGCACAATGGATTCATTTTCGTTGAGCTCGGCCTGACTAACTTCCACGCCATTGTTTATGTCATAATTATTCTTGTTTTCGGCAGAACCCTTGTGTACTGCCTCGCTAAAAATCACATCGATGTGTGTTCTGTCTACCACCGCCGCATATATCAATTCGGGAGGTGTGGTATCCTGATTCGAGGGATCGGGAAGCTTGTAGTCCTTCGAAGCTCCGGACGAGATTTCATTGCCAGTCTGATCTTTGACATTTTTCACTTCCAAAGAATAACTTCTTCCAATTTCATGCTCGGTTGTCAATAGATGTACAACGGTACCGTTCCCATCCAAAACTGCCCCAATGACTTGAACCCCATTATTTATGAAGTAATGGGATGCGTTCTCTGCAGAATTCTTATCAAGGGGTTCTGAAAAAATAACATCGATCTGGGTCTCACCCATCGGAGTGACATTCACCAACTGCGGAGGAGTATTATCCTGCGGATCGTCGCCTTGATCTCCACCCCCTCCGCCGCCGATGTCGGCACTGACTTCCTCTGAAAACACACTTTCATTTCCGGAAAAATCATAGGCAGTTACGGCAAAGTAGTATGTGCGACCGTCTTCGAGATTGCTGACACTAAACGAAGTCACATTTCCAACGTCGATCACATCATCGTAATTGCGGTCAGGTTGTTTGCCAAAGTAGATTTTGTACCCGCTCAAGTCACTTTCAGTATTCGGGTCCCAACTGACCGTGGCCTGACCGGCAAGAACAGCACTGCTCGAAATGATCAGGAAGGGGAATAGAAAAATCAAGCAGACAACGTTCAATATCATTCTTGACATACGCATCATCCAAGTCTCCTTTTGCTTTCGGTTCAAATCTTTGGTTTCCGTATTGGCAAAGCATATGCCATCATTCTAATATGTTTTTAAATGTTTATTTTACAATCCTTTAAGCTGTTTCAATTTAATCGTAGAGGTTAGCTCTTTTCAACAATAATTACGGGTCGGTAATTCATTTACGTAATCCCGTCAGGCTGAATGTGATTGTTCGCGACGCCTAACCCGGCGGACCGCGAGCGTTTTCGAAAAGCCCTGCAACCATTTTTTGTTACTTTAAATGGGGATAACCACTTAAGAATATAATAAATCCCCCTAACTTAATGTCGCGTCGGAACTTAACCCCCATTCGTCCCCCTTGGTAAGGAGGGGTTTAGAGGGATTCTGCGCAAGCGAGCCTCAAAAATCCCAACTGGTCATTCGTATTTAACTGTCGGAAAAGTTCGCGTTTCTAACAATCGTTGAGATCAATTATGGCAATACAAATAAGGGCAAAATGATTTTATCCATAATGGTTGCAGAGCTTATGACAAGAGCTACAGGCAACTGGAACGTAAACCATTTACCATGGGGATCTTAATTGTTTTCCCAAAATTATTTGCCTTTAAATGATTGGCTGAAAACGAGATGATCGGTTTCGGAGAGAGTGACTTCGTCTGGCACAGAAGTATAAAATGGAATCGGGGCGGTGCCCCAGGCTTGATTGAGTTCGATGGGGTTCAACCCTCGGTGCTGAGAAATGATTTATGGCCTGGCGGCCGCACGACAAACGCAGCCTCCGGGGGGCTGACACAAGACAAATAATAGTTGACCAAATCTAAAGGATAATAGCTCCGGAGGCTGATGTGCAAACAACGAACCTAAGTCAGAACGCCCGGTCTGATGTTGGAGGGTGATGTATTCTTTTTCCAGGTGGGATGTGTGATATCGTATTGATTAATTTTGTAATTGAGCGCGCGCGGCGAGATCCCCAAGAGATTGGCCGCATCTTTTTGTATCCATTCGCTTACTTGCAGAGCTCTGAGGATCGTTTCTTTTTCGATCGTTTCCAAGTCCAACGTATCGAAACTAATGAGTTCGCCATTGGTATTCTTGCGCCGATCTCGACCGCCAGCGGCGAAATAATCTTTACCGGTCATGGCCAAATCCCGAGCGGTGATCATTTCTCCTTCATCTGCCACCAAAACTGAGCGCTCAATCAAGTTCTTCAGCTCCCGGATGTTCCCCCGCCAGGAATGGTTCTGTAAAAGCGCTTTTGTCTCGTCAGAGAATCCGGTCACGTCTTTTCTAACTTCTTGTGAGAATTTTATGCGAAAATAATCCGCAATAAGCAAGATGTCCTCCCGACGATTGCGCAAGGGTGGCACGTTCAGTGTGACCACATTGAGCCGGTAATACAAATCTGCCCGGAAATTTTCCCGCTCGATCTCCTCGAGCAAATCTTTGTTTGTGGCAGCGATGATCCGAGCATCCACCGTGATTTCACCATTCCCGCCGATCCTGGAAAATGTCTGATCCTGAAGAACGCGCAAAATTTTTGCTTGTGTAGTCAAATGCATGTCACCGATTTCATCCAAAAAGATGGTCCCACCATCAGCCTGTTCGAATTTACCGATACGTGTTTGAATTGCTCCGGTGAATGCGCCCTTTTCGTGACCGAACAGTTCACTTTCCAGAAGACTCTCCGGAAGGGCTGCGCAATTAACTTTGACAAACGGCTTATCAGAACGGTGACTGATAAACTGAATAAGGCTCGCGATGAGTTCTTTGCCAGTGCCCGTTTCCCCATGAATGAGAATGGTCGCGTTACTTTTCGCTACTTTCTTGATTAACTTGAAAATCTCTTTGATTTTAGGGCTTCGGCTGACCAGAGGATAATGAAAGTCGAATCCGAGATTCTTACTCCATTCGGTACTGTCCGATTTGT
>JAABYK010000185.1:0-284 GCA_011775825.1 Candidatus Zhuqueibacterota bacterium | reverse complement strand
TACTGTTCATCAACATGCTTATCGACAGTTGTTACCGACATCTTAAAACCTACCTCGTAACTTGAAGTTCATAACTTACCTTAGGACATACTGATTGAATCACCCGCTCAACAACAAGAATGCCGTAATTTTGTTTGGGAAATCGCAATCTCTTGAGCAAATCGTATGCCAAGTGAAAATTTCCAGGAAAATCTCCCCACCTCAGCCGCAGCTTGAAAGAGTGATTAAATGGGAGAGAATATTATCTATCTATTTAAAATTATTAAGATTTTCGTACCAAATGG
>JAABYK010000263.1:9569-10875 GCA_011775825.1 Candidatus Zhuqueibacterota bacterium | reverse complement strand
AACACATCGTTCTTAGCAAAAACCACAACTGCCGGTTTGCCATCCTCAGTCATACCGGTCCCGGTCCCGATAATCCCAGGTTGTTTCATCAATTCTGGTGTGTGTCGATCTTGGATTTCCATCACGGCTTGAACCTGTGGGTCCGATGGATTCAGAACAACCTCTTGAGACTCTTGCGAACTACTTGGTGACTGGAAATTCTCACCACAGCTTATCCAGAAACCAACAGAAAGAGCAAGAACAATCAACAACGTTAAAACAAGACGAGGGGAACGTGAAAGGTATCGATTCATAGCCTCCTCCTTAATGTTTCAGGTTCGTATAATATGGATGCAGGGGGATAAAAATTTACTATCTGCGACTTCATTATTGAAATTTTAACCAAGTTCGACATATTCAGAAAGTACAATATTAGGATTGGGGGAGCAAATTTGAGACTACTATTGATTAAAAGCGATTTATATCGACAAGAGATTAAAAACTTCTTCAGATAATTCTTCCTCCCTAAGCTACGAATAGTATTTAAACTGAAGAGTAAATCGGAAAGGATGATTTAACGATAGCAATATTTGTTTAAATTGTCAAGCAATTTGTTAAAAGAAGTGCGCAAAAAATGGCGTTGTTTTTGATGTTATGTTAAACCTGTGTATTGCTGTAGCGTACCTATTTTTAAGCGAGTTCATGACTCCAGCTCTAATTAATTAAGATGCCATGGTTCCGTGCTGGATTGCGAAAAGTTTTTTTACAAGAAACATCCCGTCAGCCATGAGAATTTCAAAGCAAGAGTCGTTTATAAGATCTTTAAGAAACTATCTCTTACGGATCTCTTACGATAAAGGAATTTGTAGGCGGCAAGGTTCTCTTGAATGGAAAAAATCGTTCTAAACTGTGGAATTTTTCCAAATTGAAAAAGGGTGGTTTCTTTTTGTAATGTGGATTTGTTGGAATCAACTTTTTCTCATCTCTTCAATCCAGGACTGAACCCGGCGCTCCAAAATATCGAGCGGAATGGCGCCTGCACTCAAGATCAGATCGTGAAACGCTCGAACATCGCACGTTTCTCCGAGTGCTTTTTCAGCTTGTGTGCGCAACTCTCGAATTTTTAGTTGGCCAATTTTATAGGCCAACGCTTGCCCCGGCCAGGCAATGTAGCGGTCCACCTCATTGACGACGTTGGTTTTGGTCAAGGCGGAATTCTCCAGCATAAAATCGATGGCCCGTTGACGGCTCCAGCCAAATGCGTGCATGCCCGTGTCCACAACGAGGCGCAAAGCTCGCCACATTTCGTAAGAGAGCGCACCAAATT
>JAABYK010000263.1:7162-9534 GCA_011775825.1 Candidatus Zhuqueibacterota bacterium | reverse complement strand
TCCGGCACGTTTTCCAGCTCCTGCTGCAGAGCGATTTGCAAATGATGTCCGGGTACGGCTTCGTGCAAGGACAGGGCTTCCATCTCGTATTTCGGACGACTTTTCAAATCGTAGGTATTGGCATAAAACCAGCCCGGTCGTTTGCCATCTGGAGAGGGACGACTGTAATAAGCGGTGGTGGCTTGCGGTGCCGCGTATTCCGGTACCGCCCGCACACCATACGGCGCACGCGGCAATTTGCCAAATAACTTCGGCAAAGCGGCATCCATTCTCTTGCAGATATCTCGATAACCCATTAAGAGATCTTCCGGGTCCATGTAATAGAATTGCTCATCTGTCCGCAAGAGCTCGATGAATTCCTGAAAGCTGCCCTCAAAGCCACTTTCATCGATAATTTCCTGCATGCGATTCTTGATTCGAGACACTTCCTTCAGGCCCAAATCATGAATGTCCTGGGCGGCCATGTCCGTGGTGGTGAATCGTCGGATACGGTAAGCGTAGAACGCTTCGCCGTCCGGGTAACGTTCAGATGCCGAAATCTCTTCGGTTGCTTTGGGGATGTAATCTTGCTCGTAGAATTCTTTGAATCGCATGAATGCCTGGATCACGTCGGTCTGCAAAACATGCTTTCCCCGGTCGCGCAGCTTTTCCTGTTCCTGGCCAGAAAGATGATCCGGAAACGAGTGAAATGGTTCGAATAGCGGAAATCGTTCGACCGGCTTGCTTGTCAAGATCCGGATCTGTTCCGGTACCGACTGCAGTACGTGCTTTGGCGGCGTGCGGCCCTGGCGTGCGCCGTCCTTGAGCCGTTCCATTATTTGAGAAATGAAACCCGGAATTGCTTTCAATCGGGCGAGGTAATCTTCGTAATGCTTTTTCGTTTGGAAAGGAATTCTTTCGTGCATGTCCGGCAGCGACAAGTGAAAGCCACTGCGTTGGTGAACCGGCTGCAGATAGGTTTTAAATTTGAACTCCTGAATGTTCCACTGCAACTGTCCTTTGAACAAGTCGTAATTGAGTTGGTCTTCCTCTGAGAGCGGGTCCCGAGCGATCTCTTCTATCCGTGTCAAAAAATTCAAACGGGCTTGGTTGCGTCTTTCATATGCCGCAACGCTCTCGTCGCTCAGCCGGTCGTTGTAGCGCAAATCGCCGCGCGCGGTGGCCATGAGAGGATTTTCTTTCAGGAGAAACTGCCAGTAGTCGTCAAAGATCTGGTGCAATTGTTGTGCGGTGTCCTGCTTTTCCTGACCGAGAATCGGCGTCAGTAGAATCAGGAGTATCAGCATTTGCAAGATGACCGCAGTCGATAAACCAGGTTTTTTCTTAGAACAAGACATAAGACTACTCCTTAGTTTTTCACTGTTCATCCAGACGCCCCTCACGATATCCTCGGTAAGCCTTCGGAGCTTGGCCTCTCTACTTGTTTCTTGCATGATTCTGTTTGGGGCTAACTCAACAATAAGATAACATGATAACGCTTAAAGGCAACATAAACATTATGGCATTATTAACATTTCACAGTTAGTTGTCAATCAAAAACCAATTAACTACATCAAAAACAAAGATTTGAGTCATGATGGGCATTATATCACCATCTTCGGATTGGCAGATGGCTGTTCCAAAATCCATTGCTCCATTACTCCATAACCTTGTTCAACAATACTTTTTCTCAAAGCTTGCTTGCAACTGTTTGCAATTCATGAATTATTCAGGTTAATAACTTACCAAGTCTTTCTGATAAAGTACTTTGTCCAGACGTAATTTTTTTATATATTGTTCCGAAGTCTCAGGTTCTTTGGCTTCTTTCTTGGGAATACACCGACTGATGTTTATCGCTCAAAAACTGAGGTAACCTATCATGTACAGAGCCGCTACGCTCTCTGTTGTTCTCCTTACAACACTCGGATGCGCCGGTCCAACAAAAATCGCAAAGCTTGACCAACCGCCACCCCGCGGTCAGAGTCTTGCTCACTGGATTGATCGCACCACATCTCTTCAATCTGCTAGCAAATTGCCAAAAGCCGGCGAAGACTTTGCCATGATTTACGACCCGCTCCGACATCGCATTGTTATGTTTGGTGGCAAAGGTGATGATGACAAAAACACCAACGACGTGTGGACTTTTGAACTCGCCCGGAATCGTTGGCAGCAAGTTGAGATAGCGAGCGAACAACCACCGGCCAGCGAAGACCATACGCTTATTTACGATCCGATAGGATATCGTATGATTCTCTACGGAGGGGAAGACGGTCCAACCTGGAATAACACCTACTCCTTTGATTTAAAAACGTACCAGTGGATTGATCTGACCGACTCGACGGCTCCCATAAGAGAAGATCATACCGCCATCTACGACAGCAAGGGTAAACGCA
>JAABYK010000263.1:1551-7083 GCA_011775825.1 Candidatus Zhuqueibacterota bacterium | reverse complement strand
AGCGATATGATCATGTTACAGTTTATGATAGCGTTGAAAATCGTATGGTTATTTACGGTGGCTGGGATGATATAAAAGAGGAATATCTGAACGATACCTGGGCGTTTTATTTTGAACAAGGTGAATGGAAGCAAATTAAAACGAAAAAATCATACCCTCCAAAGCGACGTCATGCGGTGGGAGTTTACGATTCAGCGAGAAACTGGTTTATCATCCAGGGAGGTTTTGGTGACGAAGGATATCTTAATGACGTCTGGGCATTTGATCTAACCGCAGATGCCTGGATGAACATCACACCTGGGCCGCAGCCACGGATTGATCACGACGCTATTTATGACCCAAAAAGTCAAAGATTAATACTGTATGGCGGTGATGCAGCCATTAGATCAAAATTTCGCGATATCTGGGAGTTGGAAGTTCAACCGGAGATTCCTCTTGATTTGTTGCTGAAAGAAGCTGGGGGAAAAATCAAAAAGAAGGCTGATCTTTGACTAATGAATAGAGAAACCAGGTTCGGTTGAATAGCGTCAATTATCGAGAGCCGAATGACGCGTTAAGTAAAAAGGACTTCTTGATGAGAATCAAAACAAGTCAAAAAGAAGCAAAGGAAAGTTTGGCTGAGATTGATCCATGAAACGAACCGGCTGCAAACCGCTGATACAAGAAGCGAATGAATTGAAAAAAGTTTTTCTTTAATCGCGGAGGAATCAAAACATTGAGCGGAAGACCAATTTTACTTTCACAAGTTGAAGAATTTATCCAATCCTTGCTCCTCGAGGGTCAAGCGCACCACGGGATGGATGCGCTTTATTTCCACTTTACAACCTTGTATTTGGGACTGCTTACGTATCGTCATTAAGGCGTCAATACCCCGTTTACTGATCACTGGCACCTTTGAAAGATCCATCATGATTCTGTAGCCCCCGGTCTTGAGAATTCCATGAACTAGATTCTGCATGATTTCTGCTTCTTGCTGCAAAATCACTCCGTCAAAAATAATGGTAAGACGGCTTTCTTCTGTAATCGCCTCCCAGGAGGTCTCTTTGTCCCGTTTTTTCTTCAACGGTATACGCTGAAAAAGAACTTGAGCCCTAAAACGGCCGAGGGGTTCATCCTTACGCCATTTAGTCCGCAATCTGCTTATAATTCGTGCCCCCAGCAACTTGATCAGGTGTTTCACTTCTGATTTTTCCCTAGCTTGGTTAAGATTTACTTGCTGGGAGCCATGAATCACCTAAATGTTGTGCATTATACCTGCACTTACCTCCGTTAATATATGCGAGGGTTACTTGTTTAAATTGTTTAATTTTGTTTAATATGATATGATATTAAAAAGTTGAGACCACCGATTTGTGTTTGTCATCACTGCGATTAGTTAGTCCGTTTCTGTTCCTTAACGTACTCCGTTTGGAGCGACAATCAAATCATTTCCGGCAATAGCCGGCCATGCATAAAAATGAAAGGTTTTGTCATCTGACATGGCTACAAAAAGGCCGGCTGAAAATACGTTATTTAGTACCGAATTGGTAATCTCCGAGCCGTCACTTGATTTGGTAGCTAAATTGACGATTTTGACCAGTTTATGATTATGCGGGTTGTCTGGCGCACCTTCCCTTGTGTAAATACGAAATTCATTGGCTTGTTGATCAGAGACAATAATATATCCGGTCCCATCATTTATTGCGTATATAGAAATCCCTTCCCGATCTTCGGCAAACCCCTCGGTGCCAAACACAGCTAACTCTTTGTTTGAATTAGCCGCATCCGGATCGGCGTGGTATTTTCTGATCCCAAACTGCTCATCGGAATAATATACGTAACCTAACGCGTCATCCACCGCAACGGCTTCTATTTCCCCCTCACCGCTCCATTCGCCAAATTCCCGCACTCTCGTTAACCTGATTGTGCCGGAACCTTCGTCTTGCAAGCGGTATTGCCATAAATAACGTCCTGAAGGCCCTTTCTTCCTGCTAACAATGACAAAAATTTCGCCATCTTTTGGTCTTTTGTATAAGGCAATTCCCATAGGCCTGCGCTCATCTTCTCCCCCAAAGGCTTCGATTCCGCCATTATCTACCAGCTCAAGGTCGGGAAGCGTAATCGCGCGGACTTTTTTTAGTTCGACGTTCAAATTGCGAGCGCAATATTGCTGATTGTCGCCGAGCACGATACCCGGCAAATGTACATAGTCAACATTGATTGGAAATTTCAAGCGGCCGACAATGGAAAGATCGGTCAAAAGCAGGATGGAGACGTCCTGCATACGACCAGCCAAGCAAGACGCTATGTACAGCATCCGCCATGTGTGGCTGAGCCCCATGGTGTCATGGGTGTACATTAGAATCCGTCGCATGGTGCTTTCCCGCATACCCTATCCAGGTCAATAGGAACCTTCACGGGTCGAAGATGCATGGTTTCATCTACCCCTAAGTGTTTAGAGACACTTGAATAAAGTCAAGGCGGGAACGTCCATTTAGTATCGCCCCCAACACCTACCCATAACCGCGATACCATATCGAAATCGAAGGGTCAGAATTGGTAGAATGCCGGGGTCTTAGTCTGGGCTATCTCAGGCTTGATTTCCTAAGATGGGGTGATTATCAGACTTGGGCTCAGGCTCGATGATAAGGACAGGACATATTGAATAGTTGGTTCCCCGTTTTGTTCCCATTACACTCACTTCCTCCTGAAGTGAAATGAAATTGATCTCAGAGAGATAAACAAATATAACAAAGGCTGGTTAATTTGTCAACAAAATTATTAAAATAATTTAAAGACAGATATGTTTGTCATGAGGCCATTTGTCATTAGATTTTCTAAACAGAGTGCGTTATCTGCTGTTTGAAATTTACTAAATTTATCCTGAATCATGATCGCGTACAAAAATGTGAAGTTATTCTTGAATCAGCCCTCAGAGAGCGACTCGGTCCTTTTGCCTCACTTAGCCTTAGACTCCGTAGCGAATCCAACTTATGCTTCTCTTGCTCGGAAGCTGATTTGTAAATATTGGCAGCGTCAGGAGTAAGGCGAATGGTGATTTCTTTTCTCCGCATAGAGGATCTCCGTTTCTTATACGCTACAAGTAACAGTCTGTTCTTTCTCTATAGGGTTGTCCAAACAGTCGGAATCGAGCGATTCCTTCAGAGTCGAAGCATGATTTTTTTCAGAACTTAGATTACCCTTCGACTTCGCTCGTATATTAGAGACTTTTTGGACAACCTCTGCATACCAATGGATTAGGATAAATTTGTCATGACGCCAGTGCGAGTCGTTTCCCAGAAGTGGGACATAACGCATAGCCCCCCAAAAACACACGCCTCATTTCTTTTTGAATAAATCATTAAGCTTTTTAAGAGCCTCGTCCTTGCGAGATGTATCTGGAGATGTTGAGCTAGCGGCCGCTTCAAAGAAATCACAAAAGTTGGCCATCTCTTTGTCTTTCACCCATTCTGCCTGGGGTTCACGACACTGATTGTGCGCATTCGGATCATAGAACGTACAGTTCAAACAGCAATGTAAGTAGGCGGAGCATTTGGAACAGGTTTCGCTTCGTCCTGGCTGACCATCAAGCTCTATCGTACTTTGACACTTGTAACATTGCATTTTCACTATCCATTTGTTTTAATTAAACATACTCGACTTACGTTTTCAAATTACGCATTTTGCGTTACGCACGATGCGTAATTGTAACCGCAATCGTCTCGATTGCGATGGGTTTTCAAAAGGCCGAAAGCAACCTCGATCAGTTAGCCTGGTCGGGGAGCTGAACAATTCAAGAAAGCCATGTTCTGTTTCATACCAGGTGCGTCTTTTGAATCCAAATGCGAAAGAACCGGTCAACGATGACAAATGAAGCATTTTCTCTGTCAATTACATCTTTTTCTAAAAGGGCTTCGGCGGCGCGTTGTGCATTTGAAGCCGATCCTAACTCAAATCGACTCACAAAGTCTGCTGCAAATGGTTTTACTCCCACAGGCTCACTGGCCAGGCCTTTCAAAAATCGCCGCTGGTTTTTTGCTAATGACTCCCACAGATTTGTGTAGGCATAACTTTCTCGCTCAAGTAATATGTCTAAGGCAGAATTGATCATCTCCTCCGTGACCGGAGTTGCCGGTTCACACAATTCCCAGAGTGCATGACGGAGATGTTGCGTATAGAAGGGGTGCCCTTCCGTTAACTCGCAGATCTTTTGAATCTGGGTATCTTGAATGAGTCGGTCTGAATCGAGGAATTTTTTCTTCAAAAAGGGGAACCAATGTTTGACTGCAATCGGTCCAATTGGATAGTGCCCGCCAGCCCGGTACAGAGGGCGGGATTTGTCCAAAAACATTTTTTGGATCAAATGTTTTCTACTGCCGAGGAAAATGTATGAGACATCTATTTGATTCTGAATGATGCTTCGTAGACGTCGTTCGACGGTATCGTTGCCATATTCAAGAATTTGTTGGAATTCGTCAAAGACCACAACCACATTTTTTTTGCTTTTGTCAGCTAGCTTGGCGGGCACGGATAGAACTTGTTCCAGTTCTATCTCAAGATCAAAATCTTTGTTGATCCCAAATGTCATTCGAGGCTTTCCTTCGTCGTCCACGGTGACGGTTGGCGAAAGTCTGCTAAACGGGGTTTTTGCCGTTTCCAGCAGCTTATCTGTAGTAGTACTCATGGACTCTGCGATGGACTTTGCAACCGTGGTCACAAACGAAGTTTCCGCGTCAGTTGGCCAGAGGTCAACGTATGCTTTGACAAATTCCTGCTGTGGCAATTTTTCAAAGGTTTGTCGAATAAGGGATGTTTTCCCGAAGCGGCGTTCTGAATAGACAAATAGCTTGTCACTGTTTTCCATTGCCCGCATAAGGTCGTTCAATTCCTGCACCCGATTGCAAAAAGCGTCGCCAGTAACAACGCCGCCATACTGAAAAGGATTCTTCATGCTTCACAGATTAATGTGTTCTAAACTCACGGCTAAAATGTAAACAAAATCCTTTCGCAAAACAAGTGAATTCTCTTGTCCTGAGTCATAACTCAGATTGCGGTGAGGAAGGGCCAAAGTATCCGCGGTCAGGGACCGCATCTAACCTAAAGCGTGGATAGAAGCCGTCCCTGACGGCGATTTTTATGCGCAGTCTGTTAATCGTCGCACTAATACTCTGCTCATCATTACTCGTATTACTTACCTGAGTGCTGTACAAATGCAGTCAGGTTGGTAGATTTCATATTTCGACTTGTACTTTCCTGTTGCGCAAGAGCCTTCGTTTTATTATATTTCGGCGGCTCAATAATCAAAACTTCTGGAGACGAACCCACAACACAAATTTCAATGGATGTTCGTGACATATTAACCGAAAAGCGCCTGTACCAACTAAAGCACATGGTTTCCGAAATCGACGTGCAACAATTGCAGGCGAAAATTGACAATGGTGAGATTTTTAAACTGATCGAGGTGTCGAATCTTGACGATTTTCAAGCCGGACATATAGCCGGCGCGGTTCACATTCCGCTGGCTGAACTCAAAGAAGTGGCGTCCCAGAAATT
>JAABYK010000263.1:1096-1444 GCA_011775825.1 Candidatus Zhuqueibacterota bacterium | reverse complement strand
GCCGCACGGATTTTGCAGGATTTGGGATTCACCAACGTGCTGTTGTTAAAGGGGGGCAAAGAGGCGTGGCAAGACGCCGGATTGCCCCTGGAGGGTCAGGAGACCGAAGCCGGAGCTTCATAAAAGAAAGTCATCTACATGATAAAATTAAAAAGCGCGTATACGAAGCGTTCAAAGGAAGATGGCAGACGGATTCTCATCGATCTATTTTGGCCTGAGGGATTGAAAACTCACGAAGCACACATCGATGAATGGCTAAAGGAGTTGGGACCCAGCTATGATCTGCAAAGATTTCATTTTAACCCCGAGAATTGGGACGATTACACATCCAGGTATCGAGAGGAGTTG
>JAABYK010000263.1:0-1031 GCA_011775825.1 Candidatus Zhuqueibacterota bacterium | reverse complement strand
TAAGGGAGGCGAGATGGCAAAGGATGACTTCAATGTTTACGTGACCCGCATCATTCCTGAGCCGGGTTTGGAGATTCTACGCAAGAACATTGGCGATGTGGAGATTAATACCAACGATCACATCCTGAGTCAGGATGAACTCCTTGAGAAAGTTAAGGGCCGCGATGCTTTGCTTCCGCTTTTGACCGATACAATTGATGGGGACGTGATGGATGCAGCCGGTGAGCAACTTAAGATCATTGCCAATCACGCCGTCGGTTTCGATAACATCGATGTCGAGGCGGCAACGAAACGTGGCATCATGGTAACGAATACACCGGGCGTTTTGACGGAGGCGACCTCGGATCACGCGTGGGCTCTGTTATTTGCCAGCGCTCGACGCATCGTGGAATCGGATAAGTTTGCACGCGCCGGAAAATTCACCGGTTGGGGACCGATGATGTTTTTAGGAGGCGACATTACAGACCGAACGCTCGGGATTGTCGGGGCAGGAAGGATTGGCAGTGCAGTGGCAGAAAAAGCCCGTGGATTCAGGATGCGCGTCCTTTATTCCGACCAGGTCGCCAATTCGACATTGGAAAAAGAAGTAGGGGCAAGAAAAGTCCCGTTCGAAGAACTCCTCAAGGAGTCGGATTTTGTCAGCGTTCATGTGCCGTTGCTCGATAGCACGCATCATCTTTTTGATGATAACGCATTTAAGCTCATGAAAAAGAGCGCTTATTTGATCAACACATCGCGGGGGCCGGTCGTTGACGAGGCGGCGCTGGTTCGCGCTTTGAAAGAGGGTGAAATCGCGGGTGCCGGGATCGACGTGTTTGAAGAGGAGCCCAAGATTCATCCGGAGCTCATCCATCTCGAAAATGTGACCATAACACCGCATATTGCCAGCGCAACCATTGAAACGCGGACCAAGATGGCCACCATGGCCGCGCAAAATCTGGTCGACGGTCTTCGGGGAAAACGACCGACTAATTTGGTAAATCCCGAGGTCTGGAAAGATTGATGGTCGACGTCTTGGTCACTGCAATTCT
>JAABYK010000473.1:2130-3610 GCA_011775825.1 Candidatus Zhuqueibacterota bacterium | reverse complement strand
GGCAAAATAATTTTGGTCAAAATAATGCCACCGACCCGAATTGTGGAGTCTCGTTTGGTCGCAGTTATATGACCGTTCTTTAGGGCCACACTCTCAGTTTTTAACTGTGCTGTGGAAGTAAACGAAAGGTGCAGGCGTCAGGTTATCGTTTAAGGGTTCCGCCTCAGCCTGAATTGCCACTGTCAAAAGCATCCACAAGGAGTTCAACTGCCTCTCTCATTTCAGGGTGCTGGCGTTCAAGTATGGCCGGGTCACGGTCTGCCTGCAAATAGTTCATGGCAATTACATAGGGTTGGTAGAACCCCTCGTCACCCAAATTAGACCTAACAACGATTTGAACCACATCTGAGATCATGTTCAGGTTGCCGGAGCGAAAGCTCGCCCGCAATAAAGTTGTTAATACGGCTTCCATCTGCTCTTTTGGTTCTTCGTTGAGGTGTTGTAAAAGGCTGGCGACCACTCTGGTTAAACCGGGAACTGGTTTTTCCGAAGCAATCCTACCCAGGGCTGTCAGAGCACTGCCGCGAACATTGTTGGCTTTAACCTCAAGGGCTTTGATCAACGGCTCCACTGCTTTTTCTGAGGCGATTCGCCCCAGGGCAGTGGCCGCACTGCCCCGAACATCGTAGGCTTCATCTTTAAGCGTTTGAATCAACGGCTCCACCGCTTTTTCTGAGGCGATTTGTCCCAGGGCGGTGGCTGCACTACCGCGTACGTTGTTGGCTTCATCCTTAAGCGCTTGAATCAGTGGCTCCACCGCTCGCTCCAGACCGATTTGTCCCAGGGCAGTGGCCGCACTGCCGCGAACATCGTTGGCTTCATCCTGGAGGGCTTGAATCAACGCCTCCACCGCTTGCTCTGAACCGATTCGCCCGAGGGCGGTGGCTGCGCTGGCGCGAGTAATCCAATCCTCATCCTGAAGAACTTGGATCAATGGCTCCACTGCTTTTTCGGAGGCGATTCGTCCCAGGGCGGTAGCCGCACTGCCGCGAACATCGTTGGCTTCAACCTGAAGGGCTTGAATCAACGGCTCCACCGCTTGCTCTGAGCCGATTCGCCCCAGGGCGGTGGCTGCACTTGCACGATTAATCCAATCCTCATCCTGAAGAACTTGGATCAATGGCTTCACTGCTTTTTCTGAGGCGATTCGTCCCAGGGCGGTAGCCGCACCGCCGCGAACATTGTTGGCTTCATCTTCAAGGGCTTGAATCAACTGTCTCACGGCTTTCTCGGAACCGATTCGTCCCAGGGCGGTGGCTGCACTGCCACGGACGTTGTTGGCTTTATCACGTAGACATTTCAATAATACATCCAGAGCTTGATGGGCTCTCAAGATTCCTAAAGCCGTAGCGCAGTGTTGACGGCGCCATGGCTCGGCGGAACACTCAAGAACGGATTTTAAATCATCTACAACCACCGAGTCTCCCATGCGTCCGATTAGATATGCAGACATCCTCACCACATGAGAATTTGAGTCGTG
>JAABYK010000473.1:1737-2042 GCA_011775825.1 Candidatus Zhuqueibacterota bacterium | reverse complement strand
GCCGTTCGTTTGTAAGTCACTTGCGCTTCAGATTTTTTCCCAAGTTTATCAAGTGCGATGGCCTGGTTGAACACCGCAAAAGGATCAGCCGGCGTTATATCCACTGCCTGCTGGAACGCCTCTAAGGCCTCCTCATGTCGACCCAATTCATCGGCAAGAAAGTAACCTTTGTGCAGAAAGTACTCGCCATCCGATTGATATTCACGATCGAGCTTCTGCAATTCTTGTTGTAGAAAATCGCCATTAGAAACACTAATCAGTTGTTGCAGTCGCTCGAATTCTCTTTCGTATCTTTCGCTGCCTTC
>JAABYK010000473.1:0-1634 GCA_011775825.1 Candidatus Zhuqueibacterota bacterium | reverse complement strand
AATTTGAAAAGAACTCCAGCAGGTACTGGATGCGCCCCCTTGCCTGTCGCGAGTGATTCATCTGGTGCCAGATGCGGAAAAAGCGCTCCGGGATAATGTAGACCGTGCGTTTCTTTCGACGCTGCTCACGACGAATATAGCCGGCCTTCTCCAGCCGCGTCATGAGCGCCCTTACGATTTTCGGCTGCATGCGCGATTCCTTGGCCAGTTCCGTCGGCGTGCACCCTTCCGGCAGCAAAGCCATAGTTTCGATGAGTTTGGCTTCCTGGTCAGGGAGGTCTTTCATACGATCCTGATAGAACGGCGTGAGCTGGTCCAAAAGTCGATCTAACTCGGTTTTTACATCGGTAATGTTTTGATTGGCGACCAGATCAAACAGCATGATGGTCAATCTCGGATTGCCGCCCGTAAAGTGATACAGCGCTCGCAATTGTGAGCGGAGGTTCGGGAGATTCTTTTCAAAGTCAACGTTATTCTCAAGGATGGCTAATTTTTGCAACAGTTCAAATTGTTCATCGGGCGTCAATTCAGGCAGAACATGGACCTGAAAAAATTCAAACAACGGTTCTTCCGGCCTGGTGACGGCATTTAGATAGGTAGGAGAGGTGCAGATAGTGGTTAACCAGTCTTCTTCTATCAGAATTTTTCTTAGGTGATGCAAGACCGATTTTTGTCTTCTCGGTCGCTCAAACAGGCGATTGACATTTTCCAAAATTAACAGCACGGCGCAGCCATGTTTTTTGCTGTAATTCCTTAGTGCATCCAACGATAAATCCATCACCCTGGCGTCGTCGCTGTCGAATTTTACCTGTTCGTACGAACGGTTTAATTCCGAATCCTTAGTGTCTTCCGCCAGGATTCTAAGCGTTTCAAGCAATAAATCGGCTACGGTGGTGACGCGGTATCCTTCTTCTGATAGTGAAACCGTACGCCATGCTTTGCTGAGTTCGCTGCTTTTGCGTAGTCGATGTTCGATTAATCTCACTAGATTGGTCTTGCCGCTGCCCCGCGGTCCGATAATCAAATGATGTTGACGCGAAGCTCCCGACTCCCATTTTGTTAATCGATCTAAGATCTCCTGGAGGAGTGGTTCTCTGGCGACGAGTATGTTCTCCAGGTCTTCGGGCGCAGTCCGTTGAGGTCGATATAAATGAATCAGTCGAGACATGGGCTTAGACTCCTTGAAATCCGTAATGAGACTTCCACCACAATTTGATGACCCGACTGAAGAACTCATAGCTATCGTTCTTCGCGACAACATAAAAGTCGTTGTCGAGCTTGTACATAAGCTGCATGAAGTTTTCTTGCGCTTTCGGGCTGGGTTGAACATTCCCTGTCCTGAGGTAGATCTGGTAAATCTGATCCCTGCGCATGGCTCCTTCCGCTCTGGATAAGCTGCCGAGAATCGCCTTTGCCGCTCTCGCTTCCAATCCGGGATAGTAACGGTCCAGTCTCGACCGATATTGCATGAAGAATGAAGAGGCCGCTCCGCCGAGCAAGTCTTCCTGAAACGACCTTAGAACCATCTTTTTTGAGATCTTCGTTTTGGTTGCGCGCTGACGCTCAAGAAGCGAGGTTAAGAGTACCGCCACCAGATATGGAATGGGTGCCCCTACCAGGTCGAGTATTGCCTG
>JAABYK010000477.1:14959-20724 GCA_011775825.1 Candidatus Zhuqueibacterota bacterium | reverse complement strand
ATCTCGCTGCAGGTATCTTTGGAATCGGAACGTTACTTTTTGGTGCATCAGCCGTTTTCGTGCAGTTGCGCGAAGCCATCAACACCATCTGGCGCATCGAAGAAAAGCCCATCGGCACCATAAAAGGCTTTGTCAAAGCACGGTTTCTCTCCTTCAGCATGGTCCTGGGAATTGGCTTCCTTCTGGTGGTTTCTTTGACGATTAGCACCGTGCTGTCCGCGTTTAGCGGTTTCTTGGGAGAGATGTTTCCCGGATTGAACAAGATCGTGAATGTCCTGGATTTCTTTATCTCGTTTGCCGTGATTACGGTGTTGTTCGCTTTGATTTTCAGAATCCTGCCAAATGCCAAAATAAGATGGAAAGACATCTGGGTGGGTTCGGCGTTCATTTCTTTACTTTTTACCATTGGTAAATTGGCCATCGGCTTTTATCTTGGACGCAGCGACATTGCGTCAACATTTGGCGCAGCCAGTTCTTTGGTGATCGTCATGCTGTGGGCATTTTATTCAGCACAGATTTTCTTGTTCGGTGCCGAGTTCACCAAGACTTATGCAAATCGGTTTGGTTCGAACATCGTGCCGGACAAAAATGCCGTCAAAATTGACATTCAAAAGGTTGAACTCAAGAGTACATAAGCAAAACGATTTTGGGCAAAACTATTAAAAACTTCAGCTGAGGTTTAAAAGCATCATAGAAAATGGTTTTGAATTGAATATTTGCCTCAATAGACATTATTTTGACTTTAATCATTTTGTCTTTTTGGTTCCAGCTAAGTATGAGTTTATTTCATCTTGAGTTTAGGTCATTTTTTGAGTAGATTTGAAACTGAACTTGGAATGATGAGCAGACCAGAACTAACCTGGCGAAATAAGGACGAAAACAAGAAAATGGAACTTGACCAGGAAAAAATCCGCGTTGGCGTAAGCACGTGCCTGCTTGGCGAAAATGTTCGCTTCGATGGCGGACATAAGAAAAACGATTACGTGTTGCACACGTTGTCCGATTTCTTTGAGTGGGTTCCGGTGTGTCCTGAAGTGGATATCGGTCTTGGCACGCCCCGGGAATCGTTGCGCCTGGTGGGCGATGCCGGCAATCCTCGGTTTGTGACCGGGAAATCCAACATTGATCACACAGAGAAGATGGTTTCCTATTCCGACCGGAAAGTTGAAGAACTGCAGAAACTGAACTTGAACGGCTACATTCTAAAAAAGGATTCACCCAGTTGCGGCATGGAGCGTGTACGTGTGTATGACGAATCTGGCATGCCAAACCGAAAGGGCGTGGGAATCTTTGCACGCGCCCTGATGGAGCGCATGCCGCTGCTGCCGGTAGAAGAGGAGGGCCGGTTGAATGATCTCAAACTGCGTGAGAACTTTATCGTGCGTGTTTTCTGTCACTACCGCTGGCAAAAGATTGCACTCGGCAACTTTTCAGTCAATGCATTGGTGCAGTTTCATACTCAGCACAAGTTTTTGCTGATGGCGCACAGCGAAAAGCATCTGCGTGAATTGGGAAGGCTCGTAGCGGATGCCAAGAAGTATCCGCCGCGGAAACTCAAAGAGAAGTATGTCACGCGTTTCTTTGAAGCGTTGCGCAGAAAATCCACCCATCGAAAACATACCAATGTGTTGCAGCACATCCTGGGGTACTTCAAAAAGGACATCGATGATCGCGACCGACATGAGCTTCTGCAGACCATTGAAGAATATCGTCAGGGTCTCTTACCTCTGATTGTCCCGATCACCCTCATCAAGCACTACGTCAACAAGTTTGACGTGCAGTACATCAAGGATCAGGTCTACCTGAACCCTCACCCAAAGGAACTGATGCTTTTGAATCACGTTTAGATGTTCTGGAAGCATCAATTCTTGAGTTGTCCGGGTAATTCATGACAAGAAAAAAACTCAAAAAATTCGCAGAGTTAGAAACGTTTCCGAACGTGTTTCAGAACGGCCAGGTTGCAACCAAGTCGTGGCATTGTGACTATTTCAACAATGACCGTCCGCTCATTGTCGAATTGGCTTGCGGTTGGGGTGAGTACACCATTGGCCTGGCGGAGAAATTTCCGAACAAGAACTTCGTGGGCGTGGACGCCAAAGGGGCTCGGCTTTGGAAGGGGGCAAAAATTGCTTTAGAAAGGAACCTGTCAAATGTGGCCTTTCTCAGAATCGATATCCAGGACATTGCGCATTATTTTGCTGAGAATGCGGTGGACGAAATTTGGATCACGTTTCCCGATCCGCATCCGAAAAAGAAGAAGGCCAAGAAACGTTTGACCGCCGCTCGCTTTTTGCTTGCGTATGCAAAGGTTTTAAAGCCAGGCGGCCAGGTGCATCTCAAAACCGATCACGATGGCCTTTTTAATTTTACCCTCGAAAACTTAGAATCAGAAAATTGTACTGTCCACAAAGCATTGACGGACTTGTACAGCAGTCCGAACAACAACGATCTGTTGAAAATCCGCACGAAATACGAAAAGCGCCATTTAGCTGCCAATAAGAAGATCAAATATGTCTGTTTCAGTGTGAATTAGGTGTTTGGAACGTTGCGATGAAAAACACGGATTTACTGGAAAAAGAAATCTGGCTGCCTGCTGCCAGAGAGGACGTGTTTAAGTTTTTCAAAGATGCAGAAAATCTCCAGGCGATAACACCGCCCTGGTTGGACTTTCGAATTGTTACACCTCTGCCCATCGAAATGCAGCAAGGCACATTCATTGACTACGAACTCAAGCTCTATGGCCTGCGGATAGACTGGAAAACCGAGATTACGGTTTGGGAGCCGCCCTTTAGATTCGTCGATACGCAAATTGAAGGCCCTTACCGACTCTGGGCGCACACGCACACGTTTGAGGAACACAATGGCGGCACCTGGATGCAAGATCGCGTGGAATATTTGACGCCGGGTGGAATTCTCTCTCCTTTCATCGACCGCTTGTTTGTCAAACCGCGCTTGGAGCGAATTTTCGAATATCGCCGAGTGCAGGTATTGAAACAGTTTCGTGCTTCTCCCGAAAACGTCTCCGGATAGTGATTGACCGCTCTACGCCCTGCGCTCTTCGCTCCTCGCTCCACGCCCTACGCTCTACGCTCTTCGCCCTACGCTCCTCGCCCCTCGCGCTAATCGTCAATTCAAAACCGGCTCTTCGATTTCGGTTTCTGCTTCCTTCTCCACTTGCGGCGGTACCGGGAATTCACTCAACGGAAATGAATCCACTTGGATGGCGTCGTTGCGCGCTTCTTCTGCCCTGGCCAGATGGTCGGCTTCCTCTTTGCTGATGATTCCGGCCTCCACGGCTTTCGAAATCAGGTTTTCGGGTTTGTCCTTTTCGAGTTGTTTGGCACGGACGGCTTTGCGGATCTTTCTGAAAATTGAGTCTGCTTCATAAACTAGCTTAAACGCATTCTCCAAACGTCCGACGGCGTCATCGACGTCCTCCGGCAGGTAGATGCCTTTGGTGAGGGCATCCCGTTGTTTGCCGGGGATTTGCAGAATTTGGGCAATCTGAGCTCCCAATTTATCCGATGGTGGTTTGCCGAGCGGGTTCAAACGTGACCACCATGCAATGGGACCGCGGAACGGAAAAATCATGTTGCGGAACATTTGGTCGAATGCTTCCTGAATCCGGGCCAAGGCATATTGCATGCTCCAGTGCAAAAGCGGCAGATCCTCTTTTAGTCGGCCCTCCGCTTCGAAGCGCCGCAGTGTGGCGGTTGCCAAATACAACCAGGAGAAAATGTCGCCGAACCGGCCCGTCAGCTTTCCCTTGCGTTTTAGATTGCCCCCGTACAATCCCATGGCCATATCCGCGAAAAATGCAAAAGAGGCCGAGGCCCAATTCAACTTGCGAATGTATTTGGCTGCAGGTCCGCGCACAGGAGATTTTGTCAGGTAGCCGCGGGTCAAGCTTAGCACGAACGAACGGGAAAAGTTACGCACCACGTGCCCCACGTGTCCCCAGAGTGCTCGGTCAAAACCTTTGAGGTCGCCGTTCATCAAACTTTTGATTTCCTGATAGGCATAGGGATGGCAGCGAATGGCACCCTGTCCGAAGATCATCAAGGTTCGGGTCAGGATGTTGGCGCCTTCAACAGTGATGCTGATGGGCATGCCGATGTAACCACGCGCCAACAGATTCCGAGGTCCCATCGCGATTCCGGCACCGCCGAGGATGTCCATGCCATCGTTGATCGCCTGCCGACAATGTTCGGTGAAAGTGTATTTGGCGATGGCCGTAACGATGGCCGGTTTCTGGCCGACATCGAGTCCACCGCAGGTGTAACGTCGAGCTGCCTCGAATATGTACGCATAACCGCCAATTCGGGCGAGCGGTTCTTGAATGCCCTCGAATCTGCCGATGGAAAGACCAAACTGCCTTCGAACGGTGGCGTACGCCCCGGTGATCCGAGCCACGTACTTGATGCCCGCGGCACACCCGGCAGGCAGCGTAATGCCACGGCCTACCGACAGACTTTCCATAAGAAACTGCCAGCCGTTTCCCGCCTGTTCCGGACCGCCGATGATGGCGTCCACCGGGACCACGACATCGTGGCCTTCGGTGGGACAATTGTAAAACGGCACTCCCAATGGATCGTGTCGACGTCCGAGAACGACCCCCGGCGTATCCGTTGGAATGAGTGCGAGCGTGATGCCGGGATGGGTGCCTTTACCGAGCAAGTTTTCCGGGTCTCTTAATTTAAATGCCAAGCCGAGGACGGTGGAAATGGCGGCAAGGGTAATGTAGCGTTTCTTCCAATTCAGGCGCAAATACAGTTTTCCGTCCTCGCCACGAAAGACTTCGCCATTAGAGGATATGGCGCCGGCATCCGAACCCGCGTTTGGCTCGGTAAGCGCAAAACAGGGAATCTCTTCGCCGTTTGCTAAACGCGGCAGGTAGTGCTTTTTCTGCTCCTCAAGTCCGTAATGCAACAGCAACTCGGCAGGTCCAAGCGAGTTTGGCACCGCAACCGTATTTCCGAGTCCTGCGGAGCGCGTGCCCAGTTTCCCGGCAATGGCGCTGTTTCCGGAGGGTGAAAATCCGAGTCCGCCGTATTCTTTGGGAATGATTATCCCCATGAAGCGCTGTTTTCTTAAATAGTCCCAGACTTCCGGCGACAGATCTTTGCGTATGAAGGTTTCCCAGGGATCGGTCATGCGACAGACCTCTTCCACAGGTCCGTCGAGATACGCTTGTTCCTCCTCGTTGAGGTCAGGATACGGTTCGCTCAGTAGACGTTTGAGATTCGGTCGCCCGGAAAACAGCTCGCCATCTACCCAAATGTTGCCCGCTTCAATGGCGGTGCGTTCGGTCTCGGAAATCGCGGGCAGGAAATTCAAGGCTTTGAGCGTTTTCATGATGATGGTGGTAACGGTTGTGCGACGTATGGCAGGAACGCCAAATAGAAGTATCAACAATGCAGAGACGCCCCACGTCCAGGAGCCGGCGCCCAAACCAAACAAGACAGCCGCCGCTGCCAGTGCCCAAAACCAGAATGGCGCACCGGTGTAACCGAAGATGAGCGAGACAAATAATAAGGCTACGATAGGTAGAATGGGTGAGACATTGACTAAGCTACCGTACAGAGTTTCAAATAATTGCATAATTTCTCCTCAGCATCCTTAGATCCGATTCTCATAAATATAAGATTCAAATCAAGCGCTTTATTCCAGAAAATTTGTAGCGTGAGTTTCAAGACCTCAAAGAACAACCAATCATGTAAACAAACTGTCTAAAAGACAAAACAAGGCAAAATAATTTTTTGGCA
>JAABYK010000477.1:12708-14915 GCA_011775825.1 Candidatus Zhuqueibacterota bacterium | reverse complement strand
GGGCATCCGGAAAACGTGAACAAGCCGCCAATTATAATGGACTCCCGCCTTCGCTTTTTGGCGTCAATTTAAGCCAAAACTTGTTCCCAAATTTCCATTTGGGAACAAAAATTGTCCTGGAAACTTTGTTTCGTTTAGTCAAATCCAGTTCTTCTAAGGACAGCAAGATGTCATACTGTAAGAATCTTTTTTTGTAGTTGAATTTGTGCCAGAAACTAAAAAGATTCCTACGGAATGNNATTCCTACGGAATGACAGTACCGGTGTCTTTATAAATAAATAGAATGCCGCAGCAGCGACATGTAAAGCTCGAAACGAAGCTTCTGAAGCAATTAAGCAATTACGTTCCAAAATCGAAATTTTGGAACGAGATGGTCGGCTTTTTAAATATACGGAAGCTGGCGATGAACGACAAGCGCAAATTGGGGTCATTTAAATCTTGCATAAATAGCTCAAATGCGTTACATTAATTTGCTAAAAATGAGCAACTTAATTGAGGTTTGGGCTTATATTAATCTGTTGCATCAATTGCAGAGCCTGTTAACAAGCGTTCTCAAAGTTTATGCCAAACATTGCGCAAGCGACTAATTTTTACCGATATGCAATCGGGATTCTCGCCATATATTTGCTCTTTACCGCAGTAACTCATTTCTATCGTTACGCGACGTCTGCGACGTTAGAAACGCATTTTCGGGATGCGCCCTCGAGCGTGTATGTAGCTCAAGCTTTTCCCACTCTTGAGGGAGAAACGAGGGACAGTTTACTTGTGAACGCGACGGAGCATCCCGACTCGGTTAAAGCCGGCGATCTTCTGATTGCAATCAATGATAAACGTGTAGAACCTGACTCGCAACATGTCCGGAAACTGCTCAGTTCGATGTCGGACAGTCTCAAATTCGAAATATTTCGACCCACAGAGATGAAACGCCATTCCTGTTTAGTCAGAAGAACGGCCATCCCTGATAGCTTTTTTAGCTTTTTAAGTGGAATGGTTTTGGTGCATAAAGTGCCGGAGGATGGCCCCTGGGATCTCGCGGGTATGCGCGTCGGGGATTTGATCGATCGCATCGGTGGGCAACGGTTCAGCAATGTCCGGGAAGCAGTCACCATCTCGAAGCAATTTGAAAGTCAGAAAACCATCCGTTACGACGTCATTCGAAACAACGAACGAACCGCAGTGAATGTCACGTTGCCGAGTATTCGCTTGCAGCTCCCGGTTCTCCTATTCTTTGTATGTGGACTGATTTTTTTCGGGGTAGGAGGGTTTATCGCATTCAATGGAAGCGGTTTTCATGCGGCTCAACTGCTTGGCCTATCTTTCACGGCAGTGGGATTTTTTCTCATGATGGCGCTAATTCGGAGCCAAGCCGTCTATGAGATCTCTTCAGACTCTCTCCGGATGCTCGTCTTCGCCGCTTTGACGTTCGGACTGGCGTTTTGGGCGGAAAGCAAGTTCTATTTCCCGCAGAAAGATTCGGTACCGGTTGGCAAACCATGGCTACGTTGGGTGCCTTATGCTCTAGCGACCCTCTTTGTGGTTGCGTTTTGGCTCTCGAGTCGCTCCGGTGCCGGTCCGGTTGTTTTTTGGGCCATGATTATTTCGATGCTTGGCTGCGGTTTCGGACTCGACTTCTTGGTTCGAAAAGAACGACAAAAAGAATACAGAAAAATAGCCAATGTCTTGGGTGCAGTAACCGGTTTGAGCTGTGGGGCAGTCGTGGTTTTGGGCTTTCTGTTTGTCTCAAGCGGAAAGTCTGAACAGCTCGGTTTCTTAGGACTCCCTCTCGCAGTCATTCCCCTATCATATCTTTATAGCATTGGCCATTATCAACTGCTCGAAATGAATCTTCATATCAGGAAGGAGATTCAGTACATCGTTGCCACGGTGATTTGGGTGTCCGTGTTGACGCTCCTTTTGGTGAGGTTGTTGTTCTTTCTGCCGGAATTGAATTTCCCGTTCCCGTACATAAACATTGACGGCACATCCCTTGTCGTGACAGATGTACTCCCGGAGCCGGAGGTTCGTGAATTCTGGCAAAGGATGGCCATTATCTTTCTTTCTATTGGAATGGTCTGGGCATTTTGGCGAGTGGGCAAAAGCGGACAACAGGCCATTGCTCGCAGATTCACACGCCAGCAGTACAACGTGAGTCGGGCCACGAGCGAGATGGCGGAGATCATGGCCACTAAACTCGGAATGGAGGAACT
>JAABYK010000477.1:923-12696 GCA_011775825.1 Candidatus Zhuqueibacterota bacterium | reverse complement strand
GGGGTGATGTTTTTCAAAGATCAAGAAGTTTGTTGCTGTCAGGATGCCTATGGGTTTAGCGGATCGGAATGGGACGAATTGTGCCTGGCTTCCGGAAATAAACTCATTCGTGAGATCAAGAAGTTCCGCAGCGAATCGAGATTCAGCATCGACTATTTGCCGTATGAAATCAAGGAAGACTTTGTCAAAAACGGCTTCCGTCATATCATACCGATTCGGTTCAAGGACAAGCTCGTCGGGACGTTTATGATCGGAGAAAAGCGTTCCGAAACGCCGTTTCATCTTGAAGATCTGACCTTCCTGGCGGCCGTGGCCAGGCAGGCATCCATTGCCATCGAGAATGCGTTTCTGCATGAGGAATTGACGGAACAGGAACGCATGAAGCACGAGTTGAACATCGCTCGTCGAATTCAAATGGCGTCGTTGCCGCAGCGGACCCCCAAAATTGAGGGGCTGGAAATCTCCGGGGTCTCCGTTCCAGCATTGGAAGTGGGCGGAGATTACTTCGATTACTTGAACGGTGTTGCGCCGGGTGTGACCGTCATCGTGGGCGACGTGAGCGGTAAAGGAACCTCTGCAGCATTGTATATGTCCAAAGTGCAAGGAATCATTCGGTCTCTGCATGCTTTCAATTTGTCCCCGCGCGAGCTCTTCATCCGGGTCAATCAACTTCTGTACCAGGATTTGGAGCGCAAATCTTTTATCACGGCCATCGGCGCCTTTATCGACACGAAAAAACAGAATTTGATTTTAGCCAGAGCCGGACACTTGCCACTGTTTTATTACAGCGCCAAAAATAAGCAAGTAGAAATGATAACGCCGAAAGGACTGGGATTGGGTCTGGACAGCGCGGATGTTTTCGCTGCCGAACTGGAGGAGCAAAGCATCGAGTATGTGAGCGGCGATGTCTTTCTCTTCGTCACCGATGGCGTGACCGAAGCCAAAACTCGGGGGGGTGGGGAGTTCGGGGAAGACAAGCTCACAAAAGTACTGGAGTCGTCGTTTTCATGCACCGCCGACGAAATCCGCGATCGCGTGCTTTCCGAAGTCAGGGGTTTTGTTGCCGACAGCCTGCCACACGACGATCAAACTGTGGTGGTCGTCAAAGTCCGCTGACGGTTCTCCCCGGTGACAAGAAATTGTTAAAAGCCGTCACAACCCAATCATAAAAAGATTTGATGCTTTAATTTTAGGGGGTGGAAATTCCTGAGTTTAAAAAACGAAGATCGTTCAGTAGATTGCTACTGAACGTTCAATGAGAGCCGGATATTTATCCAACTAATTCATGATGAATGGACAAATGTCCTTCTGTATTAAGATCGACGGACTTTACTAAACTTCCGAAAGTTTGGTAAAGGTTTGTCCCACTCCACAAAATTTCTTGTTGCTCTCCATTGTTTTAATGCTTATCTTACGCCGTTTCATTTTGAAACGATTGAAGACTTTTCAAGAATCTAATTCTCTAACATGTTTGCGGAAAGATAGGTATGCGCTTGAGAATATTTATTTCGGTTTTTCTTCTCTTTAATTTGTCTGTCCTTCCATTGTTTTCCCAGGACAGCGATTCACAAGGGGTTAACTGGCCTATGTTTCGAGGACCGGGAGCAACGGGCATTTCCGAAGGCTCCTCGACCCCGGTCAGATGGAATATGGCAGAAGACGAGAACATAAAGTGGAAAACAGCGATATCGGGACTTGGACATTCAAGTCCGGTTATTTGGGGAGACCGAATCTATCTCACAACCGCCATCAGTGGCAAGGATGAGCCCTATCTCAAAGTAGGCTTGTACGGCAACATCGAGCCGGTGAAAGACGATACGGAGCACACGTGGAAGCTATTTTGCCTGGACAAACACAGCGGGGCAATTTTGTGGGAAAAAACAGCTTTAAAGGCGGTACCCCGGATAAAACGACACATGAAATCAACACACGCCAATTCCACGCCTGCCACAAACGGGACTTATCTGGTGACCTTCCTGGGATCCGAGGGCTTGTTTTGTTACGATATGGATGGCAATGAACTCTGGCGGAAAGATTTTGGACCGCTCGATGCCGGTTATTTCCGGGTGCCGGCAGCACAATGGGGATTTGCGAGCTCGCCGGTTATTTACGAAGACAGGGTCATCGTGCAATGCGATGTGCAAGAAAATTCTTTCGTGGCTGCATTCAATATTGCAGACGGAAAAGAGATTTGGCGCACGCCGCGAGAAGATGTGCCAACCTGGAGTACGCCAACGGTAAGTACACAAGGCGACAGAAACCAGGTTATTGTCAATGGCTGGAAACACATCGGGGGTTACGATTTGGGAACGGGCAAGGAGCTTTGGAAACTGAGCGGCGGAGGAGACATTCCGGTACCCACACCGGTCGTCGCTCATGACCTCGTGTTTATCGCCAATGCCCACGGACGCCTGGCGCCGCTGCACGCCATCCGACTCGATGCCACGGGCGACATTTCCTTGCAAGGCAACGAAACCTCGAACGAATATGTGGCCTGGAGTGTGCCTCGCAACGGCGCCTACATGCAAACCCCTTTGGTCTACGGGAAGTATATTTATAGCTGCCGTGACAACGGCGGGTTGAATTGCTACGTCGCCAAAACCGGGGAAAGAGTTTACCGTCAACGTCTGGGCAGCGGACGAACCGGATTTACGGCGTCCCCAGTCGCCTGCGACGGCAAACTCTATTTCACCGGCGAGAATGGCGAAGTTTATATCGTGCAAGCCGGACCCGAGATTAAACTGTTGGCGACCAACTCCATGACTGAAGTCTGTATGGCGACACCGGCAATCTCAGAGGGAATGCTATTCATCCGAACTCAGCACCATTTGGTTGCTGTGACGGAAGAGTAATCATTTGACTCTTTTGATACCGGAGTAAGTGGCGTGCCAAAGTTAGCCAATGTCATCATTCATATCATAAGATTTGGAGTGTAATAATCATTGAGTGTTGTCTCGAAGGCTTTCGCATGCGGTCACGTTAAGGGTTCGCTGCAATGTCAATTTGATGTGAAAAGAAATGAAACGAATATTCCTAATGATTGTCTGCATGTTGTCTTTCAGCAGTTTATGCGGTCAGGAAGCGAATCTGAAAGAAAACGCACTTTCTGCTTTCAGACAAGGAGATTATGAAAATGCCATTGAATTATTAGTCCGGGCTAAGAACAAAGATCCTGATGATGCGGAAATCTATTATTCCCTTGGTTATTTTTCCCATTATTTGGCCTATGACTCACGTCCATTGATTGGTCACGATGACAATTACTCAGACAAGGTTTTGCAATATCTGACCAAAGCCATTGAGTTAAATCCTGAGTTTGGCGACGCATATTATTTTATTGGTGCAGAATACGGTGCCAGAGCTCTACAAGCTCTACAGAGAAATGACAAAAGTACATACATATCATCCTATCAAACTGCTTATGAAAGAGGAGCTTTTCCCGCGTGGTTGATTGAATATGCAAGAAATACTTTGAAATCATGTGATAAAAAGGCGATTCTTTTTACGGGTGGGGATGCCGAATTCAACTCGATTCAATACTTGCAAGTAGTCGAGAACAATCGAAAAGATGTCACAGCAATCCCCCTTGCCTTATTAAATAGACCCTGGTATGTCCAAAGGCTTCGAAACGGTTTTGGAGATATTTTGCCGAAAGCACCAATCAGCTTGTCCAACGAACAAATTTTGGATATGCACCCGTATAAATGGGACACGCTTACAATCGAAATTCCAATTGGTTAAGCAATAAAGAAGCAGTTTTCTTTTCCACGAAGTGCAAAGATGCGATGGAAGCTCGAACCAGACTTGAATTCCGAAAGGAGAAACTATTTAAGTCCCGAAAAAGCCATTTTAGTCAATATAATTGAAACGAATAATTGGCAAAGGCCAATCTACTTTTCATTAGGGTGCAATCCTCTTGCTTTAGCGGGTTTAGATGAATACTTTCAACTCCATGGTTTCGTTCATAAATTACTGCCGTTCAAAACCAGGGGTACCGAACACGCAATACATCCTGATAAAATAGAACAAGTTCTGTTGGTTGCTTCTAATATCAAAAACTTGCGGGACATAGATGATCATAACATGCCAAGAGTTTCAAACATCTTATTGAATTACTATTCCGTTATTCTGAAGCTGGCAGATTATTATTCTAAACGGAATCAAACCAAAGAATTAGAAAGACTTGCGGATTTTATGAAAAGAAACATGAGGGTTAAAGCTTTGCCAAAAGCAGAACACGTTATGGAATCAATTGAAGATTATCCAAAGCCTTAAGTTGACGCGTATATGACGCTTCGAGATATTTCACAGAAACCCTTCAAAAAATTCAACTCAATTTAGCCGAGAGGCCTTTAACCAAATTAAGGAGGATTTATGTCACTAAACTTGATGACTAAGCTATTCAGGAACATTGGATTCGTATTTTTCGCAATCACTTTGATTGCGTGCGGAAAGGAACAGCCTGCTCTCCCGCCTGCTGAGCAAGTGGAAGGTGAAGTTCTGGTCAAGTTCCGACCAACCGTAGCAAGCGCTGCCGTCAGTCAGACGCTTTCACATGTTGGTCTGAGTATCGTGCAGCGCTACCCGGAACTTGGGGTGCTGAAATGCAGCCTCAGCGAGGCAAAAATCGTGGAGCAAGCCGTTGCCGAGTGCAATGCCGACCCAAACATCGAGTACGCCGAACCGAATTACATCTACCACACCATGGCCACTCCCAATGACCCGCGACTATCGTCCTTATGGGGCATGCAAATGATCGACGCAGCGCAAGCATGGGACATTCAGACCGGGGATGAGTCGGTGCTGGTGGGCGTCATCGATACCGGAATCAACTACGAGCATGAAGACCTGGCGGCGAACATGTGGCGCAATCCCGGTGAAAGCGGCGATGGCAAGGAAAACAACAACGTCGATGACGACAACAACGGGTTTGTTGATGACGTTTTCGGCTGGGATTTCAACAACGACGACAGCGATCCCCGCGACGACAATGATCACGGTTCGCATGTGTCCGGAACCATCGGTGCCGTTGGCGACAATGGCAAAGGTGTGGTTGGCGTGAATTGGGACGTGTCTCTGATGGCGTTGAAATTCCTGGGTGCTGACGGCAGCGGCAACACCGCGGATGCAATCGGTGCGATTGTCTACGCCACAAACATGGGCGCCAAAGTCTTGAACAACAGTTGGGGCGGCGGCGGTCGCTCTCAGGCCCTGGAAGATGCCATTCGGTTTGCCAACGACAACGGCGTGCTGTTTATCGCTGCCGCCGGCAACGCCGGTTCCAACAACGACAATTTCCCGAGCTATCCGGCCAGTTACGAGGTGCCGAACGTGGTTGCCGTGGCGGCCAGCACCGAGGACGACGGTCTTGCCAGCTTTTCCAATCGGGGTTTGCATTCCGTAGATTTGGCCGCGCCGGGGACCAATGTGCTGAGCACGGTTTCGAATGGTGGGTATAACAGTTTCAGCGGAACCTCCATGGCCACGCCGCATGTCGCCGGGGCGAGCGCCTTGATCATGGCCCAATATCCCGGGCGAACGGTCAGCCACATCAAAACGCGCATCCTGGGTTCCGTGGAAACGAGCGACATTTTTGCAGATGCGGTAGCCACTGGCGGCCGATTGAATGTGTTCGACGCATTGTCAACCAGCCCCATTATTCGCACCACACGGCTGAACAACACGTTGGACACATCGGGACCGTACGTGGTAGAGGCCGATATCGTCGACGACATTCAAATTGGCAGCGCAACTCTGACTTATCAGGTGAATGCCCAGGACGCCGTCACTGTGGACATGACGGCTGCCGGAAACGACCGCTATCAGGCGGACATCCCCGGACAACCTCTGGATAGCGAAATCACCTATTCCGTGTCCGCTGAAGACGACGACGGCAACCAAAGCACGGGTCGAGAAATCACGTTTGCCATCGCTGAAGCTGCACCGCCGCCAACTGATGGGTGCGGTTGCCTGCAAGCCACAGAAGTGACGCTTGAAAATCCGGAGCTGCAGACGACGGTCAATGCGTTGGTCAACGTCTCGTTGTTTCTCCTGCCATTCGTTGCCATTAAGGTTGGCTCACGACGCTTTAAGAAGCGCAACAGCTAAGAGAAGTAAAATTCGATGAACGGCCCTCGGGAGTGTCACTACCGAGGGCTTTGTTATTTGAAAGCTTCTCCATGACAGAAAAATGAAAGACAGAAAAATGGGTTTGGCAGAATCAATCCCAAAGTGTCGTTTTCGCGTAGTCTTAATTCCGGGATTTGTCATTTCGAACGCAACGTAGTGGAGTGAGAAATCTTTTAAGTGCTGATGACCATGAAGCTGATAATCTTCCTTAAGTTGATGCCGATGCGAAGCGTATCAGGACACCTTGAAGCAACCAATGAGCAGGTGGAAAACATTCTACCCTCTATCTTTCTTTTCTATCATTTCCGTCTTCTGAAAAGGTATTGAAGAATGACATCTCTCATAATTTGCCGATAAATTTCCCAAAGGACTCATGAAACACAAACAGGCTTTTTCAAATGAACATCCTTAAAATGACTCTCTCGTTAATCTTCCTTGGACTTTTTGCGACGAATGGAGTTAGCCAGGATAGACCGAACGTTCTGGTCGTCTATTACAGTAAACAGGGTCACACAAAAACCATGGCTGAAACTGTCGCGGACGGTGCACGCTCAGTTGAAAATGTGCAGGTGAAGCTTCTTTCTGTAGCAGACGCGGATAGTGCGGATGTTTTGGCAGCCGATGCCATCATCCTTGGCAGTCCGGTTTACAACGCCAACGTGGCACCCCCGGTGCTCGAGTTTCTCAAGACATGGCCGTTTGAGGGCGCACCGTTACGCAACAAAATCGGGGCGGCATTTGTCACCGCTGGCGGAATGTCCGCCGGCGAAGAACTGACCCAGATGAACATCTTGCATGCTATGTTGATTTTCGGAATGATCGTAGTCGGTGGCCCGGATTGGACACAGGCATTCGGCGCCTCAGGCATGACAGTGGAACCGCCTTTCGACAGACAGCCGGAACCCGGCTTCGTTGAAGCTTATTTTTTGAAGAAAGGAGAGGCGTTGGGCAGACGTGTGGCGGAGTTGACGGTTAGGTTGAGGAGTGGAGAAGAATAGTCTCCGGCTCAAACTAAAACTCAGATTAACTCAGATATTTTTCAAGGCTCGTTTGATCATTCTCTCAACATTTTGATTTGCATTGATCCAGGCAAGTTGAGTTTCCGGGTGTTGAGCCTGAAACACCCGGAAAATTTCGTCGGCAAAAGCGGGACCAATGTTATTCACGCCTTTGAAATCCAAAATCACCTCCTTGAAACGATCAAAGCGAGCAACCAGTCTCTTAGCCTGAGACCGAGATATCAAGTTCTCATCTCCGTATTGAGCCAGTGCAACGGGGACTTTAGTCCGGGTGAAACCGTAATCCTCTTTTTCAGATGCAAATTTCTCAAATACTTGATTCACTGTACGCGTAGATTGTGGATCAATTTCCATGATGACTTCTGTACCCTTTGTCTCGGTTTCCGGTGCTTCAATGAGCCAATCTTCTTTTGCATTTAGATGGGCGAAACGTAGTGTGCCCGAAATAATATAAAAGTCGTCAAACATACGAGACGTAAAAAAGATACCTTCACCGGTGTGGCGTTCGGGATCGGTCGTGAGCTTACCTTTGGCTAATTCAAGAACTGCATGCAAATGATTTTCGAGGCCAAGTTCTTGTTGTATTTTAGCAAAAATTCCTACACCGTTGTCGGCGACGGCCAACCTTAATTTGATCGCGGTTTGCTCAAATCCAATCTTAACAGTGTTGGCAGTTGAGTGATCCAGGACATTATTCAATATCTCCGTAAAGCCGTAATGACATATCTCCACAACGTTTGATGAAACGTTTTCCAGTAATGGACGAATCCGCCGTCGCCAAACACTGTCTTCCTCTAGGTCTTGAGTGATCGTAAGTACAAACGCTTCGCTCTTTAGCGGTTTCATTCGATATTCTTTATTTCTGGTTGTTCCGCTGGCGCTTAGGATTCCTTCCTCCACCAATTTGCTCAAATGTCTGTTAACAGCTTGTCGCGAAATGTCAAATTTCTGCTGAACAAGGCGAGCAATACCACGGGGATTTTCAGGTACCTGTTGAAGAATAAACTCTCTAATGTTTTGACTTTGAGTATGTTTGTTTTTCATTGATTCAAAGATTAAAACGAATAATATCTTCTATTGTCAACGGAAGTTACAGAATTGGTTTCATATTGTCAACATCTGTTTGATCAGTTGTTGACAATTATCTGGATGAACTCAGGCGGTTTTGTGAGGAAATTCTCTGAAATATTTCATTAAGATTGAGTGCGAAAAGGCAGGCAACAAATACAGCGAGAATAACCGTATCTCCACGTGTTCAGACTAAACATACTTGATCATCGTAATTTCATTTCCCAAACCATTAAACTTCACTTCATCCATGAAATGCCGGATAAAAAAGATGCCGCGGCCGTTTTGTTTGAAAAGATTTTCTTCCCGGGTCGGATCAATCAGGTTCTCGTGATCGAAACCTGCGCCCTCATCGATAACCCGAAAAATGAGCCGGTTTGAATCTACCGAGACTTCCACTAGTATTCTTTTCCCCGGATCGCGTTTGTTGCCGTGAATCATGGCGTTGGTGAGGGCTTCACTCAGCGCAAGCGATAATGAAAAATAATCTGTTTTCTTAAACCGGAACGCAAAATCAATCAATTCAGAAACGACTTCGTCAATTTTTGAAGGTTGGCTTGAATCAGCAATGCTCTTTCTTAGGGTGCGTTTATCCACTGGTCTCCATTCGTTGAAAGTACATCGGGCTAAGCTTTCTTGTTGGAATTTCAATTTTTCCTTGTTTAAAGTTGATCAACAGGTTGACATCGCTGCTTCTTCTACGGAAGATTCGACGTTTTGATTCGCAATGCGCAACACATTGATAGGTCAATTGCGCCCAAGTTTTTTAACTGGGTCTTCAAAACTATCATTTCTGATAGTATGAATCTTCCCGAAAGACTCGTAGATTAGGCCTATTATCAGAAACGCTACGTTCATAATAATCGACTTTAGACATGATTAAACGAGGATGACATGCTACTCTTCAACGATCGGGAAGATTTGTTTGTAAGCGGCTTGCAAGAGGTTTCTCCTGAAAACACCGGGCATCCGAATCCGGACAAACCAAAGCATCGCTCGGTTAACCAGGATGATCGATTGCAAAAAGCCATGCGTTTGGTCGTAGAAACCACGGCCTCGACCACAGATGAGGATTTTTTTAAGGCTTTGGTCGAGAATTTAGCCGAAGCGACCGGCGTGATGGCTGCAATGGTCACCGAGTTGGTGCCAACACGCAAGTTTGTTGTGCGCACCAAGGCCCTTTGCATCCGCGGCAAAATTCATAGCAACATTCAGTATTCTGTCCTGGGTCGTCCCTGTGAAGATGTCATCAAAAAGGGGAAGATGATTGTTCACCCTGAACACGTGCAGGTGCTTTTTCCAAAAGACGACCACCTCGTTGATTTGGAAGCCGAAAGTTTTATCGGCATTCCGTATTTTGGCACGGACCGGAAACTGCTTGGCCATCTTATCTTGCTTGATGACAAACCCCTTGGCGACATCGAGTTCCTTATAACCCTTTCCAAACTTTTTGCCACCCGGGCTGGTGTGGAACTTGAACGAAGCCAGACCTTGGAAGCCTTGCGCTATCGCGTCGAAATGGAAAAATTGCTGGCTGAAATTTCAACCAATTTCATAAATGTCTCTCCGGACAAACTAGATAGCGCCATAAACCAAGCTCTGGGCTTAATTGGCTCATTCGCTGAAGTGGACAGAAGCTATGTTTTTTTGTTTTCCGATGATGGGAAAACGTATGCAAATACCCATGAGTGGTGTGCGGAAGGCGTGGAATCTCGAATTCGGAGCTTGCAGAATTTGAGGATTGATGATCTGAACTGGATGCTCAACAGTCTGCGTCGGAATGAAGTGATTCACATTCCGCGTTTGGCCGAACTGCCGACCGAGGCAGAAGAGGTGAAAGAGAGCCTACAATCGCGAGGTGTCTGCTCTTTGCTTGAAGTGCCCATTGCCTCCGGCCACCAGCTAATCGGAATTTTGGGATTCAACACAGGCCGATGTGAAAAGGAATGGTCCGAAGAAGATATTCGCATGTTGAGGCTTGTCGGTGAGATGCTGGCGAATGCTCTGGAACGAAGTCGCGCAGAGCGAGAGTTGAAGAACGCGCAAGGTCAACTGATACAGTCTGAGAGAATGGCGGTTCTGGGCAAGCTCACTGCAGGGATTGCCCACGAGGTCAACAATCCCGTTGGGGCTTTGAAAAGTACGGCAGATGTTTCCGAGCGCTGTATTCAAAAAATCGCGGCGTCTTTGGAGGAGAACGAAACAGACTCTGAAGCGGTAAAGAAGTCGCTGAAAATCCTCAAAGATAACATTCGCGTGGTCACGTCTGCCAGCGATAGAATTGCGGAACTCGTCACCAGCTTGAAACGTTTTGCGCGCCTGGATGGTGCCGAATTTCAAAAGGTGGACCTCCATGAAGGGATAGAAGGCGCGTTGACTTTGCTTCAACATGAATTGCATGATAGAATCGATGTGATCAGAGACTACGGCGACCTTCCGCAAATTTGCTGCTTTCCCAGTGAACTTCACCAGGCTTTTATGCATGTCCTCACAAATGCTATCCAGGCCATCGAAGACAAGGGAATCATTACGATCACGACGTCGGCGAATGAGAGCACGGTTCGGATTGAAATTTCAGATACGGGCAAAGGGATTTCGCCAGAAAAACTGCAGCGCTTATTTGACTTTGACTTTACGACAAAAAGTTCCAGAGTAGGCATCGGAGTCGGCTTGTTCAGTACATACAATATCGTACAAAAGCACAAGGGCGAAATCAGGGTTAAAAGTGAGGTGGGGAAAGGGACAACGGTTGTTATGACTCTGCGAAACGACCTGGAGAGATTTTTTAGTACATAGATGAGATTTACTTTGGGAGCTTCTTTGTATAGTCTCTAATCGAATCCTTCCTCCTTGAAATGTTCAAGATACATTCTCATATCAAAAATATTAGCAGTCAAAATTTCTGATACTGAGATGACAATTTCAAAATCCTCTAAAGCAGTCTCACCGTCTTGAGTAATTATTCTTTTATACGCTTTTTCATAACTGACAGATAAGAACAATTGTTTTGTAATCGGATCACGATATCCACTCCAAAAAAGAAGTTATTCTACCAAGGTAGACCTTATGATTTTTTAGAGTTAAAGCTACCTGTTTTCTTCTGATAATGCTTTTTCCAAAAGAACTTCGATTGGCTCTCCTCTATCTTCAATTATTTTCTTGCTCTTTGAGAGCAAATATTGTTCTCTGATGAAGGGATTCATAATCTTCGGTAAGATGTATCCCAAAACAAAGGACAAGAAAGCAGTTCCGGAATACTCAAAAGGGAAAAAGTCATCCCAAAAGTGTGAGATTTGAGGATACTTGTTTGATGCATAATAGGTAATAATTGAAGACAGAAACAAAAACACAATGCCAGCGAGAGCTGATTCGATTAGAAGCCTATGGCCTTGCAATCTTTCGGTGGTAAGTTTGGTAAGCTTGAAATTAAAAACGAAGAGATAACCGCCAATTAGGGGAAGTATTAGCAGGTTCAAAGGCACGAGAAGAAATGTGTTTTATTTCTTATTTTGGCGGATTTTGGATTGTCTGATGTCCGGTGCCTTGTCAAAGACACC
>JAABYK010000477.1:297-877 GCA_011775825.1 Candidatus Zhuqueibacterota bacterium | reverse complement strand
GAGGTATTCTCTGCCTGTATTTGTTATCTTAATGTTATTAGCCGATTTCTTGTTTGACATGGCTCATTCTCCGTCACTTTCGCATTTATACATAATAAATAACGGGAAAATTTTCCATAAAATCAATAAAAAAAGAATACAATTGATGCATAATTCAAGACTCTCAATAAGTATTGGAAAAACAACTAAGAGAAAAGCCCTCTTTTTCGAGGGCTTTTTAATACACCTTAGTCTTGTGGGCGATACTGGATTCGAACCAGTGACCTCTGGTATGTGAGGACAATTGTTCTCGCTTTTTATTGACATAACTCCTTGTTTTTTAGTATAGCCTTGAAAAAAGTTACGTTAAAGTTGCGTTATTTTATAAGATGTTGTTCTATTTCTTTTTCACTTCATCCCGCTTCGACGGGAACACCGACCAATCGGGATGAAGGGATGTATGATCGCAAGTTCTCGTTCATATCGATTGCCAGTACAGCCCGCAACGTCTATTTTGACATCTTGCCTAAAACCGCGTCTGACCAGCCACGCCTGCATATGTTTGTCTTTGCTGCATAGCTCGTCGCATGACGTAACAAAA
>JAABYK010000477.1:0-140 GCA_011775825.1 Candidatus Zhuqueibacterota bacterium | reverse complement strand
TCGGTGGTCAGAAGGAAGTGGTTTGCTTGCTTATTTAAAACCCCTCTTAATCTCCCCTTTGCAAGGGAGAGAAACTAAGGAATGCAAACCACTTCCTTCTCTCCTGTTGGTAATTTCCACCCAAGAGTGAGGTTTTACTA
>JAABYK010000399.1:30031-30284 GCA_011775825.1 Candidatus Zhuqueibacterota bacterium | reverse complement strand
AAAATGAATGAGCATTCATTCATAAAATAAAAAGCTCAGGTTAAAAGTCAAGTTATATTTCATTAAAAAAATGTCGGATTGACGTTTACAGGGTTATTCGCCGTGCAGTGTCAGGGCGTAAATCGATTCCAAAGCAACAAACACATTCTTTGTAGTTTGAGTGTAAATAGCCGAACGAAAACTCGTTAGTACACGTCATTCCGTCCCGACGCTTCGGGACGGAATCTCCAAGAATTAGGCAGGAGATTCCCGA
>JAABYK010000399.1:25723-29994 GCA_011775825.1 Candidatus Zhuqueibacterota bacterium | reverse complement strand
TGTGGAAAATTCGTCCTTACCAACAATTACTTGCGGTTTAGAACGCAAACTCTTATTTTCAATCTTATGTTAACCTTCATGTTGGAGCGAACCAAAAATCGGAATTGTAAAACATGAATCGAACTGCTTTTCAAGGAGAAAAAGGAGCCTACAGCGAAAAGGCGGCTCTGGAGTTTTTTGACAAAGGAATTGAACTCAACCCCTGTCAATCGTTCAAGGAGGTCTTCGAACTCGTTGAGCAAGGCACCTGTTCAGCCGGCGTGGTACCAATCGAGAATTCGCTCACTGGCAGCGTCCATCAAAATTACGACTTGCTTTTGAAATACAATCTGACCATTGCCGGAGAGATATATGTACGCATCGTTCATTGCCTCATGGCCCTGAAGAACATCAAGCTTGAGGGAATTAAGCGGATTTACTCCCATCCGCAAGCGCTAGAGCAGTGCCAGGAGTTCCTCGAAGAAGCGAAGGATATCGAAACGGTTCCAACCTACGATACGGCTGGATCGGCTAAGATTTTAATCGAGCAGAACATCAAGGATGGTGCGGCTATCGCCAGCGAGCAGGCTGCCAAAGATTACGGTCTGCAAATCCTGAAGTCCGGCATCGAAAGCAATCACGAAAATTACACCCGTTTTTTGGTCTTGAAAAAGGAAAACCCCATGCCGCAAAAGGGCGGCAAAACCTCCATCGTCTTCTCGTTTAAAGACATTCCGGGCGCCTTGTTCAAATCGCTCAGTGTGTTTGCGCTCCGGGATATCAATCTGCTGAAAATCGAATCCCGACCGCTACACGGCAGCCCATGGAAGTATTTCTTTTATTTGGATTTCGAAGGCAGTCTTGAAGAAACAGCAAGTCGCAACGCCATCAATCATCTCAAGGAAATCACCACTTTTTTGAAGGTGCTGGGTTCGTATCCAAAGGCAGAGTTTTGAGGGTTAGCAAGGGGGGAATTATCTGCCGGGTGGCTTTGCTCTCTATTCCCTTCTTGAAACCAAACTCATATCGTTAAAATTAAGAATATCAGCAACCGGTTTATCGATTGTTTGGCGCTACAGATTTCGACACAACAGTTTTCTTGCAATTTTCTTCATTTACCCTTTCCTGAATGGCCTTCCAGGTTTCCAGAAAGAAGGGATGGGAGGGCTCCAGTTCCAGTGCACGCAGACAAAAATCCCGCGATTTCCTCAAATCCTGGTCATCGGTATAAAGGATAGCTGGCGGCAAGATCGTTGTGGATAAGTGCATTCTCCGGGTCTATTTTGAGCACACGTTGCAGCGTCTCTCGTCCTTTTTCGACCTCGCCTTTCATACAACGCATCCATCCTAAATTGCGCAGCACTTCGTCATCCTTGGGTCGCATGGCGTCGGCTGCCTCGAGTTCGATGATGCCCTCCTCTAATGCGAAATCCCGCCAAGTGCGTTCCCCAGGGCCAGGCGGATTTCGAACTCGTCGGGATTGATCTCCTCGGCGTGCCGCAACGGGAAACGGCCATGTTCGCGTGGCCGACCTCCATGAGAATCTGACCCATCATTAGCGTGGCGCGCCAGGAATCAGGATGGGACTCGATGGCTCGTTTTAAGGTCGTCAGGGCCTCTTTGACGTTTCCTTCGCGGGCTTCATTTTGGGCTTTTTGTAAGAATTCCTGTTCTTCCATTAGCTTTCCTCCTCTGTGTCTCTTGTCAAACATTGTGTGGGCTTCCACTTCTCTTACTATGGTACGATATTCAGCTTATTTTGTCAAGCTTTTGAATGCCCATCTTTGGGGAACCTGCGGACGTTTGACATTTTGCTCGCCTCTCGTGATGGAGGTTCAAGCCGCGATCATCATCTTTCCTCAATTCCCAAAAACGAGAATGACTGCACCTCTATTCTCATGTTCGGGAAAACTCTGAGCCTTAGTCAGTTTCTGAACTGGCAACTTCCTCCAGAAAAATCAATAGGTTATGCCAACATCAGTCCCACTGCTTAAAAGCCTCTTACCTGTGGCACGAGAATTGTTTTTTATAATTTTTAGCTCTTTTGGGGAGGAATATCTGATGTTTGATGCCGAAAATATCGCGTCTCTGTTTGCTTCACTCCTTACAAATTTACTGAACTTACTACCAGACTCAAGGCCTATTTGAGCCTTTGAGGAAGCCTGTTTTTAACGTCCTGGCCATCCGAAATATGCAATTGTCTAATAAGACAATCAGGTTTGACTGCGTTTCAATGGAATGGCAAATGGCCACATACTGATCCGGACAAACGCTATGAATCCGCGTGCTCTGGAACGAGCCTTTCGCAAATTTCAAAACAAGCTAACAAAGCTACGGCAGAGCCCCCTCTTACCTGGGGTTGGAGCAGCAAGCTAAACAGACCGAACAACAGCTTGACTAGAGTCTCGAAGATGGGAGTCGCTTCGAGGCAGCGTGAGTGAGCCATTTTTATGTCGCACATTGTATCTTAGGAGTTAAGCCATGCCCAGAAACAAAATAACTATTGGCCCCCTTAAGCCAGCCTTTGTCAGTGTTCCTCTTTTACTCTTTCCTCACAACGGAGCTCCACGCATCTCCGCCTGACTTTCCCGAGCCGGTAATCAAGAAAGAGGAGACTCATGAAGGCGATTTAGTCTTGACCGGGACACAAGCGATGACGATTGAGCATACAAAATTTGTGGTCAATGGTAACATTTACATGTCCGGTAGTTCCCGGCTAATTTTAAGACAATCCATCATAGAAGTTAATCATTATCCGCGTCAGGAGATCTTCTTATCGGATTCCTCATTCATACAAGCTGATACCACTATGTTCAGAGATTTCATTCACTCATCTATTGAAGATCATTCAAAACTTCAGAACAAGCGCCTGACGGAATTCTCCATCGCCCGTGTCTCGGTTTTGGCCGTCGCCTGGGCATTGTGGGTACGTATTGGTCTTCCACTGTCGTTCGATTAACCCCAATGGTGTGATCGAAACACTTGCAAACAAGGAGACATGCCGAACGCATCCACCTGACGCTAACGCGGCAAGGGTATGAAGAGACGACCAGTTCGTTATCGTTGTTATTTTAGTTTTGGCGGGCTAAATGATTTTAATGCGTTAGCGCAGGTGATGCTCAGGGATCTATAACCTGTTAGGACAAGCGATTAAGACCCTAGTGAATGAGCGACAAAAAGCAGGTCTACATCAAGTTCTTTGGGACAGTCAAAATAATACTGGGGAACTCGTTTCAAGCGGAAATTATCTGTATCGCATAAAGACAGGTTCCTTTCAAAAAATACGTGAGCTGGTATTGTTGCGATAAGGAATAAATGTGCTATGCGTCCGATGTTGGGTTAACGCTCATTAAGTGCCAGGCACAGGGCGAAGTGCGTGGCACATGATGTTCAGTTCGACAGATTATCGATTCGCTAATACTTCGGCACACTGGGATCGACTTCATCCGACCAGGCCAGGATGCCACCCTTCAGATTCTTTACTTTCTCAAAGCCTGCTTCTTGCAAGAACTTCACCGCCTTGGCGCTGCGGGCGCCGGATCGGCAGTGTGCCACAATATTTTGATTGCGATCGAGTTCATGTATGCGAGTGGACAATTCGTTCAGGGGAATGAGCTTTGCATTTGGAATACGGCAGATTTCATATTCATACGATTCGCGTACATCCACAATAACCACGTCGCCATTTTGCTGCAATCTTGATTTGAGCTCGCTAGCCGTAATTTCATACTCCGGTTCCAGGTGTACTTTGTCCGCCTCAGTGCCGATTCCACAAAACTCTTCATAGTCGATCAAAGTTTTCAGAGTCGGGTTTTCACTACAAATCGGGCAATCTGGATCTTTGCGCAGTTTGAGTTCCCGGTAGTTCATCGCCAGCGCATCAAACAAGAGCAAGCGTCCGATCAAAGGCTCACCCCTGCCCAGGATGAGCTTCACGGCTTCGGTGGCCTGAATTAGACCGATGTTGCCAGGCAGAATGCCCAGCACGCCGCCTTCGGCGCAGCTCGGCACCAGTCCCGGCGGCGGCGGTTCGGGATAGAGGCAGCGGTAGCACGGGCCTTCTTTGGCGTAAAAGACCGATGCCTGACCTTCAAATCGGAAGATACTGCCGTACACATTCGGTTTTTCCAACAACACGCATGCGTCGTTCACCAAGTAACGCGTCGGGAAATTGTCCGTACCATCGATGACGATATCGTATTTGTCGAAGATCTCCAAAGCGTTCTCGGAAGTCAGGCGTGTTTCGTAGGTATCCACTTCCACAAAAGGATTGATGCCTTTAATTCTTTGCG
>JAABYK010000399.1:0-25676 GCA_011775825.1 Candidatus Zhuqueibacterota bacterium | reverse complement strand
ATTGGTGAAATCCACCACATCAAAATCGACGATGCCGATCCGCCCCATGCCAGCTGCCGCTAAATACATCGAAACCGGCGATCCCAAACCACCCATGCCTATGACCAGAACCTTAGCCTGCTTCAGCTTTTTCTGACCCTCCAGCGTGACCTCCGGCATGATCAGGTGGCGACTGTAGCGCTCGATCTCGTCTTTCGTAAATTCGCCTTTGGTTTGGATGTCTGCCTCACTTCCACCCGCGATGGAAGGGATGATGCTCACAATGTCCCCTTCCTTCACAGTGGTCTCGTTTTTATCAAGGTGACGAATGTCCTCGTCGTTCACATAGACATTCACGAAATTTCTAACTTTGCCGTTTTCGCCAAAAAGATGTTTCTGCAAGTCCGGAAACTTGGTGGTCAAATTATTTAACAGTTCGGCAACATTTTGGCCCTCCAATTCAACCGACTCTTGATTCTGAGCATATTGTCTCAGGGCCGTTGGAAGGAGTACTTTCTTAGCCATCGTCCATTCTCCCTTTATTTAGTTTCTGATAGAATTCTGTCAACTATATGTTTCCTGAGCTGTTTCGAGCACAATGATGTCTTCTTCTTTGAACTGAGATCGCTCATCTGCCAATGTCCAGGAAGTCACATCGTTTGCCTTGTTCTCAGAAACGGACACGATTACGTAAGAATACATGGGCCATGCGTGGTCTAGGTCATACTTTGATGGTCGTGCCGCCGCATTCGGATGTGAATGATAAAAACCGATAATTTCCAAACCACGTTTTTTAGCAAACTTCTCGTTGTCCAGAAATACATCCGGCCTGATCAGAAATCGATGATATTGTTCACTCTGCATTTGCGCATTGTTTGCTGGCATGGTCGACACCACGTCTTTGTCGCCATTTCTGATTTTGCCAAATAGAAACCCGCAACATTCGTTCGGATAGCTCTCTTCCCCATACGCTTTGATCAGCTCGAAATGTTTTTTGTCGATCTTAAGCGCCATAGTCATCTTCACTCCAGAATTTTTGCTCAAAATACTTGGAAGCACTGTCTGGGAACACCACCACAATCACGCCATCGTCGAGCATGCGCCCGATCTTTAAGGCGGCCGACAAGGCAGCGCCTGATGACATCCCCACCAACAAGCCTTCCTGTTTGGCTAAGCGTTTAACCATCTGCTGTGCCTCTTCGGTTCCAACTTCAATATTCAAATCCGCTAGTTCTGGATCGTAAATACCCGGTACCAGTGCGCTCTCCATATGTTTCATGCCTTCCAAACCGTGGAAAGGGGAATCGGGCTGCACCGATATCAATTTTATGTCTCGGTTAAATTCTCTCAAACGACGTGCAACACCCACAAAGGTTCCAGTGGTGCCAAGTCCGGCCACGAAATGGGTAACCTGTCCTTGGGTTTGCTGGATGATCTCAGCTCCGGTGCCATTATAATGCGCCAACCAATTGGCCGGGTTATTGTATTGGTCCGGATAGTAATACAGCTCCGGTGTCTCAAAATATAACCTTCTGGCTTCGCGAATGGCACCGTCCGATCCTTCCCCCGAATCGGTGAGCACCAACTCGGCGCCATAGGTTCGAAGTATGCGTTTGGTCAGTGGACTGGTATTCTCAGGCACGGTCAACTTTACCCGATAGCCTAACGCTGCAGCAAACATCGCAAAAGCGATGGCCGTATTTCCGGAAGATGCGTCCAGCAGAATCTTGTCTCGGGTCAAGGCACCGGATTTTTCGCCAACTCTAATCATGTTAAGAGCAGCTCGGTCTTTCACCGAGCCACCTGGGTTAAACCACTCGGCCTTTGCTAATATTCTTATAGGTTGAACATCGGAGCTAATGATAGTCAATTCAAGCAGCGGCGTCTTGCCCACTTGATCGATCAGTCTGGGTTTCGGAGAATCCTGTTCTAATGGCTCCTTCAGAATTGTCTTTTCGAGTAGAGTTTCCATATGATCTATAAAAACAAAAAACCCACATTCGGTTGAAATGTGGGTTATGATCAGATAATATTTTTCGGTTTATTTTCGGCTAAGCGTTCATAACCCACGCCTCCTTTGACAACAACAGATACAGCAACAACACACTTCTGCACTCGATTTACAAGAAAGAGGAATGAGATTATGAATTTGAGCTGACATTTTTTTGCTTTATTTTCCCGTATCCAAACAAATTTAAGAAACTAACTATTCCGTGTCAAGTATTTATTTCCTGCGACGAGCGATTTTTTTGCGCCCATTCTCTTATGTAAGAAATAATATCCGAAGTCGTTGAACCCGGCCCAAATAACTTACCTGTGCCCATTTTCTCCAACTCTTCGACATCTTCCGGTGGAATGATTCCGCCGCCAGTCAGGAGCACATCTTTCAAACCTTTCTGTTCCATCAGTTTTTTGATTTTTGGAAACAAGGTCATGTGCGCGCCTGACAGAATGCTGACACCGATCACATCCACGTCTTCCTGCAACGCGGCTTCCACAATCATCTCAGGAGTTTGATGCAACCCGGAATAAATGACCTCAAAGCCAGCATCACGCAGAGTGCTTGCGATTACCTTTGCCCCACGATCGTGGCCATCCAGACCTGGCTTGGCGACTAAAACTCGAATCTTACGCTCCATTTTACTCCTTCGAACACGTTGATAAGAAATTGAGTTTGCACGGGATTTGTGAATTCAACTCGCCCATCTTAAAACACAACCGGTTCTTTATATTCACCAAATTCTCCTTTCAGAACGTCAACCATTTCGCCAATCGTAGCATAGGCTTTTGCGCAATCGATGAAGTGCGGCATCAGATTACTGCCATCGCCCGCAGCCTCTCGCAGCCGTTGCAACGATTCCTTGAGTTGCGACTGATTGCGTTCCTTCTTCATCTGTTTTACATTTTCGATCTGTCTTTGCTCAACTTCTTGTTCTATTCTCAGAATTGGGATCTCTAATTTTTCATTCTTTTCCTTGAATGCATTCACCCCGACAATGAAACGCTCCTTTTTTTCGATCTCTTCCTGGTATTTGCGCGCGGCGTTGGCGATTTCTTTCTGAAAAAACCCTTTTTCGATAGCAGGAATGACACCGCCGAGGGCATCAATTTTATCGAAATAGTCCTCGGCGCTTTTTTCCATTTTATTGGTCAAGTTTTCGACAAAATAGGATCCGGCCAAGGGATCGATGGTATGAGGTGTACCCGTTTCATGAGCGATGATTTGCTGCGTACGCAAAGCGATCTTTGCTGCCCACTCAGAGGGCAAAGCCCACGTTTCATCCAGAGAGTTCGTATGCAACGATTGAGTCCCGCCCAGGACCGCCGCCAGCGCTTCAAATGCCGTCCGTACAATATTATTTTCCGGCTGCTGACCTGTCAACGAACAGCCTGCCGTTTGAGTATGAAATCTCAGTTTCCAGGATCGTTCGTTTTTGGCGCCATATCTGTCTCGCATGCGTTTGGCGTAAATTCGACGCGCAGCTCGATATTTCGCGATTTCCTCAAAAAAGTCGATATGGGAATTGAAGAAGAAGGAAAACCTTGGGGCAAAATCATCGATATCCAATCCTCGTTCTATGCAGGCTTCCACATAGGCGAAACCGTCTGCAAGGGTAAAAGCGAGCTCTTGAGCGGCGGTCGATCCCGCCTCACGAATATGATAACCACTGATGGAAACCGTATTCCACATTGGCACATGTTTGGTGCAATACTCCACCGAATCCACAAAAATTCTCATGGAGGGTTCCGGCGGGAAAATAAACTCTTTCTGGGCTATGTATTCCTTCAGGATGTCATTTTGAAGGGTCCCGCGCAGTTTTTCTTGTGGTACGCCCTGCTTCTCCGCAACGCAGATGTAAAACGCCAGCAGAATCGCGGCCGGAGAATTGATGGTCATGGACGTACTGATCTTGTCCAACGGAATGGAATCGAAGAGCATCTCCATATCTGCCAGGGAATCGACCGCGACGCCGCAAATTCCAACCTCGCCCTGACTCTTCGCATTATCGGAATCCACCCCCATTAAGGTCGGCAAATCGAAGGCCACGGACAGACCTGTCTGACCCTGTTCCAGAAGATATTTGAAGCGCTTGTTTGTGTCTTTCGGCGTGCCGAAGCCCGCGAATTGGCGCATCGTCCAAAGGCGGCCGCGGTACATGTTATGATGAATGCCTCTGGTATATGGAAACTCACCGGGGAAACCTACATCTCGTAGGTAATCTGTATCTTTAGTGTCGTCCGGGGTGCTGAGAATATCCACAGGTTCACTGGAAACCGTTACAAATTTAGCCGGACGATCTTGTGTTTCTTCATTCTTTGCTTGCTCCCATTCTTTCTTCCGCTTCAATATGTCGTCACGGTTCTCTTGTGTCATTCCTTTCTCTCCAATTTTCTCTTGAAATTTTCGATCAACTCGTCAGCTATTTTATATGGTGACATTTTTAAGTTACGGTAGCTCTCTAATGTCTCATCGATGGTTTTGTAAGCCGTCTCATCCCAAAAGGCTTGTTCGAACCTGAAACGAACGATGGACTTTATCTTTTTGAATAGACGTTGCTTTCTTTTTTTTTCTAATAGATTTTGTTGCGATTGAAAATCTCGATGTTCAGCAATGGTCTCAATAATTTCAGCGATCCCTTCTCCCTGATTGGCTACGGACTTCAAAATAGGCGGCCGCCAATCTTTCTTATTGCTTAGTTCCAGCATGGATTGTATTTCAGTAAAAGCCTGATCGGCCCCTGCCCTATCGGCCTTATTTAATACAAACAAATCTGCGATTTCCATCAATCCCGCTTTCATCGCTTGTACCGAATCTCCGGATTCAGGTACAAGGACCACGACAGTCGTATCTGCAGATTCTGCGATATCCAACTCCGACTGTCCCACGCCGACGGTCTCCAGAATTATATAGTCATTACCGAATGCGTCCAGGATATCGGCCACATCGTCCGCTTTTTTGGAAAGCCCTCCAACACTGCCTCTGGTGGCCATGCTACGGATATAGACGCCTTCATCCATGGCAATCTCGGACATTCGAACGCGATCCCCCAATAAGGCACCCCCCGTAAAAGGACTGGTCGGATCCACCGCGACGATCCCCACGCCCTTCCTCTGTTTTCGAAATTCTTTTGTAAGTTGGTCCACAAGAGTGCTTTTGCCCGCACCTGGAGGTCCGGTAATTCCAATGCGATATCCGCGACCCAACTTCAGGTAGATTTCATTGAGCAAGTCCGAGGAGCTATCTTCATCGTTTTCTACTAACGAAATGGCCTTCGCCAGAGCGCGTTTGTCGCCTTGTAATAGATTGATTACTAGTCCACTGTTTTGAGAGGAAGATGCCATGATTTAAAATGCTTAGAAAGCACTGGAAGCGGAGCAGTGCGATAATCATTTACGAATATGATTCTATTTGTGGTTAATCCTCTGAAAAGAAATAACGTACTAGTGTTTAAACCTTAGACAACATTCTCATCAAGTTCAACGGACTCGACAAATTCAATCTTGGGCATATACGACTCGATTTTGAACACAACGTGTTTTTGTTTGGTTCTCCTCAAACGATAAAGAGTTTTCCTGTTTTCTCGGTAAAGCTCAGGGTCGTTGGATGGTAGCAAGTCCAATTGAGCATCCCTTGGGATCCGGTCTAGTATCTCAGTATGATCAAAGGCATATTTCATAAACTCGGTCATCAGATCTAAGTTTTTCTTTATCATGCCATTCTCTCTCATCACTCTAACTCCGACAAGTAGTTTGTTAGATAGCTTTGCCAGGATAACTTTAAGTCTTGACTGCAAAAGTAAATGCGTCATTAAATGTATGAAGAGACATCGGTTGTTTGCTTTGCGAACCATCGGGTGCAACAAATCTCGATGTACGAAACTATGAGCGGTGTCGTATCTCACCATAGCCTGCCAGGCTCCGGCGTTTTTTGATTCAAACTGGACAACAAAGCTCAGAATTTTATCTTCGTCCTTTTGTGCTTTAACTCGATTCCGGTTTTTTCCGTCACGTGTCAGATCAAAAAGGAAGGATATTTCCTTTATCAATCTAATTTAAACTAATGATTTTGTCTAAATTTATCAAGCGATAATTTAGTCACGCATATTCCAGTGTCTGCCCGACAATTTCCAATAGTTTCGCACACCCCTGCTGTCTCTCACAGGGATGGCAGCACGCTTATCTTTTAAATTTATCTCAAATAATGCTGCACCCAAGGCCGCAATGTTCTGCGCATGCTCCGCATCAAACTCGCGAGTTTTCTGAGAAGCTTGCAGGAATTCGTTTTCAATGAAATGTGTGTCGAATTCTCCATCGACGAATTTCTTGTGATTCATAACTAACAAACAAAACGGAATAGAGGTTTCAACGCCGTGAATCTGGTATTCCGTGAGCGCACGCTTCATGCGGTCGATGGCTTCCGTTCTATCTTTTCCCCACGTGATGAGTTTTGCGATCATTGGGTCGTAGTAAGGGGAGACTTCGCTACCCGAGAGGTAACCGCCGTCATTTCGGACGCCAGGGCCACTTGGGGCGGACAGATACTCAATTCTCCCGATTGACGGTAAAAAATTGTTTTCCGGATCCTCGGCATAAATTCGACTCTCAATGGCATGGCCGGTGAACTCGATATCCTCCTGCCCAAGGCCGAGTTTTTGGCCGGAGGCAATACGAATCTGCTCTTTTACAAGATCGTAGCCGGTGATCCATTCCGTGACGGGATGCTCAACCTGGAGTCGCGTGTTCATCTCCAGGAAATAAAAATTGTGGTTCTTGTCCACCATGAATTCGACGGTACCTGCGTTCTGGTAACCGCAGGCCTGGGCGGCTTTCACCGCTGCCTCTCCCATCTCACGACGAAGTTCCTCAGTCAAGATCGAAGATGGCGCTTCTTCGATGACTTTTTGATGGCGCCGCTGAATGGAGCACTCGCGTTCGCCCAGATGCACCACATTCCCTAACTGGTCGGCCAATATTTGAAACTCAATATGGCGCGGTGCTTCCAGGTATTTCTCGATGTAAACCCGCCCGTCACCGAAGGCGGATTCCGCCTCGGATTTCGCTCCTCGAAACGCCGAAGTCATATCGCCTGCAGCTTTGACGATCCGCATTCCCTTTCCTCCTCCACCGGCGGCCGCCTTTAATAATACCGGGTAGCCAAGCTCCTTCGCCTTTTTTGTCGCCNNCCAGCCTGCAGCATGAGTTGACGCGCCGCGGTTTTGTCGCCCATAAGCTGCATGGACTTCGCTGGCGGCCCAATAAAGATCAATCCGGCATCATTTACTTTCCCGGCAAACTCCGGATTTTCAGCCAAAAAACCATAACCAGGGTGGATGGCCTCGACTCCGGAACCTTTCGCAGTTTCGATAATCCTATCTTGAGCCAAATAGCTTTCTCGTGATGGCGGCGGGCCAATCCAATACGCTTCATCCGCCATCTGAACGTGGAGAGAACAACCATCAACCTCCGAATACACTGCGACGGTCAAGATGCCCAACTCCCGACAAGCGCGGATGATCCGGACGGCGATTTCACCACGATTGGCTATCAAGATTTTTTTTATCATATCAATCTCGAATCAATCTCGAAAACTTTCGACGGCCGCGTTTTCGTTGTCAAAAACTGCCAGCACATCTTCCAGTTTTGCGATCCGGATGAGGGTCTGAACTTTGGGGGTCGGGTTAAGCAACTTCAAGTCTCCGGAATTCAATTTCAGTTGGCGGTGTCCAAACAAAAGGGCGCCGAGACCGGAACTGTCCGCATAATCCACTTTCCCAAGGTCCACCAACACGTTTTGCACTCCTTCGGTTTCAGCCAACCGAAGCAGTTCCGTCTTAAATTCGGACGAAACCGTGTTATCCAGACGAGGCTCCTCAAGCCGTACTACTAAGACATCTGAGATTTTTTCTTCATGAAGTTTCATAACGCTTCCTTGTCAAAGATTGGACTGAAAAAGCTTAGATGACACGTGAGTTAGGCCAAAAACGCCAACAGCCATCTAAGCTTTTCAATCATCCATTACTCCAAAATGAATGTCACTCTCATTGTCACGCGATATTCCGAGACGTCCCCGTTTTCAACCTTAGCCTTCTGCGATACAATTTCAGAGCCGGTGACGTTTCGCAAGGTTCGGGTTGCGCGATTGATTCCCTCCTGGAAAGCATCCTGAAAACCTTTTGTTGATGAAGCGGTAATTGTGGTGACTCTTGCAACAGCCATGTGCTATCCTCCTTCATTTAATTTGATTATGATCGGATTAAATCAGATTTAGTTGAGATGATTCTCAAGAGTTGAGTGCCAAATTTTGAAATCTTGCTTTCGCCCAAGCCTTTGATTTGATACAAAGCTTCAATGGATTTCGGTTTTCGAGTAGCTAAACTTCGAAGGACAGAATCGTGAAAGAAAACAAACGCTGGAAGGTTCTCTTTCTTAGCAAGCTGAAACCGATACTGTTTCAACTTTTCAAAAAGTTCAGCGTCAAAACTTAGGTTATCAGACTTAGTACCACCCGTGTTCGCATCTTGTTTGCGAGTCCAACTAGCTGAGACACACTGAATTTCATCATAAGTAAACTCCTCCGGTAGCCGCTCTTTGATTGACTTAAAGGAGGCCAACCCAACTTGTTCAATTGCTTTGTTGATTCTCTGTACCCTTTCCGGTGGCACCACCGCCGTCACATTGACCAAACCAACTTCAATCAGCCTACCGAAATGAGTATAAATGGTGCCCAGCGTGAGATTGCGCCGGTCAGCGATTTCCTGGATCGACAAGCCCTGGCGGAACATCTCTAGCGTCGACCGGACTGTGTCGGGCAATTCGCCGATTTGCCTTAATGGTGAATCCGGAGGTGCAGGCGTAAACTGCTGTTTCAGATCCAAGGGAATCGAAGCGAGATGACGCAGTGCATCTTCGCCCTTGGGGGTAAGTTTCAGAACCGGATAGTCGCTGCCAACCAGCTTGAGATACCGCGCCTTCAAGAGTTGATCGACATAATTGAAGCATTGCGATTGGGTATAATGCTGCAGACGACCATAATGCTTGGCCCGATGCCATCCAACCTGAAAAATCACCCTTGCCTTCGAACCCGTTAGCACCTCCACCAAACGCCTGCGTCCCACGGACTGTTTCAAGTGTTTGACAGCGTGTAAAATGATCAACGCCGTTTTTTCCGCTTCGGTGTATTCGCCCTCAGCTTTCGTTTTCGAAGGCTTCCGTGCTGCCCGGGACAGGCAATTGTCGCAGCAACGCTCCGCCTCGGGTGATCCGGTGTCTCCAAAGTGCTGCAAAATAAAGCGGCGCCGGCATCGGTTGGTTTCTGCGTAGCGGACGATCTGCTCTAACAGTTGATATCGATATTTGCGTCTTGTATTAATTCGATTTAGAATGGGAGAAAGATCCAACTTTTGGATCGGCAGGAGTTGGAGATTCATCATGCCGTGTTTATCGCCCCGTTCGCGTAAAATGTTGGCCTTTGCCAATTCTGCAATCCCCACTCGTATTTTCGTCTCGTGCATGTCGGTGACTCGTCGAATATAGCTCAAACTAATTCGAGCGAACCCGTCCTGTTCGACTTCCTTGAGCAGGCCGTAGAGTTCCAGAAATTCCTCCCACGAAGGCGCATCGTTTTCGATGAACCATTCTTGCAAGCCGCGATCTTCAGGCGCATATAGCAACACAGCACGAGCAGGTTTCCCATCCCGACCAGCGCGGCCGGCCTCTTGATAGTAGGCCTCAAGTGACCCGGGCAAGCTAAAATGAATGACGTAACGGATATCCGGTTTGTCGACGCCCATGCCGAATGCATTGGTGGCGACAATCACATTGGTTTGGTTTTTCATAAAGGCGTCTTGAATACGAGTCCGTTCGGCTCCATCCAAACCAGCGTGGTAGAAATCCGTTTTTTGTTTGCAAACTGTCTTTAGGAACTCAGCCACTTCTTCGGCCTGCCTTCGGGTTCCGGTATAAACAATAGCGCTTTGTTTCTTTCCTCTAAATAGCTTTCCAATTTGTGCATACTTTGAAGCATCGTTCGGGGTATACTCCACCTCGAATGAAAGATTCGGCCGATTGAAGCCTGTGATGACTTTTCGGCAGTTCGCGAGGCCGAGTTGGCGAATGATATCTTCCTGAACGCTCACTGTGGCAGTGGCGGTCAGCGCCATGACGGTCGGATTCCCGCTTTGCGAGATCACTTTTCTTAAGGTCAGATAATCCGGTCGAAAATCATGTCCCCAATGCGAGATACAGTGTGCTTCATCCACGACCAACAAATCGAGCTGCAAATTAGCAAGCTTCGTAAGAAACGCTTGACTTCTAAATCGTTCCGGAGCTACATAGATAAGACAATAGCGTCCATCGTGCAGACTGCGCAACCGTGCGCTCAGCTCGGTTTGAGGCAATGAACTGTTTATGAATGTGGCGGGAATGCCTCTGATTTCCAGGGATTCCACCTGGTCTTTCATCAATGCAATCAAGGGTGAAACAACGAGGGTTGTATTCGGAAGCAGGACCGCAGGCAATTGATAACACAACGATTTTCCGGAACCCGTCGGCATAACAACCAGGGTGTGCCTCTTGTTCAGGGCATGTTCAATCACCTGGAGTTGTCCCGGACGGAAGCTCGAGTGGTGAAAATAGCGTTCTAACGCTTGTTTCAGATTTTGCGGCATGTTATGAGGTGTTCTGCTAAATTTTTCAAACTGATCTCCCTGCAAAATCGGACGTTTGCAGCACGTGTTTTAAAGTGGAATGTTGCCGTGTTTTTTTCGCGGATTGCTATCTACTTTTGTGTCCAGCAATTCTAACGAACGAATGAGCTTAGGACGGGTTTGCTGCGGCTCGATGATCTCGTCGAGATACCCGCGTTCGGCGGCAATATATGGATTCGCGAATTTCTCGCGGTATTCAGCTACTTTTTGAGAGGTCGCTTTTTCCTTGTCGTCGGCTGCTTCAATCTCCTTTTTGAAGATAATTTCAACCGCGCCTTTTGGGCCCATCACCGCAATTTCAGCCGAAGGCCAAGCATAATTAACATCGCCACGAATGTGTTTAGAGCTCATGACATCATACGCGCCCCCATACGCCTTCCTTGTAATGACCGTCACTTTGGGCACCGTGGCTTCGCAGAACGCATAGAGGAGCTTTGCGCCATGCTTGATGATACCGCGCCATTCCTGATCCGTCCCTGGCAAAAATCCTGGTACATCGACAAATATGATGATCGGAATGTTGAATGCATCACAAAATCGCACAAATCGCGCGCCTTTGATCGACGAATCTATGTCAAGGACTCCCGCCAGTACCGCCGGTTGATTGGCAACCACTCCCACAGAACGACCGTTTAAGCGCCCAAATCCCACGACAATATTTTGTGCATAATCTCTATGGACCTCAAAAAAGTCGTCTTCATCCAGGACGCTGTCAATAATGGTTTTCATATCGTATGGCTTATTCGGATTTTCAGGCACGATTGTTTTAAGAGCCTCATCCATCCGATTGACGTCGTCCCTGCATTCCAATCGTGGCGGATCTTCCAGATTATTCTGCGGAATGTAACTATGCAGTTTCCGAATCGATTGCAGACACTCAAGTTCATTCTCGGAGATAAAATGAGACACCCCGCTTTTAGTGGCATGAGTTTCAGCGCCGCCCAATTCGTCGAACGTTACCTCTTCATGGGTAACCGTCTTCACCACTTCCGGGCCTGTGACGAACATGAAGCTGGAGTTTTGCACCATAAATATGAAATCGGTGATAGCCGGTGAATACACTGCTCCTCCTGCACATGGCCCCAACACGGCGGAGATTTGCGGAACCACACCTGACGCCAAAGTATTTCTCAAAAAAATGTCAGCATAAGCGCCCAAGCTCACCACGCCTTCTTGAATTCGAGCGCCTCCAGAGTCATTGAGTCCAATCACAGGCGCGCCAACTTTCATGGCCATGTCCATGATCTTGCATATTTTCTGGCCGTAAGCTTCGGATAAAGAGCCGCCCAAGACCGTGAAGTCCTGGGAAAACACGAAAACCTGGCGGCCTTCGATTAAACCGTGGCCCGTGACCACACCATCTCCGTAATACCGATGTTTCTCCAGGCCGAAGTCGGTGAATCGATGACGTACCAACATATCCACTTCCTCAAAACTGCCTTCATCTAACAGCAAGTCGATCCGTTCGCGGGCAGTAAGCTTACCTTTTTTGTGCTGCGCTTCAATGCGTTTTTCGCCACCACCTAATCTCGCTTCTTCCTTTTGTTTACGCAGGTATTGAATGTTTTTCGGCGGGTTCATTCCACTCTAAGGTTAATTGTAATGATCTTAAGTTTAAAAATAATAAAAAATAATAGATCAAAAAGCAATATTTTAGGACATAAGATCGTAGAAAAATGCAAAAACACTAAACGCAGATGGCAGGCAAGTCGATGTGTATGCAAATTGGCTTTGTAGAGACAGGTTGCCAGAAGAGTCGATGAGTTGAAGACTTTGAGAGCACCAACTAACTCAGAGAACTGACGTCCTTTTGGCGGGTGAATGATATTAGGTGACTAAACCGGTTGTGACCAGAAGCCATTGCACGAATACCCCCAGAGTTGCATATAAGGCAAGATCCGTTGATGACAGGCGTCGTTGGCTGAACAACCAGTGGTGCGTATACCGAATCCCAATTTGTTCACTGGACAAGAACCCAGATAAAGCCCAGGACCGCACCAAGCCAGTCGACGAGCCACCGTTTCGTAATCGAGTTCGATGATGCTAAGACGAAAAGCCCTGCAAAAGCGGAGAACCGCTGCCAATAGAACGCTTGCTCTTGGATATAGTGCTCCTGGAGAATATGAAATTCAGCGCTAGCTTGCCTTGCTTCTAGGCCCTTGGGTTCAGCCACAACCTAATCTTCCGACTTCGAACGCGAAGCATTTGTACCATCCATCCTCATCCCCCCGAGGTATGTCTCTCGTCTGTCACCTAATTCTGTTTCTCCTCCATGTTGTTCTCAACAACTTCGGGATGATCCTTCGATCGGTTTCCTTAACTGCTTCCTGTCCGGCTTGGGAGATTTCCTCATTTGAGCAGGATCATCGTCTTCGTTTCGATAAACTCATCAACCTTCAAGCGGTAGAAATAAACGCCGGCGGCAACCGGGTGGCCGCTGTCATTGGTTCCATTCCACTCAAAACGATAAAATCCAGCGGTTTGGGGATTATCCACAAATGACTTCACTTGTTGACCGAGCAGATTGTACACGGCAAAGTGAACTTCGGATTTCATAGTCAGTTCGTAGCTTAAAACGGTTGAGGTATTAAACGGATTTGGATAGTTGGGGAAGAGTTGGTTGGAGCTTGTCTCGGTGGTATCGATCACAAAGCTGTTGTGTTCCCGATTGAACAGAATGGCGCCGCTCTCACCAACGATTGTGCACGTATTTGCGCTGGTCACTATCACGTCGTGTAAATTCTTGAACGTTCCGCTTTCTTCAACTACCCAGCTCAGGCCAGCGCTGTTCGTTCGTAGAATGAGGCCCCCTTCAAGCTCGTCATCGAGATTTCCGCCAACAATGATGCCGTTATTTGTATCGGTGAAATGGATGCCGAGTAGATCGTACGTCCTGGATGTGTCCTGGAACGTCCATTCTAGACCGCCGTTAGTCGTTCGCATAATAACGCCGTCATTTCCAACCACCGTACCCTCTCTTTCATTCGTGAAGAAAACCCGATTCAAATTGTGACTTGTCGCGCTATTCTGAGGCGACCATGTGGCGCCGCCGGTAAGGGAACGCAAAATAGTGCCGCCATTTCCCACGATGATTCCTGTATTTTCATCCGAGAAGAAGATGTCGTTCAAGTTAGCTTCCGTCTGACTAATAACCTGCGACCACGAGACTCCGCCATCTTCCGTCAAGAGAATTAGGCCGCTATCGCCCACCGCGATACCTGTGAATTTGCCCGTGAAAAACACATCGTTCAGATTGTTGGTGGTGCCTCCAAAAACCGGAACCCAGTTCGCTCCTCCGTCGATGGTACGCAAAATGGTTCCGGATTCACCAACTATCACGCCAGTCTCAACATCGCTGAAAAACACGCCATGCAGATCGTCTTCGGTGTCACTTTCTTGCAGAGACCACACACTCCCGTTGTCTTCCGTATGCAGAATCGTTCCCCTTCTGCCAACGACAAACCCCGTTGCGCTATCGGGAAAGGACATCCCAAACAAATTGTATGTCGGTCCTCTTGTGGTGTTAACCCACGTCTCACCGCCATCCGTTGTACGAAGCACACTGCCATCAAACCCCACAGCATGACCGAGGTTCGCATCNNGTCTGTCCACCATCTGTTGTGTGAACAATATGTCCTCGACTGCCAACCGCTGTACCGTTATCAGGATCGGTGAAATGCACGGATCGCAGCGCCCTGCGTGTGCCACTTTCTTGCGGTATCCAGGTTATGCCGCCATCGGTTGAACGCAGAATGGTGCCGTCTCTTCCGACGGCAACGACCGTATTCTCTGTGGTGTACGAAACCCAAAGAAGCTCTTCATCTGTACCACTCTCGCGATGCGTCCATTTTTTCCCACCATTGGTGGTCTGCACAATCACTCCATCACTGCCAACGGCTACCCCAGTCTCGCCATCGATGAAAGAAACACCTCGCAACCATCTCTCCGTACCGCTTTCCTGTGGTTCCCACGTCTCGCCTGCGTCCTCGGTGCGAAGAATGAAACCGTCTTCTCCGACCACTGTGCCAGTCATGGGATCGACGAAACTGATTCCCCGCACAGACCCGGTCACGCCACTGTTTAGACGTACCCAGGTTTCTCCACCATCTGTGGTACGCAGAATTGTTCCCTCAATGCCAATGGCAAAGCCTGTATTGGCATCAGCAAAATAAAGTCCTCGGAGGAAATTCTTGGTACCGCTCTCTTGTGAACTCCAGGTTTCTCCCCCGTCATTAGTCCGCAGGATGACCCCGTCGCCGCCAACGACCGTACCTGTGTCCGGGCTCACAAAATAAACTCCGTAAAGATTGTTGCCCTGAGGCAGTGGATTTTGCCATGCCCATTTTTGGAATGCTGCGGCGGTATCAAACACAAAAAACAATTGTGCAATAATGAATAGGACAAAAGAAATATTTCTAAACATCAAATGGCTCCAAACATGCCTTAATTGCCCTCTTGCGGCTTCCCCACATCAACTAAAATATTACAAGCAAATGCCAATAATTGACTAAATTTTTAGGCAGAATTCCACCCTGTTAATATGGATGACCAGTTAAGCATACGATGAATCCACTTAACCAATGTCGTATCGGACCTTAACCCCTTTGGGTAGGGAGGATTTTAGAGGGGGGTCTGCACAAGTAAGCTTCAAAAACTCCAACCGGTCATTCGTATTATTAATATCGTTCGGTGTTTAATGTTAATAAACTTTGCATAAATGATGCCACACTATTTTTACACTTGCCCAGACTTGAAAAAAACGCAGGTAGGCAAATTAACCAGAAAACTGCTGAAATCCCAGCAACCGAGCACTCGAACCTAGTGTGCAGAATAAGACAGATGTTTCAGCTTTTTACGTTTCGATTAAACGAGGGTATGAAACTAACGCAGAGAGAGACCACGTCCTATTGGGAAAAATTAACTGCTCGGCCTCTTCTCGTCGAATCTTGAACTTCGAGTGCACAATTTCGGTCAATCCTCCCCTACCACATTCACCTCTGTGGGTGGGTCAGGTGCTCGGCTATCTGAGACCGGAGTTAGGGTGAAATCTATCCCGGATATCTGCTCGCCTTCTGTGACGGTTATAGTCTGAGATGCGGGCTCAAAGCCTTCTCCAGAAACAAACAATTCATAAGAGCCGGCTTCAATGAAATTGAATTGATAATTCCCAAATGTATTCGTGCGTGTTTCATGATTCACGCTGTTTCCGCTTTTTAGTTGAACGAGAGCGTCAGGGATTCCTTGATTGTTAACTGAATTTAAGATGACTCCGCTAACTGATGTATTCGGTACACCCTCCCCGGAGCGATTGTGACTCCAGTCTGTCCAGCCCATGTTTTTGCCGTTCTTGACCCGCGAGCCATCCCAGTAATTGGTACCATAAACATAATCGACTAACGGAAGCTGCCAGCGATCATCTCCTTTTGGTGGGAACTTCGCCACCTTATGCAACCACTGATAGGCCCGCAACATAGCTTTGTCCTGCCAATTCCAGGTATCATAGCCGGCTCTGTTTAAAATATGCGCAGCGGCTAATCCCCCTTGCAAGGCGCCATACACGTAGTTTTCTTTGGGTGGCGGCCATTTGAAGCTACCGCCGCGCCGCTGATCGTCCGGAAGGACGCCATCAATGGAATGGCCATGTTTCTTCGCTCCCTTTGGATTGATGCCAACCGGATTCTCGGGATCCGCCTGCCAAGAAAGGTTGCCGAACTTGAATTCTGAGTAGGACGAGCGGTCGCCCATCCAGCCTTTGAAAATTTGTGCCGTTCTCTCCAGGTCCTGGTGATCGCCAAGATAGATGGCTGCCGCAGCCCGGCTGGCCGTCGCATGGGTGCCAAAATTATTCGGGCGTCGTTCATGAATTGAGATGAGTGTACCCTGTCCCCCCAATTCCTTGTGTCGAACATTTGACAGCCAGGTTCGGAATTGTGCTTCTCGGCCCGGATCGAAATTCTTGAAATCAATCAAATCCGCGGCCATGACATAACCGATGAGATTTCGGGCCAGGGAAAGTACGTTCCCATTATCTTCCGAACCGATGGCCGATATGACGTTGTCCGCCACTTTTGCCCGGTAGGTGTCATCATCGAGTCTCACCGCGACATAAGCCTGGGCTAGGGTGTACACATCGTGGTTGTCGTCGTGGCCACCTTTTGCTTTCCCGAAATCGCTGTCCGCAATGTTCTTAATTCCTTCCCAGGCGGCTCCGGATGTTGGCAGTTGTGCAATTTCTTCAGGACTTATCCAGATGCCCATAATCGAGTCGGACTTATTAAGCGATTGTGCATTGAGATATCCGACCGAATTGGCCAACACCAGAACCAGAATTGTCAGAATTCGCATGCTTCTCCATCCGAAGGTTGAAGTTCACGTAAACCGATTGCTTACTCTTCACTCGTTTCAATCCTCACATTCATGGGCGGAGCAGGAGGCTCATTATCCACCGTGGCAGTAGCAGTAAACGTCTGTGGCGATCCTGATAAACCGGATGCGCTCGCCATCACGATGACATCTCCGCCGGTGTCGCCCAGAATTAACGTCGCAGACGCTCGGCCATTTGAGGATGTAATTCTGGGTTGACGCTCAGACAGACTGCCATTCCCGGAGGTGATTTCAAACGTTACGGCCACCCCGCCCACAGGCTTGTTATCTGCATCCTGAACCTCAACAACCAACGGTTCGGGAAGAGTCGCACCGACGGGAGCCGTTTGTCCGTCCCCGGAGACCTTAATCATTTGAGTGGAAGGCCCAACATTCAGATCGCCTTTAATGATTGTAAAATAATCTCGAGTCTCACCGTTACTGTCAATGAATGTCGCATCCAGCTGATTATCATTGATATCAAACACCAACGATCCCAGGGTTTTCAGAGAGGTGATCATGATAGGATGATCCAACGACCCGCCACTGGTTTTCCCGGAGGAGCCATTGACGATATAAATCGAACCCTCATGTGGAGTGGGGCCTAAACTTGCCTTACGATAGGCACCATCACCATCGGGTCGTCCGTCGCCCTCATCAAGGATCATGTCGCTGGTCAAAGTATTCGATTCACCGTAGTGTCTATCGATCAAAAACGAACGTTCATAGCTGTGGCTGTGTCCGCTCAGCATCAGATCGATGCCATAATCTTCGAGGATTGGGACGGCGAGTTCTCGCATTCTCACAAGCAGCCCTTCATCATCGGAGTCGTGTGAACCCTTACTGTACGCCGGATGATGCCAGAAAGCAATCGTCCAGTCCTGATTATTTGCAGCCAGATCCGCTTCCAGCCATGACAGCATTGCACTCCCCTCTTTGATGAACTTTGTGGACGTCGAATTGAGGCAGACAAAGTGGATATTGGCATATTCAAAAGAATAGTAATCCTCAGTCCCGGAAGCCAGCCCCCCAGCCTCTCCGTTTGTCGGCAGTGTGAAAATGTCGTGATACGGAAAGGGGCCGGGTGAAGAATCCGTTTTAATATCATGGTTGCCGAGAGTCGGCCATAAGACCGACTTTTGAAGCATTTCTTCATACATATCTTCAAAAACGGCCATCTGGTATTCTTCATCTTCTCCTCTGCCATACGCGTTGTCTCCAAGCATTAACCACAAATCTGTATGTCGATTGCCGGTGAAATTGTAGTAGGCATCGCGAACGGCCCGTGCCTTCTCGTCCTTGGTTCCAGAATCTCCCAAGATCCAGATGCGCGTGGGCTTTTTGGTTCCAGGATTCGGTGACGTGATAAAGAAGTGTTTCTCATCTCCGCCGGCCAAAGTCGTGGAGCTTGTACCAATTGCGTAATAATATTTCGTATCCGGTGACAGTCCGGTCAAAGCCACCTCGTGTTCGGTTGTGGAGCCGGACCCCACTGTGCTTTCATTTAAATTGCTTAAACTGCTGCCATATCGTACTCGACTATCCGCGTCCTGGTCTGTACGCCATTTAACAACCACGCTAGTAGGAGTGCCAAGTTGCAAGTACGGGCCTCGGATGACACTTTGACCGTAATTAGGTTCAAACAGACCCGAAACCAGGAAACCTGCTATAAACAAGAACGTCATTGTTCTCTGGAGTTTCATTCGTCTCTCCTCAATTGTGTAAGATTAATGAGCGGGTAACTGCTGAATTGCTGCAAGGAGTTGATTCTTTAATCTTAGAATGAACTTGGTATTGCGTCGTCTTTCTGAAAGGGATTCGATTTCCTTCAGCGCATCCGTAAAAGCTGATCGGGCTTCGTCAAATCTGCCGGCCTTTGTCAAAATTTTGCCGCGACGCATCAACCATTTTTCCTTTCTCGGGGATTTCGCTACGATTTCGTCAAGTCGTGCCAGGGCATCGTCATATCTTTGACTTTCCGCCTCCAAATTAATGGCGTACAGTTGTAACGTAACGATGGGACCCAAATTCTGCATACCTTCTTCCAGGCCATGCAAGGCTTCGTCGACATGACTGGAGCCTGCAGCGGCGAGCACCTGGGCGCGTTCCAGATAGTATTCGGGAGTCCGTCTTGTGGCATACTTTATGGCGGCGGTGTAGTCTTGAGCGGCCTTCAGATTCTCGCCTAATTTGGCCAGCACTCTCGCACGCGTAACCAGGGCAGTGGGATGCTCGGAATGTTTCTTGAGAAATCGGTTCAGCGGCGGCACAGCTTGATCGTACCAACCCGCATCAAGCATCGTCATTCCACGAGCCAGGTCAACCTGGTCAAGGCCTGGATCCAGAATTTCCACAGAATCGTAGTCGGAAACCGCTGCCTGCCAATCTTCATGAAAACGATGTAGATTCCCGCGCTTAAGATAAAGAGACGCGTCTAAGGGATCCTTTCCGATTTCCTTTGTGACTTTAGCAATCTGCTCGTGAAGCGGTCCATGTGGTGAAGCAGCAGCCGAGGCTACCAATCCCAATATGAGCAATTGAATCGATTTCGCAGCTTTGAAATTCCTCCCGATCATGTCAGCCTATTCTGAATCGACTTGAACATTTTTTGGCGGGTCCGGAGCTGACCCGTCTGTTATTGGGGTCAACGAAATATTCTGTCCCAACAGTTGCTGGCCTTCAGAAACGCTCACGTTGTCAGACCAGGACTCAAATCCAGATCTGGCAGCTTCCAGAGTGTAGGAACCAGCGTCAATATTGATGAAACTGTAGCTGCCGCTGGCGCTCGAACTTGTTGTGTAATGTACCGTATTTCCGGATCTTAGGCTTACACTGGCATCCTCTACTGGGTCGCCAGAAGCAGCATTCTTAACGGTTCCACTGATCATGGTCAAAGGTTCACTGCTCCCGCTTCGTTCTTTATGGGTCCACTCGGTCCACCCCATATTCTTACCGGGTTGGGACGGCACAGGCGCCGGGAAATCGGTGCCATAATGATAATTGACAATATGCAGCTGCCAGGTGTCGTCACCTTCTGCTTCATAGGCACCCCCGCCTTTGAAATGTGGAGTATGCTGCCACTGATACGCGCGCAAGATCGCCTTGTCTTGCCAATTCCAGACATCGTATCCCTGCCTGGACAAAATTTCCGATGTCACCAGCACGGCCTGCAAGCCCTCGTATACGTAGTTCTCTTTCGGAGGTGGCCACTGAAATCCACCCGCTCGACGTTGATCATCGGGCAGGACGCCATCGATGTTGTGTCCCTCCTTGGTTGATCCTTTAGGGTTAATTCCTACGGGTTTGTTCGGGTCCACCTGCCAGGACAAATTGCCATACTTAAACCCGGAGTATGAACTCCGGTCACCTAGCCAGCCTTTGAATATCTGTGCCACGCGTCCGATTTCTGCCTGCGGGTCTTGGCATTGTGCGGGCAGCCCCTGACATGCGTCAGAAGGCACACCATTCTTCTTGAGATAAGTTGCGACGGCGATGCGAGCCGCAAGGGTCATCAACCCCCAATTGTTGGGTCGATTTTCACTGGCCTCGATTATCCACCGGCTGTCCAGTACTTTATAGCGCACATCGCTGATCCATTTACGGAATTCTCTCTCTCGGCTTGGATCGTAATTGGCGAAGTCGATCACATCGGCCGCAATGACGTAACTCGGCAAGTTTCGTCCAAGCGAGAGTGCATTACCGTTGTCTTCAGAGCCAATCGCAGACATGATGTTATCAGCCGCTTTGGCCCGATAGCTTGAGCCACCTCCTGTCAATCCGAGTCGGGCGGCGACGTAAGCCTGTGCCAAGGTATTGGTGTCGTGCTTATCGTCATGACCGCCCTTGGCCTTGCCAAAATCTGAGTCGGCAACTGACTTAATTTTGTTCCAGCCCGCACCTGAAGTGGGTAAAGTCGCGATTTCATCGGGACTGATCCAGATCCCTTGCTGTGCATAACCATCCGTGGCTGAAAACAAGATTACGGTTAATAGAAATAAAATGCAGTGTGAGGTCTTGTTTCTTTTCATACGTAATGTTTTCCCTTTCCGGTTAGGTTCGATTTCCCGTTATTCAAAAGCAAGCGCCAATAGATTTCCCACCAACCACGCTCCAATACATTTGCGTGCAGGAATAAGCTGGCGAAACGCACCTTCAACCGAGGTTTCGGGGGTCTGCTTTTTCGTACGATCGCCATGTGTCCAATCTGTCCAGCCCATATTTTTACCGTGCTTGATCGGTGAACCATCCCAGTAGTCTGTACCATAAATGAAATCAACTAAAGGAAGTTGCCAACGATCATCTCCCTCCGGGGGAAATTTTGCCTCATTGTGCAGCCATTGATAAGCACGTAAGATGGCTTTATCTTGCCAATTGAAGGGATCGTATCCCGCACGATGTAAAATGTAAGCCGCAGCGAGGGCACCCTGAAGCGCACCATAAACATAATTTTCCTTTGGTGGCGGCCATTGGAATTCGCCGCCACGTCGCAGATCGTCCGGAAGAACACCGTCGACATTATGTCCAGATTTAGTTGCCCCCTTTGGGTTGATGCCTACCGGAGCGCTCGGATCCGCTTGCCAGTGAAGCTTACCAAACTTAAAGTTGGAATACGACGAACGATCGCCCAGCCAACCTTTGAATACTTTGGCGGTTTGTTTTAAGTCATCACGATCGCCAAGATAGATCGCTGCTGCGGCACGACTGGCAGTGGCATGTGTCCCAAAATTATTCGGACGCTTTTCTTGAATGGAAATCAATGACCCTTGTGGGAATCGCTTGTGACGAACGGCCTTCAACCATGCTCGGAACGTAGCCTCGTGTCGGGGATCAAAATTCCGGAAGTCGATTACATCGGCGGCGATCACATAACAAAGAAGATTGCGTGCCAATGAAAGTACGTTGCCGTTCTTTTCGGAACCGATGGCTGACATAAGATTGTCAACCACCTTTGTGCGATAAGTATCATCATTCAGTCGGACGGCCACGTAGGCTTGGGCTAATGTATAAACATCGTGGTTGTCATTGTGCCCACCTTTGGCTTTACCGAAATCGCTATCTGCAATCCTTTTGATTTTTTTCCATGCGGAACCGGACCTCGGCAATTCTGCAATTTCTTCGGGGCTGATCCAGATACCGACAATGCCACCGGACGTGTCTGAATCTTGCGCAACCAATGCTTTCGAACAATTTGAGAACATTAAAAGAAAACTGCACAAAACTAAGAAAAGCTTATTTGTCATTTTAACTCCCTCGTAACTTTGACACTCTTTTCAATATTGTAAATGGGGCGATGCGAAAATGTAATTCCCTATAAGCATGGCTGAAAGCTCAAATTTAAGAACCTCATCCTCCGACTTCGCTCAAGACGAAGCTTAGTCCTCCTCATGGTGAGCGGAATCGAACCATGAATTATTGCGACGAACCATTTCCAGCCGGTTTCTGATAACGTTCATCATTCATCCACCGAAATGCTCACATTTGCGGGCGGAGCTGGCGGAGTTGTATCTGCAACCGGTGGCTCTCCGTCTCCACCATCAACACAAATTTTTAACTGGTTTTCAGCAAATTTGGCCCAATCATACACGTGGTACTTCGATGCATGCTCATCGTGCACCACCACAAAGCCGTTCGGAAGATTTGGCGGGGCTGCAAACGATGTCACGTCTAATCCATCCGTTCCCAATCCTCCGTTGCCATTATCATCTAATGGTACAACGGTTTTGACAAATCTATTATCGCCTTGTCGTTCATAGATTTTAATGGTTGAATTTCCTTGACTTGACAGAACCAGGTATCCGGTGCCGTCGTTGCAAGCGTACAAAGCAAGGCCCTCTCTATCGCCGTCAATGCCATCGCCCTCGGCAAAGAAGGCTATACGCTCCGAACTCTTTTCCGGATCAGCATGGTACTTATGAATGCCTTTTTCCTCTTCAGTAACATAGACAAATCCAAGCTCATCATCCGCCACAAATCCCTCTGCTGTACCTCCATCGTAATTCAGATCACGGACAGAAGTGACAGTCACACCGTTCCCGCTGCCATCATCTTTGATCAGATATTGTCTGACTTTCCCGCCGCCCTTAGGTCTCTCAAACACATACAGAAAGCCATCACTCTTGCGCCGGTAGAGACAAACGCCGTAACTATCTTCCTGGATATCATTGTTACTACTATTCTTATCGGCTATTTGGATCAGGGCATCGCCACTGCTATAATTCGGATTTACCCGAAATACAGCCAGCTTGCCGGCATCGCGCAAGTTTGCAACCACGATATCCACCAACTGCCCCCCAAGCTGCATGCCATATCTTAGATCAATATTGTTGACGCTGGTTCCCTGGTCGATATGCTGCAGTTCGTTGCCGTTCATGTCCCAAACATAAACCCCCGCATCCTTATCCATACCTATAATCAGACTCTTTGACGCGTCGCCGGGATGAATCCAAATGGTAGGATCATCGGCGTTGCCATCTGTCGGTGATGTACTGACAACAGGGTCTACAGAAGTTTGTGCCAGTATCTGTTTCCCCAACAGAATCAGGCAGAAAAAAACCATTACCTTCAACTTGTTGACCATAGCCTGCCTCTCAAATTATTTTACTTACTAATATGTATTACCGACTGGTAATTCTTACAGACCCAAATTCCTTTTTTTAAACTAAGGCGCTCTGCTTAGATTATGTTATTTTGAAAGTTAGGCAACTTTCGCAATCTCGGTTGGTTTGAAATTTACTGCCATAATTTTGCAATTTACGTGCCATTAAAATCATTTGCTAGAACATGCGCCGTTTCAAACCCTCACAGTACCGTAACATTTCTACACTTGAAGAATATGTTGACCGAGATTATGAATTTTCAGTCTGAAAGCGAAAGTTGTTAAAGGAAGTCAGATCTTTGCCCCTTGAGCAAAGAATTGGGCGGGTTCGGCAATTTTCCCAAGAAATGGAAATAAACTCTTGACATTTTATGAGAAACTTTTTATAATGCAGTCTTAATTGCGACGTAATCTCAATTACCAATAATCGGAACGATTCTTAATTCTTAGACAAATTCAGCAGTTCTTATAAAATACGGAAGGCCTGAATTAAAACTGACATTTAAGCAGTACGATAACATTTCATTTTTTCTAAAGGAGGGCTGGAAAAAATGATACGGTTTTTGATTTCTTTTCTAATTCTCACAAATTGGACTTCATCCGCTGATTTCAAAGGCGAGGTTAATGTTTACAGTCATAGGCATTACGAGATCGACAAAAAGATTTTCGAACGCTTTACTGAGAAAACAGAGATAAAGGTAAATGTTGTCAAGGCCAATGCGGATCAGCTCATAAAACGTCTCGAAATTGAAGGCCAGAATTCCCCCGCCGACGTTTTGATTACCGTGGATGCTGGCAGGCTTTTTCGAGCTAAACAAAAAGGTCTGCTGCAGCCCATTGAATCTAAAATCCTGAACGAGAACATTCCCGCTCACTTACGAGATCCAGAAGGGTACTGGCATGGCCTGTCCATGCGTGCTCGCGTCATCGCCTATTCCAAAGACCGCGTTGATCCGCGTGAGCTTTCAACCTATGAGGACCTGACCGACAAGAAATGGCAGGGTCGAATCCTCGTTCGTTCCTCTCAGAATATTTACAATCAGTCGTTGTTGGCTTCCATGATCGCATCAAAAGGTCCGGAAAAAGCGAAAGATTGGGCACAAGGCATTGTCGCTAACCTGGCTCGAAAGCCTAAAGGCAACGACCGCGATCAGATTAAAGCCATTGCGGCGGGCATCGGAGATGTGGCAATCGTCAACACGTACTATATTGGCAAGATGTTGAATTCTGAGAATCCTGCGGAACGAAGGGTAGCCAAAATGGTGGACCTTTTCTTCCCTAATCAAAATGGCAGAGGCACGCACATCAATGTCAGCGGAGCTGGTGTGACTGCACATGCGGCGCACAAGAAACATGCAGTTAAGTTCTTAGAATACCTGGTAAGTGAAGAAGCCCAAAAGCTGTTCGCCGAAGCAAATTATGAGTATCCAGTCGGTCAGGACGTTGAGCGTGGTTCCCTCGTCAGATCTTGGGGAGACTTTAAAGCAGATGACATCAATTTGTCTCTGTTAGGACAACATAATCGTCAAGCCGTAGAAATATTTGACGAAGTCGGATGGAGATGATTTGGGCACAAAAAATCAACGTCTTGCCCGGCCTCAGACGCAAAATCAGATTCAACATCAATTCCTGGGTTCTTTTAGCAAGCTTTATTGTCTTTGCGATTTCCGTTCCCATATTCTTTGTGCTGCTGCATATTTTTGAGCCACCGAATGAAGCATGGAGACACATCGTCTCCACCGTTCTGCAAAGATATGTGATAAACACGTTTTTGCTCATGCTTGGGACGGGCACCCTCACAATTATTATTGGTGTCACCACTGCCTGGTTTGTTACAGCCTACAAATTCCCTGGACACAAATTTTTTAGCTGGAGCTTAATCTTGCCCCTTTCTTTCCCCACGTACATTGCCGCGTTTACTTACGCGGGCATCTTTGATTTCACAGGTCCAGTTCAGCGAATTTTGAGGACCTTGGGTGATGGGCAACTTGCTTTCAACCTTGATGTTATGAACCTCCCATGCCTGATCCTCA
>JAABYK010000397.1:6636-11822 GCA_011775825.1 Candidatus Zhuqueibacterota bacterium | reverse complement strand
TGTTGTCATCGGCAGCGCCAGAAATTTTGAGCCGGTTTACGATTTGGCAACCCTTTTGAAGGCCGTCCCGATCATTGCAGAAGACCATCCAAATGTCGAAGTTCACGTGGCGGGAGACGGCACACAGAAAGAATATCTTGAAAAGTTAACTGCCGAATTAGGCTTAAAAGATAGAGTCAAGTTTGTGGGATTCCTGGATCAAAAGCGGCTGGCCGATTTTTTCAGAAATATCGACATCTACGTGTCCACGGCGCTCTCCGACGGGCTGTCGGTAACCTTTTTGGAGGCGACTGCCTGCGGGGCGTTTCCGGTGGTTGCGGATATCGCCGGGAATCGTTTTGCCCTTCAAGCGGGTTTGGAAGGCCGAGTTTTCGAATCCCAAAACCCCCGGGATCTGGCGGCCAAACTAAAAGACCTTTTGCAGCAGCCGGACGCAGCTTTGCAGACCGGAAAAAAGAACTCGAAAATCGTTTGTCGATCTTTTGGCAAACATACGGTGGTCGATAAAATGATCGAGGTTTACGACGAACTGCTAACTTCAGTTTGAAAGAATTGCAAAATTCCACAGGACTTTCGCGAAAATCAAAAATTATTTCGCTAATCAAGCCTCCAAGTCCGTCATTGAATTACAAGACACGGTATCTGAGACGATTGGTTGATGAGACCGAACAGCAGAGCCAGCGGATTCTGGAAATCGGTTCCGGCGGTCGCAAGTTGTCTGCGCGTATGGTGACGCTTGATTTGGAGCCGTTCAGAGCTGTGAACCTCGTTGGGAAAGCAGACCGCATGCCTATCCGAAACGACTGTCTTGATTTGGTCATCATCACGGCGGTACTGGAACATGTCAAGGAACCACCCGCGGTAGTCGCGGAAATCAACCGTATCTTGAAGAACCCCGGTACTGTCTATGTTGAGCATCCTTTTCTGCAGCCGTTTCACGCGGATCCTGATGATTATCAAAGGTATACGCTCATGGGTTTGAGACACCTCTTTCGGGATTTTCAAATCATCGACTCAGGCGTCTGTGTAGGACCTTTTTCATCGCTGGCGTTCTTTGTCCGAAAATTCTGCACAGTTTTTGTCGTCAACGCCTATATCGCAAAAGGTGTGGAATTTGTGGTTGGCTGGCTGACGTTTTGGATAAAATATTTCGACTGGTTGCTGGTTCGGGCAAAAAGGCTTCACATCGCCTCCGGTGGGTTGTACTTGCTGTTGAGAAAATAGTATGGCAAGAAAGAAAGTATTGATTATTGCTTATGCCTTCCCTCCCGCAGGCGGAGGCGGGGTCCAGAGGCCGACAAAATTTGTAAAATATCTGCGCGATTTTGATTGGGAACCTATCGTCTTAACGGCCACGGAGGACAGTTTTGTAGACGTGGATACTGACCTGCTCAAAGATATCCCGGACGATATCGTTATCGAGCGCGTTCGGCCTTACTTATCGCAAAGAACGACGTTCAATTTCAAAAAGAAACTTGCCGCACATGGCAAATCTTCAAAACTTAGTAAACGGACTTTCGCGAACTTATTCAGAGATTGGTTCCTCATTCCGGATAGCCAAGTATTATGGGTGATTCCAGCGGCAGCTAGACTGAGAAAAATGCTCAACCACCATAATCCTGATCTTATCTTTGCCACAGCCCCACCGTACTCCGCCCTGCTGTTGGGACTGTTCGCAAAAAAAGTATCAAAGGGTCCTCTCATCGTTGATTTTCGAGATCCCTGGTCACAGTATCTTTTTTCTTTTCGCAGCAGGGAAAATAGATTCAGAAAAAGCATAGAAAAACATCTGGAACATAAAGTAGTAAAAGGCGCTGATTCGGTCATCGCTGTAACACAGGATATGGTTTCGTATTTCAAAAGCAATTTTAGCCTAAATAGCCACGACAGCTTAGACCTTATTTATAATGGCTTTGATGAGGACGATTTTCAGAATGTTGTGCCAAAGAGATTTGAAAAGTTCACGATTCTGTACACAGGTAAAGTCCTGCCCAATCTGACTTCAGCAGTTCCTTTCGTGAAAGGATTCAAGAAATTCCTGGAGAACAATCCAGAGCTGCGTGAAAGAGTCCAAGTTAAGTTTATGGGTTTATTTGATGATGCAGAGGCCAAAAATCTAATCGACCTTTGGGATCTCGAGGACACGATTATAATAGATGGCTATTTGCAACATTCTGAATGTATTTCAAGTCAGTTCGGCGCGGATTTGCTTTTATTACTGCTAAATGCAGATACACCTCAACCGGTTACCGGTAAAGTATTCGAGTACCTACGTGCCGGCAAACCGATCCTGGCGCTGATACCCCAAAAAGGCCTGGCGGCAGACGTCTTAAAGAAAGCCAACGCCGGCATCATCATATCGCCTGACGACAGCGACAAAATAGCCGCCGAACTCCAAGCCCATTGTTTGGGGCAACGCAAGAATGATAATTGCGCATACAAAATAGATGCATTCAATCGTAGACAGCAAACAGGAGAACTGGCGTCCATCTTCAATCAAATGCATCAATTCAAAAAGCAATGAATTAGGTGACCCGTAACAATGAAGTATGAGCAAAATTTGGATTTGTCCGTCAAACCTGAAGGCTATTATACGCAAATCCGAGCCGAAATGATAAAATATATTCCAAAAGATGCCAAGAGAATGTTAGAGGTTGGGTGTGGTGAAGGTGTATTTGGCTGGCAATTAAAGCAAAGACCACATACGGAAGTCTGGGGAGTTGAAATTAACGAACGAATGGCATCGGTGGCCAAGGAAAGACTTGATAATGTCTTGATTGGGGACATCAATGAATTGCTACATAAACTGCCAAACGGATATTTTGACTGCATCGTTTGCAATGATCTCTTGGAACATTTGGTAGACCCTTTTAGCCTATTATCCGAAATAAAACAGAAAACCAGTTCACAAGGCGTTTTGGTGTGTTCTCTTCCGAATGTCCGATATTATCCTATGCTCAGAGAACTGTTGATCCAAAAACAATGGAAATACGTCAACGCCGGGATTCTCGATAAGACACATTTGAGATTTTTTACCCAAAAAAGCATTGTTGATATGTTTGAAACATTAGGGTTTGAAATAATGAGAATGGAAGGCATAAATCCAATTGAATCCAGAAGATTTTCGATTCTTAATTNNNAAGGTACCTACAGTTTGCTTGTGTAGTTAAACCGAAGTGACTGTATCAACTGGGATCATATCAACTTCATGAATAGAATATCCGTTTTACATATTATTCACACACTCGAACACGGCGGCGCTGAAAAGCTTTTGCTCTCGACGGTACGTGAGATGAAAAACAGCGTCAACCTAACCGTTTGTTCGATGTATGGAAACGACCAACTCATCGAAGACTTTGAAGCAGAAGACATTCCGATTTTCAGGTTGAACTGGAAAAACAAATACAACCCGCTCATCGTCTTCAAACTGATGCAAATCATCAAACAAGTACAGCCGGATCTGGTTCATACGCACTTGTTTTTTGCCACAGTCTACGGTCGGATTGCGGCAAGACTTGGTGGCATTCCCGTAATTTCAACCGAACACAACGAGTCGAACTGGAATAAAAACTGGTTTTCCAGAGTGGCTTACAGACTGAGTGCCCGATATGCCTCTCGCATTGTTGCCGTCTCAGAAGCTGTTAAAACGGCACTCATCAACAAAGGACAGATTCCAGCATCCAAAGTGAGCGTTCTCCACAACGCCATCCGAGTACATGAATTCCGCAAATCCACGCCGGCAGATCGTATGCATTATAATGAGTTCGTCGTCGGTTCCGTCGGACGGTTAGATCATCGTAAAGGATTTGACGTTCTGCTTAGAGCCATCTCCAAAATCAAAGATTCCGATATTCCGATAAAATGTATTCTTGTGGGCGCCGGCAAAGAGGAAAGAAAACTGAAGAGACTGGCGGCAGCACTCAAAATAGAAGAGCAGGTCGTTTTTGTCGGCATGCAGAAGGACATCTTACCGTACTTACGACAAATGCAGGTATTTGTCCTGCCTTCAAGAAACGAGGGCCTCGGCATCGCGCTTTTGGAAGCCATGGCCGCCGGCTGTCCCGTGGTGGCTTCACATGTGGGCGGTCCGGCCGAAATCATCGAACATGGGTCAAACGGATGGCTGGTCCCTCCTGAAAACAGCGGTGCATTGGCTTCCGCCATTCTTCGGCTGCAGGATGGTAATTTGGCCCAAACGCTCGTTCGGAATGCCCAAAGGACCGTGTCTGAAAAATTTTCGATGAAAAACTATGTTTCTAAGCTCATGCTTGAATACAGCAAGATTTTGAATATGAAACCGGAATATCGTAAAAAAACTCATTTGCTCAATCAGCACCAAAATACAGTTTGAAAGCTGCCGAATGAGGTACAAAAAATTGTTGCAAAATCGACATTAAATGTTTATTATAAAGCACTTACTTGCCCAAAATGACCAATTTGCAGTGCGATTAGGTTATGCTCTCATGGAAATTTGTGACCAAAAATGTCCCCTTGAGGGGACAGCCGACGCAGTCGGCGGGGGTGTTTTAGCCAACGGTATTTTATGGAATGAAAAGACTCTCCAAAATGACATGCGAAGTTTCGCTGAGGTGCTAAGTAGGGGCCACGATTTGCCAAAGTTTAATCCAGATGCACGACAATAAACGTATAAAGATCCTACACATCATCACCAATTTGCCGGTGGGCGGTGCACAGGACAACACACTCCTCACCGTTGAAAAGTTGGACCGACAGAAATACGAGGTCAGCCTCCTCTGTTCCTCCAAAGGTGAATGGCGCGAACGGGCCAAACAAATCAAGGATTTGAACCTCATATTTGTGGATGAACTCACCCGGAAGATCCAAATCTTCTACGACATCATCGCGCTCTGGAAACTGTTTCGAATTATGAAACGGGAGAAATACACCCTGGTGCACACGCACAGCTCGAAACCGGGTGTATTGGGACGCATTGCCGCAAAGTTGACGGGGGTGCCCGTCATCATTCACACCATCCACGGGTTCCCTTTTCACGACTTCATGAATCCCGTGGTGAAAAAGTCTTTGATAGTCATGGAACGCATTCTGTCGAGATTCTCAGACCGATTGATCACGGTTTCAAAACTAAATCTTGAAAAAGCTGTGACATTGCGTCTGGCTGAGCGCAGCAAGTTCCTGAATATTTACAGCGGCATCGATTTCGAAAA
>JAABYK010000397.1:0-6579 GCA_011775825.1 Candidatus Zhuqueibacterota bacterium | reverse complement strand
TTTTCGAACCAGAAAGCGCCTCTGAACTTCATCAAAGCGATTCCGGATGTGTTGCGTAAGAAACGCGACGTGCAATTTGTGATGGTGGGCGACGGAGAACTCAGGCCCAAAATTGAAAAGCTCTCGAAGGAGTTGGGTATCGATTCCAAGATTGTCCTGCTTGGATTCCGCGAAGACGTGCCGGAAATCCTGCGGGTGCTCGATGTTTTCGTACTGACGTCACTTTGGGAAGGATTGGGCCGTTCTTTAACTGAAGCCATGTACTCAAGTCGTCCTGTTGTGGCGACTAGCGTGGAGGGTGTGCCGGAACTGGTGAAAGACGGTGAAACCGGCATCCTGGTGCCGCCCAACGATTTCAAAGCCATCGCGCGCGGCATTCTCACTCTGCTGTCCGACCAGGAAAAAGCGCAAAAGCTCGGTCAAACCGCGAAACAGCGCATCACCGACGCCTTTCGGGCAGAAGTGATGGTGGCCAGTCTCGAGAAGCTATACCAGGAGGTTCTTTCGGAAAAGCTGGATAAGAAGCATTTTTAGACGGTGAGAGAGGAGGTCATAGGGCCCGCCTTGTGATCTAAGTGGTCATTCAAAATCAAGCTTCATGCGAGTATTACCTTCGGGGGAAGTACCCGGAAGGTCGATAATCTCATTGTAGCCGTTTTTTTGTTTGGAAGTGCTTAATCGATAAAACATCAAATATCTTCCGCCTGGATTAGATGCCCAAATTTCTCGAAAAACTTCTTCTCATCCTGATCGATTTTATCGCCATCGCCCTGAGCTTTTTAGTTTGGGCGTGGCTGCGCAGAGAATTGGGCTTCTTCTCAGAGACGAATCTTTCTTTCCTGCTTCTGATTTCATGCATTATTTTTGCTTTTTGGTTTCTTATCTTCAGCTTCTTCGGGATGTACAGTCATCGCTACGCTCAGTCCCGCCTCGATGAAATCATCACGGTTCTGAAATGCGTGACATTTGGCGTTCTGATTATCTTTCTCGTCACTTTTGATCTTGAGCGAGACCTGTCGTCGCCACCCAAAGTCAGCAGGATGTTCATCATTAACTACTGGTTGATTGTACTTGCGTTCGTGTCTTTGACTCGTGTGGGGTTTCGTAGTGTCCAGAGAACGCTGTTATCTTCCGGAATCGGTCAGCGGCGTACTCTGATCGTGGGCTGGAATGAACGAAGCCGCGACCTGGCTGACAAAATTTCGCAATTCCCTGCGCTGGGCTACAAAGTCGTGGGATTTGTGGGTGAGGATAGTCCTGAAGTCAACAAAACGCAGCGTTATCAAACACTTCCGGTGCTCGGGGGCATCGATGAACTTGAACAAATCGTGACAGACGTCAAAGCCCAGGAAGTCATTTTGGCGCTAAAAGGGCACTCCAGAAAACGCGTTATGGAGGTTTTGAATCTCAGCAATGGCGTCCCCATTAATTTCAAAATCGTCCCAGATCTGTACGACATCGTGATGGGGCAGGCCCGTACCAATCAAATCTACGGCTTTCCACTCATCGACATCATGCCCGACTTGATGCCGGAGTGGGAACGCAAAGTCAAGCGTTTGATGGACATCGTCATTTCCAGCGCGATTTTGCTTCTTTTCTCACCAGCCTCGCTGCTCATCGCACTGGCCATCAAGCTGGACTCGAAAGGTCCGGTTTTGTACAAGCAAAAACGCGTTGGCAAAGACGGCAAGGAATTCACCATTTACAAGTTTCGCTCCATGATCCACAACGCGGAGTCCCTAACCGGCCCAAGGTGGGCGGAAAGAAAAGATCCGAGAATCACCCGTGTTGGCCGCATCATTCGCCGGCCCAGGATCGACGAAGTGCCGCAATTTCTAAACGTGTTGAAAGGCGAAATGAGTTTGATCGGTCCCAGACCGGAGCGTCCCTATTTCGTCGAAACATTCAAAAAGCAGATTCCATTCTATGCTCGCCGTCTGAAAGTGAAGCCGGGCATCACCGGTTGGGCACAGATAAAGGGGGATTACGACACCTCTATTGAAAATGTGAAATCCAAACTCCAATACGATCTCTTCTATCTTGAAAATATGTCTCTCCGGATGGATCTCAAGATTTTGATCAACACGATTTACGTGATGCTTTTGGGAAGAGGGTATTAACCCGGTACGTCGAACGTCTCGTTCGACCACTGCAAGCAAGACGCTTGTAATACTTTCCGGGTCTATGTCGAAACCCCAAACGTGGCTAAGATCTTGAAGGGCGCACATTTGCTTTTGCCAAAACCGTGCGGCTTTTTGTCAAGGCATTGCCGAGAACAATTTCCAACAATTGAGATGGAAAACAACTGGTCAAATCTTCCGGTTCAGTTGGTGCGAATTATCGAGAGGGCAAATGAGGCGTTAAGCAAAAAGGACTTTTGATGAGAATCAAGATCTGTCGAAAAGAGGCAAAGGAAAGTCTTTTATTGGCTCCAATTGATCCACGAAACGAATCTGTTGCCAAACGCTAATGAAGCAGAACGATTGACACAAGAAGCGAATGAATTGAAAACGACTTTTTCTTCGATTGCTGAGAAATCAAAACAATAACCGGAGCTGTTTGGACATTGGCATTTTGTGATTTGAATATTATTTGAAGATTTGGTACTTGTTTTATTTGGAATTTTGAGATACATAGTAAAGGAAATGAATTGACATATCCACAGAAATCAACGTAGAGCCACTTTTTCCTGTTTGCTTGTTTCCCTATTTCCACTTTTCTCTTGAATTTTACATCAATTCTTCGTTTAATTTATGACTTATTTGTTTAAATACATGTAACCGACACGCAGAAAGACCAATAGATGTTAGACCTAAAATTCATTCGCGAAAACCTCGAACTCGTCAAAGAGGCGACTAACAATAAGCAAGAGAAGGTCGACCTGGATCAACTCATCAAGCTGGATGGCCAACGACGAGATTTGCTCCGGGAAGTTGAGGGGTTAAAGCATCAACGAAATGTGGAATCGCAGAAAATTGGCGAACTGAAGAAAAAAGGACAAAATCCGAGCGAACCCATCAAACGCATGCAGGAAGTGGCGGACAACATCAAGCAACTCGATGAAGAAATCAGAACCGTCGAAACCAAGATTCGTGACATTCAAATTTGGATTCCAAATATTCCGCATCCGGATGCTCCGGTAGGCACCAGTGAAAAAGACAACGTGGAAATCAAACGCTGGGGCAAATCCCCTGAGATGGACTTTCAACCCAAGCCTCATTGGGAGGTCGCCGAGCAACTGGGCATCGTGGAATTTGGCCGTGGATCAAAAGTAGCGGGCGCATTCTTTGTCAACTACTCCGGAATCGGCGCCAAACTAGAGCGCGCCTTGATCAACTTCATGCTCGATTTCCACATTCATGAACACGGTTACCACGAAGTTTCGCCGCCGTTCATCGTGAATCGGGAGTCCATGTACACCACCGGTCAACTTCCCAAACTCGAGGAAGACATGTACCTGGCGGAAGTGGACGATCTCTTCCTGATTCCCACGGCTGAAGTGCCTGTGACCAATCTCCACCGCGATGAGATACTGAAGGAGAATCAATTGCCGATTAACTACACGGCATACACGCCCTGTTTTCGGCGAGAGGCAGGTTCCTATGGCCGAGATACGCGCGGGCTGGTGCGCATTCACCAATTCGACAAAGTGGAAATGGTCAAGTTCGTAAAACCGGAAATCTCCTATGATGAGCTGGAAACATTGCTAGCGGACGCTGAAGCGGTTTTGCAGCGGCTCGAATTGCCTTATCGCGTGATTGAACTCTGCACAGCGGACCTCAGCTTCGCCGCGGCCAAGTGCTACGACATCGAAGTCTGGGCGCCGGGAGTGGAAAAATGGCTGGAGGTCTCCTCTTGCAGCAACTTCGAAGCATTTCAGGCACGCAGAGGCAACATTCGCTTTCGCAGAGAATCCACGGGCAAAACAGAGTTCGTTCACACATTGAACGGCTCCGGCCTGGCCCTTCCCCGTACCGTGATTGCCCTCCTGGAGAATTATCAGACGGACGAAGGGACGGTGGTTGTACCGGAGGCATTGAGGGAGTACGTGGGGGTTAACATCATAAAATAACTCCCGATGCGGACCACTGCAACCAAACAGAGAGGATTTAGTAGCTGACGGAAAGCTGTCATAATGGCATCGGCAAATGAAACTCAACTCCGCCAGGCCCTCGTCGAGGCTGGCAGACGAATGTACAACCGGGGCTACGTTGCGGCCAACGATGGCAACATCAGTGTGCGTTTGGACAACGAACGCATCCTGACAACACCGACGGGTGTATCGAAGGGGTTTATGTCTGCTGACAGCATGGTCGTGGTCGATCTCCGGGGAAAGAGCCTTTCATCGGGCAAACCATCAACTGAGTTGCCCATGCACCTGTACGTTTACACGCAGCGCTCGGATGTGCACGCCGTGGTTCACGCGCACCCTCCGCATGCGACGGGGTTTGCCACAGCAGGGCTGGCCCTGGACAAATGCGTTTTAGCAGAGGTAATTGTGACCATCGGCACCATTCCTTTGGCCGAATACGGCACCCCCTCCACAGGGGAACTCCCGCAAACGCTGGCGCCTTACATTCACTCATGTGAAGCGTTTCTCATGGCCAATCACGGCGTCGTCACTGTGGGAAAGGATTTAATGGACGCCTATTTCAAGATGGAGCGCGTGGAACATTACGCCAAAATTATTTTCATCGCAAGGGCTCTCGGCGGCGAACGAGTCCTTTCCAAAGAACAAGTCGAGAAATTGTATGACCTGCGCGAGACGTACGGAGCAACATCCGTGAATCCCGGCTGCTATGCTTGCTACGACGAATGCATCGGAGAAACGTGTGTGAATCACGACGTCAAACATGATCCGGGTGCACCGGATTACTTCGGTGAGGTTGTCGAAAAAGTCTTGGCGGCAGTTCGATGAAACACAAAAATATTCTCTTTCGCACCCGCATCTGCATATAAACATGATCCAATCCCCTGGCTGGCTTTCGATCCTTCCTCCCGTTATTGCGATCATTTTAGCCATTTGGACAAAACAAGTCTTTGTTTCTCTCTTCTTTGGCATCTGGTTAGGTTGGACCATTTTAGCTCAAGGGAATCCCATTACCGGAATTGCAGCAGCATTGGAATCCTGCGTGCGGGTCTTTCAAGACACCGGCAATACCAAAGTCATCGCGTTCAGTGCCATGGTGGGTGCGCTGTTAGCATTCACACAATACTCGGGTGGAGTGGAAGGATTCGTGCGGTGGGTCTCAAACAAAGGAATCGTAAAAACCCGCCGAAAGGCCGGACTGCTCACCTACGTGATCGGCCTCATGATCTTCGTGGAGTCCAGCATCACCTGTCTGGTGACCGGTGCAATCAGCCGCCCGATCTTTGATAAATTTAACATATCACGGGAAAAACTCGCCTACATTTGTGATTCCACTTCCGCCCCAATTTGTATTCTCATTCCCCTAAACGGATGGGGTGCCTATGTTATCGGACTGCTGGCGAATCAAAACATCGACCAGCCTTTTCGCGTCCTGATTCACTCCTTGCCATTTAACCTGTACGCAATTTTTGCCATCATTACCGTGCTGGTTGTGATTCTTACAGGTAAGGATGTGGGAGCGATGGCAAAAGCCGAAAAGAGAGCGCGAGTCGAGGGAAAGGTTTTGCGCGACGGTGCGGAACCGGTGGTCTCGGACGAAGTTATCTCCATCGCCGCTAAGCAGGGCATCAAACCGAATGCGCGCAACATGCTTATTCCCATTGCCATCATGGTGATGATGATGCCGATTGGCTTGACCATCACCGGTGATGGAAACATCATGGAAGGTTCCGGTTCAACTTCCGTGTTTTGGGCAGTCACCGCCGCAATTGTAGGAGCAGGAATGCTCTATTCGGTGCAACGACTTTTCAAACTGCGAGAGATGGTTGACCTCTTTTTCAAAGGGCTCGGAGGTCTCATGCCGTTAGCGCTGCTCATGATGCTGGCCTTTGCAATCGGAGACACGTGCTCAGAACTCGGAACCGGGCCTTATGTGGCGAATCTTGCAAAAACATGGTTAAACCCGCGATTCGTTCCGGTTATTTTGTTTTTGGTTTCGGGATTCATCGCTTTCTCGACGGGAACTTCCTGGGGCACGTTCGGCATTATGATGCCCATCGCTATCCCGATGGTGGACTCGATGGGTGCCCATCTACATGCAACCGTCGGCGCGGTTTTAAGTGGGGGTATCTTCGGGGATCACTGCTCGCCCATTTCCGATACGACCATTATTTCCTCAATGGCCTCCGCGTCGGATCATATCGACCATGTTCGGACGCAATTGCCTTATGCACTTCTTGCGACGTTGCTGGCGTTGATCGTTTACCTGATAATCGGGCTGCAAAGCTGAATGCCGGCGAAACTCCTACTTGTCCCCTTCTTCTTCCGATTGGTCGGATTGCTCATCTTCTACCAATTTTGTGTGCTTATCCTGATATTTAATGCGATGGAATGGATTCACGATGCTGGACGCGACATTTTGGATATGACCGGCAACACGTTTTAGATAGCGCAGGTACAGGGCCAAAGGAACGGCTTCACTGCTTTTG
>JAABYK010000523.1 GCA_011775825.1 Candidatus Zhuqueibacterota bacterium | reverse complement strand
GCAAAAACTGTGTCGGTCAAGTTGTTTTAACATATTGTTTTTAAAAATTTTATGACGCTCCTTTTACTCTCATTAAACAAGATAGTGGATCCCTCAAAACCAAAAAAACCCCTCAAAATTTGCGGGTTCGCTAAGAATTAACTTCTTAACTTACAATAACTTAACCCAAAAACCGCAAAAATTGCGGGGTTTTAAGAAAATTTACATAAATACTGTAAAAACAGAGGTTAGTATCCCGCAGAAATTGAGGGGTTGGCAGAAATCGTGGGGGAATCAAGGTATGCGTTATCGATTTGGCTTCTTGATTCGGTACTTCCTCATTTTTGCACGCAGGGTGTTTTCAGCGATTCCCAAAATTCGGGCGCTTCTGGCGATTTTGAAACCGGTATGCTTGAGGACCGTTTGGATGTGGTCTTTTTCCGCTTCGGCCAGAGTCTGAAGCTGTTTCGTTGCAACCCTGCGTTTCGGTTTTCTCAAGATGGCCTCAAAATCTTCGATGCGCAATTCCGAACTCCTGGCGGATCTGGAGGCCGCGAAAAAGGCGTGCTTTAACTCCCTGATATTGCCAGGCCACGGGTAATTTAGCAGATAATTCCGTACGTCCTGGGTCAGCCTGAATTCCCTGCCGTACTTCTCATTCACAAGTCGAAGAAAGTAGTCGGCAAAAATCAAAATGTCCTGCGGTCGTTTTCGCAAGGGGGGCAGCACAATCTCTACCGATGCGATGCGATAGAAGAAATCTTTCCTGAGTTGGCCGGTCTGCAAGATTTCATCCACGTCCACATTGATTGTGCTGATTAGCTGAAAATAGGCAGCCATCTCCTCGATGCCGCCTACGCGACGAAACTTCTTTTCATCCAACACTCTGAGCAATTTCGCCTGTATCTCGAGAGACAGGTTCTCCACTTCATCCAACAAGATGGTACCGCCGCAAGCGAACTCAAACATGCCGCTCTTTCGGTCAGCAGCACCAGTGAAGGCACCCTTTTCATGTCCGAAGAGTTCGCTTTCGACTAAATTTGGGTTGAGTGTGGCACAGTCCAGAGTTAAGAACATGCCATCGGTTTTTTCCAGCACCGTATGAATCACACCCGCCAGGTAGCTCTTTCCTGTGCCGGTTTCCCCAATTAAGAGCACAGGTAGGTCTTCTTCAGCGATTTCTCGAACTCGCTTGACAATGGCTCGTAATGTCGGGCTGGTATGTAAAGGAATCTGGTCTAACATGAACCGACAGTGATTGGGGCCACAGTGGCTTAGATTGAACGTTCTTATCTAACGATTTAATCCCCATTATTTAATAGACAACAAAAACACGTGCAGGCTCCCAAAAATCTGGTTACTCGGCATTTCCAGGTTTTAAGTGTGTGTTGATCCGGCAATCGAGACGATTGCCGTACAAGGAGGGTTTCTTAAAAAGGAAGCAAAGTGTCTGCTCAATTACGCCGAGTTTTGCAGGACAAATTTTACAAGCACGGGAGTGATAATGAAGGTTTAAAGGAATGTGAGGACGAGCAAGCAACGGGGATTCATGTAATGCAGCCGTCTCATTAAATCCAATCTGAAACCTCAGGTCAGAACAACGGCTTGCCGATCATCTCGAACAGCATAAAAATCACGAAGAACAGGGTCGCGCCGCCAAAGACGAAAGCCACGGCGTAGAACGCGAGATCTTCTTTCATCTGTTCGCCGTATTCCAAAGCCGGTTCGACGCTCACTTTGGCATCGCCGACCAGTTTTGCCTGGCATGCTAAGCGCATCTTAGGATTGTCGCCCAGGTGCAGTTTTTCTTTCCATGTCGGAGGCGTCACACAATCTTTCGGATCCACGGCAATCCGGTCGGTGCCACACAGTCCAAAGCCGCGGCAATTCAAGTACTTATTCGGGCCGCCGTAAACGGAGACTTTATTTTTGTGGGCAATCTTGCGCAGGTCGTCGCCCTCTTTCGCGGTCACGGTCACATTGGCTTCCTGAAATTCAACAGATGGCATGGATCCTCCTCTCTTGGCGTCATGACTTCGAGGCGCTTACTTCACATTTCGATTACGCTGTCGGTGTAAGCAATATCGTCTTTAATTTGAATCGGTATGCTTGTACTCGTGAATGCGCTGCTGGGCCATGTTGGCGATTTCGGTGTTAGGATAATGATCGATAATCTTATTCCAATGCTCTTCGGCAACCTTCATTTCGCCGGATGAAGCATAAATCTCAGCTAAATAAAAAAGTGCGAACGCATGGGTCGGCTCCTCCTGCAGAATCCCTTCGATCAGCTCGATCCCTTCTTCAGTCCGGTTCAAGCTGTGATAAGTGAGTCCAAGGGCGATCTTTATCTGCTGATTATCCGGTTCGATTTCCAAATGGCGTTCATAAAACTTTCTGGCTTTGTCGTAACTGCCGGCAATGGAATACATGGTCGCCAGACTATCGATAGCCACCAGGTCGTCGGGATTCTCCTCGACTCTTTGCTTTAGACGCTCCAAAGTCTCGTGCACTTGCCCCATGGCTGCCATGCTGGGCGCAGATTGTTCCGCAGCAGTAGCATTCGAGGCATTCATCGGTTCCGGTTCACGGTTCTTCCAAAAGAGAATCACGATGATACCAACAAAGACCGGGATGAACAGAAATGGCCCGATTGTAGCCAACCAGCTCTTTTGTGTGGTTCCCCCTTCGGCTTGAGTCGTCTCATGAGCTTGTGATTCTGAATCAGCAGCAGAACCACAACTGTGACAGAATTTGGCCCCCGGTTTGAGCGGTTCTCCGCAATTGGAACACTCCATGTCCCCTATTTTTGTCCCGCATTCAGGACAAAATTTTGCCTCTTGTGGTAACTCGGCATTGCAACTAACACAGTTCAATTAGGCCCTCCTCATTGCTCTTGCATAAAAAAGTCGCTGAAAATTCTCTCAAGCGTTTCGATTTTCTTGCCCTCGTTGCTTTGGTGATAAATCAACACCAGATTTCGGATCATCCGAGCTAAAATCTCTTTCGATGTGGATATGGAAAGATAGGCATCGTAAAATGCATACCCCTGGCGATGTAAGTAATTCACACAATCTGCACGTGTGAGTATCCTGCCGTTATTAAAGGCATCGATGTAGAAGCCAGATTTATGTTTGTATTTCAACAGAAAATGTCCAGGAAACCCGACCCCGTAAATCGGGAGCTCTAACCTTTTTGCGATAAAGAGATACAAGGCCGACAGGCTAATGGGGATCCCCAACTGTCGATCCAGCACTCTGTTGATATAGCTGTTTTCGGGATCATAATACGATTCCTTATTTCCACGAAACCCAACTTCTTTGAAAAGAAAATGATTGATGCTCCTGACAACGGGTTTTTCCCCTTCAATGCCTGCGATACGGTTTCGGGCTTCTTCGGCTAATGCATCGATTTTCGAAGTATAGTCGGTCACAATTAAATCGGGGTACTCGACTTGCGATAAGACAAAACAGGCCTGTTCCAAATCGAACTTTCTAAAAGAGAACAGACTTTTGAATTTATCTGCCAGGTCATCCAAACGCACTTCCTCGAGCAACGCCTGTGCTTCGATGCGAACTCGGCCCTCAGAGTCCGCGAGTGCGGTCTGTCGTAGCATGCGTTTGGCCGGCTCTCCGAATTCTAACAACTTATCGCGGACCAGCGATCGAATACTCTCATCCTCATCCCCCAAAAGGGTAATCAGCGCATTAATTTCCCTGTTTGCTCTATCCGTCATGTTAGTATCTCTTTCTGAAATGAATTTTATCAAAACGATTTTCCGTGCCGTTGATCAGTCTACGAATGTTGGAGCGGTGGGTGTAAAAAATCAAACCGCTCACGCAAATGCTGAAAATATAGAGAGAAGACGGCACAGATTGTCCAAGCATTCTATCTAAAACCAGAAGCGCTAACGGGAAGCACAAGGTCGCGACCAGCGAACCTAACGAAACGTAGCGTGTGGTCAAAACCAATGTCACAAACACAAAAAAGCAAATCAGTGCAGCCCAGGGAAACAGGGCGATAATCAATCCCGCGCCGGTTGCCACCCCTTTGCCACCCTTAAATTTCGCCAGTACCGTCCAAATATGGCCAATCACCGCACAGACGCCTGCAATCAATTGCACGTGCACGACCTCGAGCGGTAGCGGTATGGGATCAATGCGAATTCTCGAAACCACCAGTGTGGCCAGGATGCCCTTGCCAATGTCCACGGCCGCCACGAACAGCCCGGGCTTCCATCCCAGAACTCGAAAAACGTTGGTACCCCCTGCGTTTGCGCTGCCATGCTCTCGAATATCGATTCTTCTAAGCATTCTGCCCACCACAATGCTGGTCGGAAACGAACCGACGAGATAGGACAGCAGAATAATAACAATTAGTGAATACATGTTTATTCTCCCAAAAACGCGACCCCTGCCGCACCCGGACCTGCATGCGCACCCAAAGCAGGCGAGGCGTTGGCGATCATCACGTCTTGCACTTCAAACTCTCTTTTTAAGCGCTCCGCCAACCAGTCGGCCTTTTCAGGTGCGTTTGTATGCGCCACGGCAAACCTCAAATTCCGTTTACCCATGGCATATTTGCAAACCAATTGCATGACTTTCTGTAATGCAGATTTGCCACCAAAGGTCTTGGCAACCGTCTGAGCCCGGCCCGCTTCATCCAAAGTCAAAATGGGCTTTGAGTGCAGCGCCTTGGCCAGCATTCCTTTTGACTTACTCAGTCTGCCACCTCGGATCAAATAATCCACAGTCTCAAAATACACAAAAAATCGGACGTTTTTAACGGCCCATTCGGTGCGTTGAATGACCTCGTCCATGGGCAGCCCCGCTTCGATAGCCTTGGCTGCTTCCGCAACGATAAGTCCCAGGCCCACCGAAGTGTTGCAACTGTCAATCACCCTGATTTTACGATCTGCGGCTGTCCTGGCTCCGGTTTGCGCTGCTCGTAACGTCCCGCTTAATGCTCCGGCCAAATGGATTGAAATGGCTTGCTTGTAATGTGCCCATAATTCCTTGTATGTCGTGACATAATCACCGGGAGTGGGCTGGGATGTTTTCGGATAATGCTCGTTTTCTTGCAGAATTCGATAAAATTCCTTTGGGGTAATGGTAATTTTGTCCAGATATTTATCGTTTCCAAACGAGATTTGCACGGGAACCATCTGGATGTTGTGACGGATCACAAACTCGGAAGGCAAGTCGCAAGACGTGTCCGTAACCAATGCGATGCTCACATCCTTGCTGTCCTTGCCGTACGCCTGATGATGCTGTGCTCGCATATCATCCGCTTTGCGGTTACTGACCTGGCCATATTTGGCTGCCGACTCAAACACTCTTTCCGGCTCGTCCGTATGAATGTGCACTCGGACTTTTTCGTTTGATCCTGCCACGATGAGAGAATCCCCTCGTTCAGCCAATTCCTCCCGCAATTGGATTCTGTCGATGGCCGAATCTTCGATCAAACATTCCGTGCAATACTGATAGGTAATATCCTCGGGCGCGTCTTTAACTTTTGCTCGAGCTACCAACTTCCCTCCTATTCCCACACCTTTTTCGATCTTGCCCGATTCGACAAAATGATAAATGCCTTCGAGCATATGCACAAACCCCTGGGCTCCGGCATCCACGACGCCCGCTTTTGAAAGCAGTTTAAGTTTTTTCGGCGTTTCCTTGAGTGAACGTTCGGCAGCGTGCAACCCATTTCGCATTAATTCCAAAAAGTCGTGAGAATTGTGACTGTGGGTTTTGATTTGTTCAGCCCAATCATGAATCACAGAAAGAATGGTACCCTCCTTAGGATCCGTGATGGCTTCGTATGCGCGTTGTCTTGCCAGTTCCGCCGCTTCAACAAAATGTTTCGAAGACGCGGTGACTTTCCCCTTGAAACTTTCGGCAAGTCCTTGAAAAAACTGTGCCAGGATTGCACCGGAATTCCCTCGGGCTCCCATCAGAGCTGAATCCGCCAGACATTGGCTCATCTTGGCAAGACTCCGATCACGGCAACTGATCGCCCCCTCTGCAACACTTTGCAAGGTCAGCGCCATGTTTGTGCCTGTATCATTATCGGGTACGGGGAATACATTGATGCGGTTCAGATTGTCCTGCATCATAATAACTCTTCTGGCTCCGGCAATGATCGCTTGTTTCAGCCTCACACCGTCGATGTAATCAAATCTCATAGCCATTTCTGGTGTTCTTTTGATAATTGAATTTAATGGCATTATTGTTAAAAGTCAAGTAAAAAGCCCAACGCACAGTAAGACCTCAGCAGCCCGCCTGAAATAAATTTTCAGGCTCATAGTAAAAGTCGGCTGATGCCAACTAAGGTTTTTCTTCCAGCAACAATTGTTAGTACGTTCCTCACCATCACTGAGGTATTACAGCACTGCATTCGAGAGCACATAGCCCAAAAACAGGACAATAAAACCTCAGTTACTGAGGTCAGCTTGTCATTTCGACCCAACCCTTCAGGAAAAATCCGACCGTAGCTTACCGGAATCTTAAATTTCATGGTGATTTTTCTGCTCTCCATAATGGTTTTTTTGTAACATTTTAGCCATTTGAATAGGAGCCTCCGAAGGCAGTGGGTTGGAGCGCAAAAGTCAGCGAAGTTTCCTTTTGCCGCATCTACACGACGCATTGCAAAAATACGTTCGCTTCGCTCACTGATTTTTGAACTCCACTCGTTTCAGATAGCTAAAGGGCAGTCACTGCTTGACCTGTTCAGAACCACGGATTATCTGAATGCACGGATGCCCTCACCCTTGACACGCCACTTAAATCCAATCCGTGTTTTCTAATTATCCGTGTTCTAAAGGCTGCAAAAAAGCCTCACCTCCTCACCGTAACTTGTTTTACACAAGGCAAGACAATTTGCTTGACATTTTTGTTGTTGAGTATTATGTTACGCGCTTAAGTTAGGATACAGAATTGTCTTTAGTTAAAAAGGGGGCCACCGGGCTTGCATAGTTTGTAAATTTATGCTATGCTATACTTTCAATTAGGGACGGTATTAAGTCATCCCGAGCCACATCGAACAACAGCTTAAGTAGAAGTATTTAATAAAACAGGGAGCCCTTTTATGACAGCTGTAGCTACAACTTATGAGCATGTTGTCTCGAATGAAGAAAAGGTTCCAATTATTGCAAGCACAAATATGAAAGTAATTGAACTTGTTTTGGAAAAGAAGGCTTACGGCTGGAGCCCTGAGGAGCTGCACCTGCAACATCCTTATTTGTCATTGGGACAAATACACTCGGATTGGCTTATTACTGGGATCATCGTGAAGAATTAGAAAAAGACATTGAACGTCGGCTTGAGTTCGTTGATCGAATTCAACGTTCAATGAAACCTTCGCCGCTGGTTAGGCGGTTGAAAGTTAAGGGGTTGATTTGATGCCCATCAAGCTCTACATGAATCATCATGTACCAAGGGCGATAACAGTTGGGCTGCGTTTACACAACGTGGATGTCATCACAGCATCTGAGGGCAACTCGAACGAGTTAGATGATCCTTTATTGTTGGATCGAGCAATGGAATTGAAGGCGTGCTTTTTTCACAGGATGATGATCTTCTTGCAGAAGCGACAACAAGAAAGCGAGAGGGTGTTTTATTCCAAGGGCTAATTTATGCGTATCAGCAACGTGTCTCTATTGGCGCCTGTATCCGTCACCTGGAGATTATCCCCAAAGCTGGGAAACCAGAGGACTTCATGAACAGAGTAGAGTTTCTACCGCTTCGTTCAAAACGTGCCTAATCGACCGAGCACAAACGGAGGCAATTCCACCCTTCATTCTGGGAACGAATTTCCTACAAATAAGTCAAATATTCCTGACATATGGAATTAAAAACTCTGGACGTTTCTTGCGGGTACAAATCTTTTTCTAATCATTTTGCCCTAAAATTATTTTGTCATTAAAGGGAGGAAACTTCATGACTTGTTCAGATAGCGGATCCAAAATCTGGGGAGGGAAAAAATGAAGCGAACATGCTTGTTGTTCCTTTCCTGTTTCATTTGTTTCAGCCTTGTGGATCAGTCTTTTGCACAAACTCCGGACGAAATGAACAAAAGAGCGATGCAGTTGCTGCGGGAAGGCAATGTAAACGACGCCATTAGCCAATTGATAAAGATCATTCAGAAAGATTCGACGTATGTGACCGCTTACACAAATCTTGGCTTTATTTATTATTCCAATGGAATTTTGGATGATGCCATCGAGCTGTATCTGCAAGCATTGATGATTGAACCGGACAACCCCCTGGCTCACAACAACCTGGGAGCCGCCTATATGGCGCAAGGCAAAGAGAGTGCTGCAATTGTGGAATACAAACTCGCCCTGAAATTCAAACCCGATTATCCTGAAGCACACAACAATCTCGCCTACGCTTACTACTCAAGGGGATTGTACGATCAAGCCATTGCGGAGGCAAAGAGAGCCCTTGAACTCAAGCCCGACTATCCCATGGCCCACAACTACCTTGGTGTGTCCCTGCATGCCAGGGGCGAATTGGACAAAGCAGTCGCGGAATTTAAGAAAGCTCTGGCAATTAATCCAAATTTTGTTCCGGCATTGAACAATCTCGGACTCACCTATCGCGCAAAAGGCATGTTGGATGAAAGCATCGCCAAACACGAGAGAGCCGTTGAGTTGGACTCAACGAATGTTGATGCCTTAAATGGTTTAGGGATGGCTCAACTCGCCAAAGGACAAATTGATAAAAGCATTCAATTCTTTGAGAGAGTTTTGGAACTGGCTCCCAACGATCCCATCGCGCACAACAATCTGTCGTTTGCATATTACGAGAAATATGACTACGCCATGGCAATGCAACATGCCAAAACTGCAGAAAAGCGTGGTCTGAAGATGAACGAAGAATACATGAACGACCTGGAAAAGGCCTTGGATACCAAGTATCTGAGAGCAAGACACATCCTGGTTAAAACGCAAAGCGAAGCGCAGGAAATTCTGACTCAAGTGCAAAACGGAGCGAATTTTCGAGAATTGGCCGCCAAAAAATCCATCGATAGCAGGACGGCGAGAAAGGGAGGCGATTTGGGTTACTTCCAAAAAGGCGATTTGCAACCCAAGATTGAAAATGCCATCGTGGCGTTGGACGTTGGTGAAGTAAGCGGCATTGTGAAATCCGCAAACGGCTATCACATTTTCAAAAGAGTAAAGTAAAAGAGTTTTGATGAGAGGACTAACCGTCGAGACAAAAGAACTGCGGTTCGAGGCATCTAAAAGCTCCGGTGAAGTCAGCGCCATTCTCATCCGGCCTACTCAAGCACGCTGGCTGCTCGTTCTCGGACACGGCGCAGGAGCGGGAATGCGTCACGCGTTCATGGAAAACATCAGCCAGCACTTGGCCGCGAACGGAATCGCCACCTTTCGTTATCAGTTCCCGTACATGGAACAAGGAAAGAAAGCGCCGAATCCGCCACCCATTTTGATGAAAACGATTCGTTCCGCTGTTGCCACCGCCGCAGAGATCGCCGGAGACCTGCCGATACTCGCGGGCGGTAAGTCGCTCGGTGGCCGCATGACCTCAAACGCCGCCGCATCCGAAGCCATCCCGGATGTGAAAGGGATCGTCTTTTTCGGATTTCCATTGCATGCGCCTGGCAAGCCGTCGTCGGAGAGAGGCAACCATCTTTTTGAAGTCACCGTTCCAATGCTCTTCCTACAGGGCACGCGCGATAAACTGGCCGATTTGGATTATCTCAAGCCCCTGTGCGACAAATTAGACATGCAAGCGAAGTTACATATCGTCGAGGGGGCCGACCATAGCTTTCGATTGCCTAAAAAACTCAACAGAACAGAGGACGACGTTTTCGCCGAACTCGCGGAGACCGTTCTTCATTGGGCCGCAAAACTAGGCCGAATCTAGGAGACCCTGACATGTTTCCACAAGTTCGTCCGGAGAATTCGTCACAGCCCGAAAGGTTCGACACGTATCAGCGCATCTGTCGCGCTCGCAGGTTTATGGATAAACAGTACAATCACCCCCTCGATCTAAATCAAATTTCCCGACAAGCCTATTTTTCGCCCTTCCACTTTCTCAGATTGTTCAAGGACGGAGATTCCAGCTTAACATTATGCCGGAATGACATGCTCGGTCGAGTTTTCGGTCAGACACTAAGTAAAGTAAGCAAGCAAAACAAATGATCTGTTGGCGATGCTGCGCAAAGGTTGATCATTTGTTGGGCAAATCGAGGTTATGATAATGATAAAGGGGGAGAAAGTCAATGCATTTTAGAACAAACTGTAACACACTTCTGTATGGTGAGGCTACCCAAAATCGGATTCATAGGGCCCCCTTTATATAGCGGAAGTGCTGAATTTGGTAAGCATGCAAACCATTTGAACCGTTACCGGTCTAAAGTTAAACGTCCCGTTTGTGAATTTATTTTAAGCATGGAGTTACGATGAAAAAAAGTCACGTCTCTGCAGTCATCGCTATGTTTTTGTTGTGGGGTTATGCCTCAGACAGTTATTCTCAGGGAATGACTGCAGAACGATGGCAAGAAGATTTGCAATATTTACGCCACTTGATCACCACCGAACGCTCCAATTTGTTTCATACCGTAACCCGTGAGGAGTGGGAACGGCAAGCAGATAGTCTTTATGCGGAAATCCCCAACTTGCAGCGGCACGAGATCATCGTCGGGATGGCGCGGTTGGTGTCTGCTTTCCGTATCGGGCACACGCATCTCCCGATCCAACCCTGGCGGCGCAACGCCCACCCTGATCTCAACTTCCATCGTTTCCCACTTCTGACGTATGTCTTCAGCGACGGCGTTTTTGTGCGCTCGGCAAAGGAGAAGTACCGAGATGCAGTCGGAGGCAGGATACTCAAGATTGGCAACCTGTCCATTGAAGAAGCGATGGAAGCCGTGCGTCCGGTTATTCCGTGGGAAAATGAGCAGTATTTTCTATCCGCAGTGCCTTACTATTTGAGTTGCCCGGAAGTTCTCCATGCGCAAGGGGTTATCGATGATTTAACGACGACAAACCTGACAATCGAAAAAGACGAAAAAAAGCGAGAGATTTTGCTTGAAGCCGAATCCTCCGGCCCCTTTCCTGGAGACTATGGGATGGTGCATTCCGAGGCGGGATGGGTCGATGCCCGTTATTTTTCGGATAACCCGGAGCCGCTTTATCTCAAAAATCTGGATCGACACCATTACTATGAATATCTGCCCGACCATAAGTTGGTCTATGTGCGGCACAGTCAGGTTCGTAACGAGAACGATGAAACCATCGAGCAGTTTTTCGGGCGCGTCATGGACTTTGTGAATCAGAACGATGTGGAAAAATTTGTACTGGACGTTCGCTTAAATAGGGGCGGAAACAATTATCTCAACAAACCCGTGATCGTCGGTTTGATCGGGATGCATAAGATCAATCAGCCGGGTCAGCTGTTCACCATTATTGGACGTCAGACGTTTTCTGCTACACAAAATCTGGTCAACGAGTTGGAAAAATATACTGAGACCATATTCATCGGAGAGCCCACTTCTGAGAATGTCAATTTCTGGGGAGATACGCGTCAGTATGAATTACCCAATAGCGGATTGCCGGTGAGATTATCATGGTTGTGGTGGCAGAATCTCGATCCGCGTGATGATCGTCCCTGGACTGCCCCGGAAATCGCGTTGGATTTGTCCTTCGAGGATTATCGCAACAATCGCGATCCGGTGATGGCGGAAATTCTGAATTTTGAAAATTTACAGCCGTTGACCGAGCGTTTGCGAGATCTCTTTCTCAGCGGTGAATCAGCAGAGGCCCAACAGAAGGCACGGGCTTACATCGCCGATTCTCGTCATCGGTATGACAGTGTGGAAGACGATTTGAACGGTCTCGGGTATGACTTGTTGGATGAACACCGTCTCGATGCGGCCATCGACGTTTTCCGGCTCAACACGGAACTCTATCCCCATTCGGCAAATACCTATGACAGCCTTGCCGAGGGTTTGTGGAAAAAGGGACTACTCGAAGCGGCTATCGAGAACTACGAACGCGCCCTGCAAATGGATCCGGGCGGCGTCGGAGTGAACTCAGCGAGAATGCTGCGGAAGATTCGCCAGCAAATGAAAGAATCGAAAAAAGCTAATGCTTATTAGATTGGCAGCTTAGGTGACAAAGTAGCTCGCCGAGCTTCTCAAAGCCAAGAAGTCAGGCGCACATTCAGAAAATGCGCATTTAATTAGAAACGTCGCGAGTAACCGGCCAATGTCAGAGCGACCCTCCTCCTCTGGCCCCAAAGCATGTAAATGAAGAAACTTCAGGGCTATCGTACGCCTCAGCTTCGTATCCTCTGCTTTGTAGACACGCCCATGACGCCTTCACCGAGTTTTTCGAGAATCTTGTAGTGAGAATCGTTTGACCAATCATGACATCCATTTACAAGCGTGTCGCATTTTTCTTTCGTTTCAGCGTGAGTCCACTCATAGCATAACCCCTATTCTCCAGCCGCGGGGAATTCAAGCACAAAAACTTCATTTCATACAGAATTTTAATGAAGCTACTAACCTGAAACCCACCGCCGCAACCCTGCGGTCAGAGAGTAAACGATTGATATGTGCTGGTCGTTGCTATTTTGCGAGTTACTTTTCTTCTGCCTTCTTTTGTGCATCCACAGCTTTTGACCGAACAAGCGCATAACCTAAACCGTTTTGGTTCCATTCAGCAACTTTTTTGAACAGCTCAGTTGCCTTTGTTTTGTCCCCCGCCTTTGACTCAGAGACTGCCAGGTGATAAAGGATGTACGGATCCTCCTGGTCGCCCTGGTTGAGATGCTCAATGGCTTTGACGTGGTCACCTTTTTCAAAATGAATGAGCCCAAGGAGGTCATGATGATCCTCCATCTCATTTGGGTTGTTGTCTGCCTGGATTTTCGCCAGATGTTCATCCGCCTTTGCCATCGCTGTTTCAAAGTCTCCCTTTTTAGCTGCGATAAGCGCTTCTTGAGCCAACGCACCTTTAGCAAAATTATCTTTGAAAGACTGTCTCAGCTCCGACTCTATCACGGTTTTTTTGCATTCCGCCAGACTCCTCTCCGCCTTAGCAAGGTGTCCTGATTCCAGATGGACATAGCATTTTTGGGAATGGATGCCTGCGACCCGGGCCGTTAAGTCGGCTTCCTGCGCCATTTTTATCGATTCGTCAAATGCCGCGACTGCTTGCTCAAAGTTGCCTTCGTAAAGGTGGGATAACGCAATTTGATTCATATCCGTTACTTTTGCACTTTGAGGGCTGTCCATTTTCATGGCTTTATGGAAAGCCTCGCGCCCTTCATCGTACTTGCCCATAAAAATCAGATTGGTGCCGATCTTTCGTTGCGACATATAAAACTTCGGGTTTAATTCCACGGACTTTCTGAAGTGCTCGATAGCGTCTTCGTGCCGCCCCATTCTCGTATATAAGTCCGCGATAGAGTCGTGGGGATTGGCTTCATCCGGAATGAGGCGAATATAGTTTTTAAATGCCTCCTCAGCTTTTTCATAATCTTCTTTCTGTATGTAGGCGTAACCCAGCGAGTTGTAGGCCGGCGCAAAATCCTTGTCGATTTCAATTGCCTTCTTATACTGAGCAATTGCCATGTCATCTTTATCCCTGCCACTATAACTGCCGCCCAGAAATTGACGAGCGCGCTTGTCGTTGGCAAATTTTTCGACCAGCTGTTCGAATATCTCTAGTGCTTTGGCTTGGTTATTATCTACGTTTGCTTGCACGCCTTCAATCATAAGGCGCTCCCCTTCAGATGCATCGGGCGCCAGAGCCACAGCTTTGTCCAAATGCTCCTGAAAATCGGCGGCCGATGTTGCAGTGAAAGCTCGATATAAATACGCTTGAGCAAATTCCGGATCCTGTTCGATGGCTTTCGAAAATAGTTCCCTGGCTTCGTCAAACCTGATATTTTGGTTTAACTCTAAACCTTCGAGGAAAAGTTTGCGTGCTTCATCTGATTTTGTGGTGATTGCAATCTCATCTTGAGGACTGGCCTTTGAACCAAATCCTATGTGCACGACAACTGTGAGAAAAAAGACTAGCCCCACAAGTGCGCGAGATATTCTCAAATGCATTGTCATGATATTTCTCCTTTTTTGGGATTAAGTTAGCTATCTATAAAGCTCTTTCCTTTCAACGACATCTATTGTGAAAAATCATTGCACATCACCTCCTTGATCTCTTATTTGCTAGACTATAACTTATTGCTACGGAATATTGCAATCCACCCCATAAACGGTTGGAAACTAAACCGCAGCGAAGTACTGATCAAGCTTGGACTAACGCACGGATTTGACCCTCGCCATGAATTTCGCACTCATTCCGGCGCTCATGCCAACCTATTGCAGAGCATCGGCTAATTCTTGCCTGGCATACCTATGTCGTTCCCCTAAGGATGGTTTATGGTGTTCAAGCCATGTTTCGCTTGAACCGCCAACTGATCGCCTTCCACAGCAGCGTCAACGTCGATTTGGTTGACCAGTAAGATCTGGTCCGGCGCACGAATATCCTTCTCCAATTCACGCGAGTCAAATTTGTGAATTAAGGCGACGAAGGAAAAAGCAAACAACATCAAGTGAAATCGACTTAAGGAAATGAACCTTCTTAGTAATGCGTCGGTCATTCTTTTCCCTCCTCTATAAAAATCAATGGATAACGAACAACACCATCACCGAAAGAAGATAATGAGCGAGCACCGAGTCCCCAATGTTGCCAGATTTTCGATACAAAGGACTGAACGCGCCTGAAAATCCATCGTCTTTATGTCCCGGATGAATTACTTGCTAAATTTCGATCTCACGATTTTGGTCACTTGGATGCATCATTTGCCGGTCTCTATCCTGCTCAAAAAACTTGGAACGAATCGCTCACTTGCTCCGGCCACGATCGACATAAGAGCTTTCAACCAAAAATTCTCAGAGTTGATAAAGCCCAATACGAGCTCCGATTCTAATGCAGCAAAAGTGATGATACCGGCAAGTGCACCAACCAAGACCCGAACTATTTGCTTCAGTATAATGAGCCGTTTTTCCAGCCGCCGGATCAACTTCTAGAGCGGCAAGTTGCGAGAGAACGGAAAACTGGGCTCCGACAATACCAAATACGATGGCCATTAGAACTGTGTAATTTTGGGAATCAGTCATGAAAAAATGCGTCAAACCTACAACCGAAAGCAAAAGTGAACAATTCAAACTTCCCTGAGTATACCAAACCTTAGCTGTCTCCTTGGCCTGCGATGCAATAAAGGTCTTTGCCGCTTCAGCAGCTTTCTCAGCATTTCTGGTATCGTGTGTAAGTGCCAATGCTATCGATTCTCCTAAAATACGCATCCACGCCTTCTTTTGTGCTTGATCGAGAACGTGGCTGGAGTTGCGGAGATCAATTGTGCCTGCGTGGTGGCAGATTGCGAGGGTTCAGACAGCACATCAGGACTTGAAATCTCCCATCGAATACGCAGATTTGAATCTAAGTAGACGCGAAATTCTTGCTCGCGCTCTCGAATGACTTGTTCATTCTCAGATCGCTTATTTACTCCGTTTTCATTGGTTTCGTGAGCTTCGCTCGTGTGTTTGTTAACGAGAGCTTTGGCCCCAGATTGTTCGATTCCTGTGTCCTCTGATCCGGACCAAGACTCCCTTCTTCAGTTAGCATACGGGGCGTTACATTATCATGGTTTTTACTGACAGAGACGGGTTTCATCTGAGAATTCTTTTTTGGCTTTTCCATTGACTTGCTTTGTTTTTGGTGAAGTTCCCATGCTATCCACCTTCTCAGTTGTGTTCTGGTTAACCAGGCTATTAATCATGAAGGCTCAACCACCGAATGGCGAATGAGCACCTGATCCGCTTTATGGAAATTATTTTAAAGAAACACAAGGCAACTCAGGAAGCAGGCGCCCTCGCTCGGTGGAAGCAAGTAATATTACGCTGTACCGTCAGTAGAATCCATGTTTCTGAATGTCAATTATTATTGCGATAGTAATTGCCGCATCAATGGCAGCACCAACTAAAAAACCTGTTAGCTTCCCCTTTTTCTTCGGTCTCTGGTGAATCGCTTCGACATTATTCAAAGGAATTCGGACTTCATCGGCTTCCTTTTTGATAACCAGGTTTGAAAGAATCGGAGCTTCATTGCTTCTGACAGCATCGAGAATTGCAATTAAATCAAAACGCTCACCGTGAACATCACTGGCAATTCTGAGGCTATCTATAATGACCCGGCTTGAATGTGGCCTGTCTCGCAATTGTACGACCATAAGATTGGGATGATCGAATCCATCGAAAGTGCCCTGGAGCTCTCGGCCTGAATTAGTAGACAATAACACTCGTTCTCCGGTAGACGGGAGCACCAGATTACTTTTCCGTTTGAAACGAGAATACGCCTGCATGTACGTCTCATTGGGTTCTCGCTCAAGTCGGATGAATTTGCAGACAACGCTGTCCTGATCGGTCAGCATGAATATATAAGTCTGACCCCTCTGCAAACCGGGCGCCTCAGAGGGTTTGAATATATAGTACTCAGGTTTTGATGCATCTTGCGAAGCGCCGATCCCCAACCCAATCAACATGCAGCCCGATGACAATAGAACTAACCCTGCCGAAATGACCAGCACAAAAAAGTGTTTTACATAGATCGAATATGTTTTCATAAGTGGGCCTCAGATTCATACTCTTAACGGCTACACCGCACTTTACAGGCACCAAAGCTTTTGTTTAAAACAGAGCTTTGAAAGCGCGGCAACCAATCCAGAGTCCCGCAGTCCTCGGTCAGCTCAAGGCATTAGTGGGCACGGCTTGACCGACATTAACGATTCTCATCCTTTGCGAAATCCTCCCTCTGAGTTGATGACCTGGC
>JAABYK010000423.1:36274-40174 GCA_011775825.1 Candidatus Zhuqueibacterota bacterium | reverse complement strand
GTTTACGAAGTGCGGGAGCAGCAAAAGTCCTGGTGATTACCGCAGCTAAGACATCCTGATATGCAAATGGATTCTCGAACAAGATTCCGACCACATCCTTTTTGCCCCACAGCTCGGGAATTTGTACTTGACATTTTTACAAATATTTACTATGTTTTTTAGCTTTGAATCTAATCGAAAACTCGTCTAATTAGATTTTATAAATATCAAGAAATCTACCAAAGGAGAATTCAAACATGGCTGTGAGAGTTGGCATAAATGGATTTGGCAGAATCGGTCGAAATATCTTCAGGGCTGCTCGAAAACATGGCATTGAAGACTTAGAATTTGTGGCTGTGAATGATTTGACTGATTCACGCACGCTAGCGCATTTGCTTAAGTATGACTCCAATTTTGGTGCATTCGAGGGCGAGGTACAAGCCGAGGGAGACAGTATTTACGTTGACGGGAAAGAAATTCGCGTTTTATCCATAAAGAATCCGGCTGAATTGCTTTGGAAAGATCTGGGGGTAGACATCGCAATCGAATCCACGGGACTCTTCCGCACTCGCGATGATGCACAAAAACATTTATCTGCAGGAGCCAAAAAAGTCATTATCAGTGCTCCGGCCAAGAATCCTGACATGACCGTTGTTGTTGGTGTCAATGATGACAGCTACGATCCGTCTTCACACAATATTCTCTCTAATGCTTCCTGCACGACGAATTGCCTGACACCGGTGGCGAAAGTTGTGATGGAGAACTTTGGCATTACGAAGGGGCTCATGACGACCATTCATTCGTATACGAATGATCAGAGTATTTTAGACTTACCTCATAAGGATTTGCGAAGAGCCCGTGCGGCAGCAGTCTCCATGATTCCCACCACAACCGGTGCTGCCAAGGCTGTAGCAGAGGTCATTCCTGAACTAAAGGGAAAGATGGACGGAATGGCAATCAGGGTGCCCACTCCAAATGTGTCGCTTGTGGATGTGGTTTTCGAGTTGGAAAAAAGCACGACTGCCGAGGAACTTAATGACGCTTTTAGAAAAGCCGCTCAAAATGAATTAAAGGATGTTCTAAAGTATACCGAAGAACCTCTGGTCTCAAAGGATTTTAATGGCGATTCGCACTCATCAATTGTCGATGGCCTGTCGACCAACGTCATAGACGGAACATTGGCCAAGGTTCTCTCCTGGTACGATAATGAATGGGGATTTTCTTGCCGTGTGGTTGATTTGATGAAAATTATGGCTCGGACTATCTAAGGCAATCGAGTTAGGAAACGTAACGAATGAGTAAGCGACGGATGATTGTTGGCGGCAACTGGAAAATGTTCAAAACCCCTAGTGAAGCGATCAGTACTGCGAAAGCTCTCAAGGTTAAAGTCATAAATGTTCAAGACGTTGAGATTGTGATCTGCCCGCCCTTTCCTGATTTGGTGCCGGTGCACGAGATGATTAAGGGTTCGAATATTAAGCTTGGCGGACAAAATCTATATTGGGAAGACCAAGGCGCTTTCACGGGAGAAGTCTCGGCTCGGATGTTGAAAGATGCGGGCTGTGACTACGTGATCGTCGGACACTCGGAACGTCGGCACGTCTTTGGCGAACAAAATCACGAAATCAACAAGAAAGTTCGTAAGGCACTTGCAGAGGGGTTGACACCGATTTTCTGTGTGGGTGAAAAAATCGACGAACGAAAAAGCGGCCTGACTGAAAAGATTGTAGAAGAGCAGATGCGGACGGGTTTGGCCGAAGTTTCTTTATCCGCTGCAGAAGATCTTGTGGTTGCTTACGAACCCGTTTGGGCCATTGGAACTGGTGAAAACGCCACACCCGATCAGGCAGCAGAGGTTCATGCTTTCGTCCGTCGCATTTTAGGTGAACTATTTGGGGAGGAATTGAGTATTACAATTAGAATTCAGTATGGCGGCAGCGTGAAGCCGGCAAATGCAGACCAGTTGATGAGCCAAAACAACATTGATGGCGCGTTAGTTGGTGGCGCCAGCTTGGACGCCGAAAGTTTTGCTGCTATCATTAAATCTGCGGAAAATGTTGCCAGGTGAAGAAAAACGATATGACTACGTTATTATTGATAATCTACGTTTTAGTTTGCTTTGCGATGTCCATCGTCATCCTTTTGCAATCGAGCAAGGGTGGCGGATTGGCCGGTGCATTCGGCGGCGGTGGCGGTGGAATGGGTGCTGTGTTCGGAGGAAGGGGGGCTGCAACATTCTTAAGTCGTGTCACGAGTGGCCTGGCTGTTGCATTTCTAGCCTTAGCATTGCTGTTGTCGTTCATAAATAGAGAAGGCGAGCAAAGCCAGAGTTTGGTTGAGCAGGAACGGGCAAAGAGAAGTACGTTGCCAACTGAGAGATCGCCCGCATCAGGTTTGCCGTTGGTGCCCACCGAAGATTTGCAACAACCCCAATTACCGGTGGCGCCAGAGCAAACCACAAGCAGCGACACGGCTCAGTAAATCCGCTCTTAGAACATTTGCCGAAGTGGTGGAATTGGCAGACACGCACGGTTAAGGGCCGTGTGGGGCAACCCGTGTGGGTTCGAATCCCACCTTCGGCACACTTGTGACTTTGAGTAAACGAATCGATTGGAATAAAATCTACTTGTATTTGTGATTATAAGTAAGCGAACTTTATCAATAATGTGGGAGGTTTTTTCATGAGACGCTTAAATGTCTTACTTACAGGCGCATTTACTGCGTTAATGTTTGTGCTGTTTCTAGTTAATGTTGCCGTAAGTCAGGATGACTTGAGTCAAAAGAAGCAAGAAAAAATGATTAAACTTCAGGAAATTGACAACAAACTGAACGCCAGCCCTTCCAAGGAGGAATATGATGCTCTGATGGAGCAGCGCGAAAAGCTGGCGGAGGAAATCAGGGAGATTGACAAGAAGTTGAAGGCCGATGTCGAGGCTATGAAAAAGATCAATGCCGTCAAGAAGGCTTACAATGAAGGCAACACTGCCTACAGACTTGGGCAATACCAACAGGCCGTAAGTAACTATGATAAGGCTATATCAATGGATTCCACGTTTTACAAAGCCTACTATGGAAAAGGCCTGGCCTTGAAAAGGATGAGAAAGTACAAGGAGGCGATCAAAGCCCATCAAGGAGCGGTTCGGCACAATCCGGCCTATACCGAGGCTTACATTGCTATGGGCAAAATTTACAGCTCAAGATTAGGGATGGCGGATAAGGCCATTGAAACGTATAAGAATGCCATTGAACACGATCCTTCTTCGCACAAGGCATTTTATGAATTAGGTGCTGTCTATCAGAACATGAAAAAAAATTATAGGAAAGCCGTTGAAAATTTTCAAAAGGCTACACAACTGAAGAACGATTATGATCTTGCCTTCTTCAGCTTAGGTGTGAGCTTGACGGAGTTGGCGAGGTACGATCAGGCCGTGGTTGCTTTCGAAAATGCTCTCGCATTCACCAATAGGAAGAATTGGGAAGATCCCCACGCTCGTTTGGCGGTTGTTTATAACAAGCAAGGGAATTGCTCTAAAGCGCTCGAAGAGGCCAAACTAGCTTTAGCCATTGAGAAAAAGGATGCGCTTGCTGCTTATGAGGCCGGAAAAGCGAGCAAATGTCTCGGACAGTACAATCAAGCCATCAGTTATTTTGAGAATCTGAAGAGAAATAGGCAATGGCGGAAGGTGGCAGAGTACGAAATTGACCTGATCGTAAATCGTGACAAATATGGCGGTAACAATTAGTTACAGTCGATCTTAAAATATGAACGCCCACCCCAAAAAGGGTGGGTGTTTTTTTTCCCGCATGTGGCTCAGAATCCCTAAGGACATTCATGCAAAGGAATTGGCTCAAATTCTACGAAGAAGGCGTTCCCCACACGATTGAAATCCCAGACAAAACACTGAATCATCTATTTCAGGA
>JAABYK010000423.1:25594-36253 GCA_011775825.1 Candidatus Zhuqueibacterota bacterium | reverse complement strand
ACTTGGTCGACAGGTTGATCAACTTGCCACCGCGTTGAGTCGATTGGGGGTTAAAAAGGGGGATCGCGTTGCCATCATTTTGCCCAATATTCCTCAATACCCTGTGGTTCATTTCGCAGCCTTGAAGATTGGTGCTATTCTGGTACCTACAAACCCGCTTTATGTTGAGCGCGAGTTTCAATACCAAATCAACAACAGCGGTGCTGAAACCGCGATCGTTCTGGATTTTCTTCACCCTAAGTTAGAAAAGATGAAGTCCGATACGTGCCTTAAAAACGTCATTGTCACAAGCATTCACGAATATTTCCCACTGTTATTAAAGCTGATCTATCCGATTAAGGCGAAAAAGGACGGGACTTGGCATCGGGTGAAACGTGGTCCGGGGATTCACTTTTTTCATGAAATCATGACCGAGAATTTCCGCGCAAGCCCTCCGGTCGCAGAAGTTAAACCAGAGGACACAGCCATATTCTTGTATACCGGAGGCACGACGGGGCTGTCAAAAGGGGCTGTATTGACGCATCGAAATTTGGTTGCCAACGTCATTCAAACGCGCACATGGTACAACCGTGTTGAGGATTCCAATGAGGTGCTGCTTTGTGCCTTACCCTTCTTTCACAGCTATGGGCTAACCACGGGTTTGCACATGGCTATTTTGACAAAATCTACGATGGTGCTCATTCCCAATCCACGGGATATTAAGAAGCTCCTTAAGTCAATTCGGAAGAACAGGGCCACGCTATTTTCGTGTGTTCCAACTCTTTACGTTGCTATAAATAATTTTCCTGATATTGAAAAACATGATCTTTCTTCAATTAAAACATGTGTGAGTGGCGGTGCAGCCCTGCCTTTGGAAGTTGCAAAACAGTTTGAGAGTATAACACATGGAAGACTTGTGGAGGGCTATGGACTTTCAGAAAGTTCACCGGTTACCCACACAAACCCAATCAACGGGAAGCGGAAAGAAGGTTCCATCGGTATTCCTATTCCAAACACCGATGCCAAAATAGTTGATCCGGAAACAAAGAAGTCGCTGCCTGCCGGTGAAGTGGGCGAACTCGCCGTGAATGGACCGCAAGTTATGCAAGGTTATTGGCAAATGCCAGAGGAAACGAAGCAAGTTTTGCGCGATGGCTGGCTTTACACCGGAGACATGGCCAAGATGGATGAGGATGGGTATTTCTACATCGTGGATAGAAAGAAAGACATGATCATTGCAGGCGGATTTAACATCTTCCCCAGGGAAATCGAGGAAGTGTTGTACGAACATCCCAAAATTATGGAAGCGGCGGTCATCGGAGTTCCTGATGAATATCGTGGAGAGACGGTTAAGGCATTTGTGGTTTGCAAGGAAAAGGAAAATCTCAGCGCTGAAGACGTGATCGAATTTAGCAAAGAAAGGCTGGCCCCGTTTAAAGTACCTAAACGAGTCGAGTTTCGGGAATCATTGCCGAAAAGTAATATAGGAAAAGTTTTGAAAAGGGTATTGGTCGAGGAGGAAAACAGGAGAACCAAATCAGCCTCAACTCATCAAGTGGCCAAATAACGGACAGGGTTTGGCCATTTTACCTTTACTGTTATTATATTTATAAAATTAAGCGATTTATTTTTACCCTAACCTTTTATTATTCAATTATTATAATAATCTGTTTGTAATTCTAAAGTTATGGCAACCGCGAACGTCATTGTTGAACCCGTACCCGGTATTGAAAAGGCCGTTCGTATCCCTCTTGGCAACATTACGGACGCCAAAACCGCCTTGGATATTTTGCAGGATACCTTCGAGTCCTGCTTTGAAAAGGGACAGACAAGAATTGTCCTTGATCTGAAAAACATTCAATTTCCGTCTTCCAGTCTAATCGCATTGCTAATCGAGGCAACAACCCGGGCGCGGCGGCTGGGTGGGGATTTGAAAATTATAAATCTATCCCATTCGGCTAAGAACAATTTGGCAACTTTTTCGCCGCTTAACTACCTCTCATTTGAAGAAGATGAATCCCTTGCACTTCAAGATTTCCGGGAATTGATTTCTGAAGATAATAATGACAATAAAAAGGAAGATAATAACAAGAACAACGACCTTCATACAATTCAATCCGAAGAAATTGCTGAAGATCCGATTTTGGAACGTTTGGGAAACTCGGTCGAAGAACCGGTGGTCAAAGAGGACAAAAGAAAACACCTGCGGGTCAAGAGTTTAACAAAGAACCTGTACAAGATCTGTGATTTTGTAACGGATTATGCGGATCAAGTCGGTTTTAAGAGCAAGGACATTGGCAAAATAAAAATTGCCGTATACGAAGCTTGTCTCAACGTGATTGAGCACGCCTACCATTCGAATCCTGACAATTGGATTGATATCTGGGTTGAATACGATAAGCCCAAATTTCAGGTTGAAATCCAGGATTACGGAAACGGTTTCGACGAGATTAGTTTAAAAGACTACAACGTTAGGTCTGCTGTTGATCATCGTCAAACTGGCGGATTTGGCCTTTATATCATTCGAAGGTCAATGGATGAAATCGACTATGAGGCCGACGCCGTAAATGGAAACCGTCTGACGTTAATTAAATTTTTGAAATAAATTTTCAAACAATTTGTTCCAATATACGTTTTAGCCTATAAGACCAATTATGTCGAAACCGTCGTTGACAGAAGAAATAAAGGAGTTCCATCGCGGAAAGAAAAAATGGACTCCAATCTTAATTGTTTTAGGTGTGTTGGGATTGATCCTGCCCGTAATACCAGGCGTTTCCCTTCTATTCTTAGGCTTTGTGCTGCTCTTTCCCAGGGAAGGTGAGAGATTCATCAAGAGAATTCATCAATCCGTCAACTTAGACAGGGATTAATCATGCAAAGAAAAAATTCTTTGCGCTTGGGAGTTTTGATCCTCGTAACCGGTACGATTCTGGGTCTAATCATTGCTTCCGGCTTTGAGTTTACCGAACCGACTCAAAGTTCGCCGCCGTTTCAGCCGCAACCCAATGTGATTTTGGGTTCTCAGGAATCCGTGCCCGAGTCTCTGCTCAAGCTGCAAAATACCAGTGAAGCGTTTGTCTACATCGCAGAATCTGTGGTTCCTACCGTCGTCACTGTCCGCAGTACGCGATTTATCAGTGCGGCCGAAATGGAACGATACCATGATGAGGAGGATTTGAGAGATTTCTTTCGGTTTCGAATCCCTAAAGAATTTCGGCAGTATGGAGCCGGGTCAGGGATCATTGTTTCGAAGGAGGGCTACATTCTGACCAATGTGCATGTTGTGGACAAATCTGAAAAGGTGCGCGTGATTCTTCCCGATAACCGCGAATTTGATGCCGATATAATTGGCCTGGATCCCCTAACAGAGGTTGCTGTTATCAAAATCGATGCTGATAATTTGGCCGTCGCCAGATTAGGAGACTCGGACGATACCAGAGTGGGCCAGTGGGTCTTAGCCGTTGGGAATCCCTTGGAGTTGCGTTCCACAGTAACCGCTGGCATCATCAGCGCTAAAGAGCGCCAAATTGACATCATTCGAGGAACCTTTGGAGTGGAAAATTTTATTCAGACTGATGCGGCGATCAATCCGGGCAACAGTGGTGGCGCATTGGTAAACTTAAGTGGGGAGGTCATTGGCGTCAATACGGCCATTGCAACGGAAACGGGTTACAATGCTGGCTTCGGGTTTGCAATCCCCATTAATCTGGCCAAAAAAATCATGGACGATATTATCCACAAGGGCAGAGTTGAGCGAGGTTACTTAGGCATTGCCATGGTTAATATTGATGAAAATAAGGCGAAAGCTCTTGGCATGGATCACCCCAGTGGGGTGTTCGTCGATAGAGTTTTGAGGAATAGCCCTGCCGAGAGAGCCGACATCCGGCCGAAAGATGTCATCCTGAAAATTGACAGCGAAGAGGTGAACAGGAGCAATCAGATACAGGCCATGATCGCAAGAAGAAGCCCCGGTGAAGTGGTGTGCCTGGTTGTGCTTCGGGGAGGCAGGGAAATTGAACTCGAGGTTACATTGGGCCTGAAAGAGACCCAAACGAATACCCTTTCGGATAATAAACGACCTTCAGAATTTGAAGACATTGGACTCACAGTTGAGAATCTGTCCCTGGATAAAGCAGAGCGACTGGACTATGCGGGTCGCTCAGGCGCATTAGTGACAAAAGTCGAAAGATGGAGTCCTGCCTACGAAGCTGGAATTATTGAGGACGACATCATCGCTGAGATCGGGGATCAGGACGTCAAGAATAGCAACGATTTTTATAGGATACTTTCCGGAATCGAAAAAGGTTCGGTCACGATATTTAAGATCGTGAGACGAAAGGAGCAATTTCATGTATTCATAAGAATTCCTTAGTTTGATAATTGCCCGCCCCAAAAGCCGCATAGTGTTTGCAAAGCAACTTGTGGAGCTACTGACACACCACTTTAAGCCGTCTTCAACGCAGCTTTGCCCAGTGGTTAGCCCATTGTTTTGGTTCTCCGAAAGTTTTATATGTCAATTTGACGCCTTTAGCCTGCGAACCTGACATATTGAACTCCAAATCATGAATTGATTGGAGTTGTTAAGACCTTGCAAAAATTCCAGTTAGTTTTCTACTGTTGTGGTGGCATATTATTTGCAATTTTTAGCGAGTGCTTTCAGTATGTCTAAATGACAGACATTCAATGGCCTAAACAATTAATGATTCGAACCTTTGTTTAGTTTATGGCTAATAAAGATTATTACCAAATTTTAGGTGTAAACGAAAACGCGAGTAGCGAAGATATAAAAAAGGCTTATCGCAGCTTGGCAAAAGAGTATCATCCGGACGCTCACCCCGGTGATAAGGAGTCTGAACAACGCTTCAAAGAAATATCGGAAGCCTACAGCGTTCTAAATGACCCCAAGAAAAGGCAGCAGTACGATCAGGTGCGACGTTTCGGGTATAGCGGTGCGAGACCTGGAGACGGCTATCAGTCTCAAGGCTTCGACTTTGATCTAAGTGATCTTTTTGAAGGTTCAACTGGTGGAAGGCGCCGTTCATACAGACGGCAATCGTTCAACTTAGATGACTTCTTTGGCTTTGGCGGAATTGGTGATTTATTTAGCCAAATTTTCGAGCGTGAAGGCGGCTTTGGTCAAAGTGCCCATCGAACCCAAAGAGCAACGGACATACATGCAAATTTGCAGGTTCCGTTTGAGACAGCCGTCAAGGGGGGCAAAACTGTGTTCTCGATCAATAAGGAGGGCAAATGCTCCCGTTGTAAAGGCACCGGCTCTAAAGGTGGAAAAAAGCCCGACACATGTCCCGAATGCCATGGTTCCGGTATGTTATCTCAAGCCCAGGGTGCTTTCGCCGTAAATCGTCCCTGTCCGAGGTGTATGGGCAAGGGGCAAATCATCAGAGAGGCGTGCGATGTTTGTGGCGGCACGGGACACGTTATGGGTGAAAAAAAATACTCGATCAATATTGAACCGGGAGTCGAGAATGGCAAGAAGTTACGCTTGAAAGGTGAGGGCGCCCCTGGCATGAATGGCACAGCGTCGGGCGATTTAATTTTAACCATCAATGTAGCCAAACATAGGTTCTTCAGAAAAGAAGGACTTGACATCTATTGCGAAATCCCTATTGATAAAGAGAGACTGAAAAAAGGTACGACCCTGAAAGTAAAAACAGTGTACGGAAATAGCGTCAAATTGAACATCCCCGCTGACACCGAACCTGGTAAGACGTTTAGACTAAAGGGGATGGGTATTAAGAGCAAAAACAAGCAAGGAGATCAGTACGTTAAAGTCAAGCCAGCGTAATGTCAACCGGAGACCCATAGCGCATGGATTCTAATGCGGAACTTCTGCATGAAAATTCAGGTTCCATACTCTGATTCCGTGTGACGATACGCTGTCTTAAGTTAAGGAGGTTTTTAAGATGAACAAAAAGAGTAAAAAAACCCTTCTCGCTGCCGTCTCAATTACCATCGGCATTGTAGTTGGGCTAGTCATCGCATCAAACTTGAGTTTAACACAGAATGGCATAGCTGAAAACCGAACGCCCTATATAAAGACATCGGAGGGCAATCCGTCTGTAACTTCAAGTTCGGATCTCGAAAGCACCAGTCGAGGTTTTGTTGAAATCGCGAAAAAAGTGTCGCCCACTGTTGTGGCGATAACAAGCGAGAAGGTTGTCAAAGTGCGAGATCCTTTTGCGGAGTTTTTTAATGACGATTTTTTTAGACGCTTTTTTCGGGATCCGGGTGGAAGAGAGAGAGAGTATCGCCAACGTGGATTGGGATCAGGTGTGATCGTCTCTCCTGATGGATATATTATCACCAACTATCATGTTATCAAAGATGCTGATGAGATTAACGTTCTGCGTGACGGCGATGAATTCGATGCCGAAATCATAGGAACAGATCCGGCAAGCGATATAGCGGTGATTAAAATTGACGAGAACAGTTTGCCTGCCGTTACCTTAGGCGATTCCGATAAGTTGGAAGTGGGTGAATGGGTACTTGCCATCGGCAGTCCATTTGACTTGCGTTTGCAACACACGGTGACCTCCGGAATCATCAGCGCGAAGGGCCGTGCTCTAAATCTTAGCAACGAATTAACCTATGAAGATTTTATCCAAACAGATGCGGCCATTAACCCCGGAAACAGCGGTGGCGCTTTGGTGAATATCAAAGGCGAGTTGATCGGAATAAACACTGCAATTTATGCAGGCAAAACCGGTGGAAATGTTGGAATCGGTTTCGCCATTCCCATCAATTTGGCGAAGCGGGTTATGGATGATCTTATTGAGCACGGCAAGGTTTACCGCGGCTATTTAGGCGTGTACATCACAACCCCCGATGAGGAGCTGAGCGAGGCGCTTAATCTTAAAGATAACAAAGGCGCCGTCGTAAACGAAGTTGTGAGAGGAACGCCGGCGGACAAGGCCGGACTTAAAAAGTATGATGTGATTATTGAGGTGGATAACACCGAGGTTGCCGATTCTCAGATGCTTACCAACCTGATTGCAACGTATCAGCCTGGAGATAAGATCGATCTAACAATAATCAGAGACGGTAAATCCAAAGCGTTGACTGTCAAGCTGGAAGAAAGACCCTCCTCATCAAGGCAGGAAAGGCCAGCCTTCTCCCAAGAAAGCGATATGTTGGGAGGCCTGGGCTTGGAATTGTCAACATTGTCTGACGAAATGGCGGAAAGGTATGGTTACGAAGATGATCGAGGCGTGCTGGTAACCAATGTCCTGAGAGGAAGTGTAGCCGAGGAAAAAGGTGTCCGAGTCGGAGATTTAGTCAAAGAAGTTAACCGGCAAAAAGTGTCCTCTGTAACAGACGTGGAAAGAATAATAGACAATCTGGACCAGGGCGACATCGTACTATTTCAAATTCGACGCGATTCCAGAAACTTCTTTGTGGCCATGAGGGTACCGAAATCTTAGGAATTGCACCGCATATTTATTTCCTGTTGTTTGTAAGACAGTTGTCGGACCAGTGAAAGGAATAAGAACATGCCAACATACGACTATCTCTGCAGTGACTGTCACCATCAATTTGAAGAATTTCAGAGTATCACAGCACCTCCTTTGGACAAGTGCCCAAAATGTGCGGGACCCGTACGCAGATTGATCAGTGCCGGGAACGGGTTAATTTTCAAAGGCTCCGGATTTTACATTACCGATTATAAACGATCCGACAATGGTAAAACAGGCGGAGCTGATAAATCCGATAAATCCAAAAGTGAGTCTTCATCGGAGAAGAGGAATGAAACTAAAAGTGAGACTAAGGTCTCCGAGAAACCTTCAAAAGAAGATTAGGAATGAAGCCTAAAGCCTAAAAACGGAAAAAGGGTGTGCCAACACCCTTTTTTTCTTTCAACTTATATGACATGATGACAGACAATAAAGTTAAGGTGCTTCAAAATTAGTTAAGGCGACAAGGGTTAGGTGTATACTAAGTATAGTAATAACAGAAACTAACGTCATAAAGTGACTTGTGTGGCATGCTCTTTGCAAAAAAAGTAGACGTAACAGAAACGGTGTCGGAGTTTAACCTACACTTATGAAAACATGTATTTACGAAAATAAAAACTTGAATCTATGGAGGTTATGTCATGAGTAAGATTATTGGGATTGACTTGGGTACGACAAACTCGTGTGTCGCGGTCATGGAAGGAGGCGAACCGGTAGTAATACCGAATGCCGAAGGTTCCAGAACGACCCCCTCGATGGTTGCTTTTTCAAAAAGTGGTGAAAGACTGGTAGGACAAGTGGCAAAGCGACAGGCGATCACGAACCCGGCCAATACCATTTTTTCAATTAAGCGTTTCATGGGCCGACGTTATGGAGAAGTTGGTACGGAAATTGAAGAAGTGCCGTACAAAGTAGTCAAAGGTCCTAACGATGTGGCAAAAGTTAAAATTGAGGATAAAGACTATACGCCGCAAGAGATCTCTGCAATGATATTGCAAAAAATGAAGCAGACCGCGGAAGATTATCTGGGTCAAAAGGTCAATGCTGCTGTGATTACGGTTCCGGCCTACTTTAACGACAGTCAACGTCAGGCCACCAAAGAGGCTGGTGAGGTCGCCGGCTTGGAAGTAAAAAGAATCATAAACGAGCCTACTGCGGCTTCCATGGCCTATGGTTTGGACAAGAAAAAGGATGAGAAAATCGCGGTTTTCGATTTAGGCGGCGGTACATTTGATATTTCGATTCTGGAAATTGGCGAAGGTGTATTTGAGGTAAAGGCAACCAATGGTGACACGCATCTTGGTGGTGACGATTTCGATCAGCGAGTGATAAACTGGATCGTTGACGAATTCAAGAAGCAGGAGGGTGTGGATTTGTCAAAAGACGCGATGGCACTGCAGAGATTGAAAGAAGGCGCAGAGAAGGCGAAATGTGAGCTGTCATCTGTGGCTCAGACAGAAATCAATCTGCCGTTCATTACCGCAACCGATGCCGGACCGAAGCATTTAAGCCTCACTCTGACGCGTGCCAAGTTCGAGCAACTTTGTGATGATTTGTTTCAGCGCACCGTACAACCGTGCAAGACAGCGTTGAAAGATGCGGGACTATCGGCAAACGACATTGACGAGATCGTTCTGGTGGGTGGTTCGACCAGAATGCCGAAAGTGCAAGAACTTGTGAAAGAGATATTTGGCAAAGAACCTCACAAGGGCGTGAATCCGGACGAAGTTGTGGCAATCGGTGCGGCCATTCAAGGTGGCGTGCTGGCCGGAGACGTGAAGGACGTGTTGTTACTCGACGTTACGCCGCTGTCTCTCGGTATCGAGACGCTTGGTGGTGTGATGACCAAGCTGATTGAAAAGAACACCACGATCCCGACTCAGAAATCCGAGATCTTTTCTACAGCTGCGGACAATCAAACCTCAGTCGAGATTCACGTGCTGCAAGGTGAGCGCGAAATGGCAAGAGACAATCGAACACTGGGTCGATTTATCCTGGACGGAATTCCGCCCGCGCCAAGAGGTGTGCCACAAATCGAAGTGACGTTTGACATCGATGCGAACGGAATTCTGAATGTGTCCGCCAGGGATAAAGCTACCGGCAAGGAACAGAAGATCCGCATCGAAGCCTCGACTGGGTTATCGAAGGAAGAAATTGATAACATGGTCCAGGATGCAAAAACTCATGCAGCCGAAGATAAGAAAAAGCGTGAGACGGTTGACGTACGCAATCAGGCTGATCAGTTGGTATATCAGACAGAAAAGAACATGCAAGAGATGGGCGACAAACTCAGCTCTGATGACAAGTCGAAACTCGAGACGGCTGTCGGACGGGTGAAAGAAGCGCTCAAGGGCGAAAACGTTGACGAGATTAAGTCCTCTACTGAGGCGTTGAGTCAGGTGTGGAACGAGATGGCCGGTAAGATGTATCAGGAGGCGCAGTCGCAAGCTGGCGGTGCCGAAGCCCAGGGTGAAGCGAAGACCGAACAAGAAGGCAAAGACGAGAAAGTAGAGGAAGCTGATTTCGAAGTTGTCGATGACGACGATAAATCGAAGAAGTAAGTAGGACACACGAGTGACGTGATCGATGTGAATCAAGCGAGGAATGGGTTGCCTGTTCCTCGCTTTTTTTATGAATATTTCTTGATTTTTAGGCAAATCTTTTTAACATTTCCCCATTGTTTTTTTGAGTAATAGAAGCTTAGAGGAGAACGTTTTCAAATGAGTTATAGAACCGTTTCGATGCTTGCAGCGATTGTGTTGGTTTTTGCTTTTCAAAGTTGTGGCAAAAAGCAGACACAAGAGGAATTGCACAATCAGGCACAAGCCTATGAACAGGAAGAAGACTACGCCGAGGCACTGAAGAGCTACAAGAAGCTGCTTGAAAATTATCCGGAGGGGGACTCTGCCGATGTAGCCGTCCGAAAAATCGCTTTCTTGTATTACAACAATTTTCCTGAATATGAAAAGGCCATTGAATATCATCGAAAACTCATCGAAGACTATCCCGAAAGTGAGTCCGTGCCTCAATCACGATTTATGATCGGATACATCTATGCGAACAACTTAAATGAATATGACAAAGCCAAAGAAGCCTACAACGAATTTCTAAAACATCACCCCGAGAATGAATTGGTGGAAAGCGTCAAATGGGAGCTGGAGCACTTGGGGCAGGATATCAACCAACAATTAAAAACACTTTTCGGTGA